>NZ_CP026604.1:4404589-4719203 GCF_003063625.1 Saccharobesus litoralis | reverse complement strand
TTTGATAAAAATGATGTTGAAACCGCAGGGTTAGTTAAATTTGACTTTTTAGGCTTACGCACACTGACAATTTTGCAGTGGGCAATTGATATGGCTGACGTGCGAAATGCTAAGCGAGGCAAGCCGCCAATTGATATTACGGCTATTCCTATTGATGATCCCGCTAGCTTTCGTCTATTACAAAATTCTGAAACAACGGCCGTGTTCCAGCTCGAATCGCGGGGTATGAAAGACCTGATTAAGCGTCTGCAGCCCGATTGTTTTGAAGATATGATTGCACTTGTCGCCCTGTTTCGTCCGGGGCCTTTGCAATCAGGTATGGTTGATAATTTTATTGATCGTAAGCATGGTCGCGAAGAAGTTTCTTATCCAGATGCTGACTATCAACACGAATGTTTGAAAGAGATCCTTGAACCGACGTACGGCATTATTCTTTACCAAGAGCAAGTCATGCAGATTGCGCAAGCCATGTCTGGTTATACGTTGGGCGGCGCTGATATGTTACGTCGTGCCATGGGTAAGAAAAAGCCAGAAGAAATGGCTAAACAGCGTGCTGTTTTTGAAGAAGGAGCAATTAATAACGGCATAGATGGCGAATTAGCCATGAAAATCTTTGACTTGGTAGAAAAATTTGCCGGTTACGGATTTAACAAATCGCATTCAGCGGCTTATGCCTTGGTTTCTTATCAAACCTTGTGGATGAAAACTCACTACCCAGCGGAGTTTATGGCAGCAGTTATGTCTGCGGATATGGATAACACGGATAAGGTGGTGACGTTAGTTGACGAATGTGAACGAATGGGCCTTAAAATATTGCCGCCAGATGTTAACTCTGGGCAGTATAAGTTCACCGTGACGGATAAAGGTGAGATAGTTTATGGCATAGGGGCAATTAAAGGCGTAGGCGAAGGACCGATTGAAGCTATCATTCATGCACGAGAAACTCAGGGGCGATTTACCGATTTATTTGATTTTTGTACCAAGATTGATTTGAAAAAAGTGAATCGACGGGTATTAGAAAAGTTGGTGCAAGCGGGTGCTATGGATCAACTGGGCCCTCATCGCGCGGCTATGATGGCTAGTTTAAATGATGCGTTAAAGGCCGCCGATCAACATCATAAAGATCAAGCAATGGGTCAAGATGATTTGTTTGGTGTGTTAACCACAGAACCTGAAGATGTTGAAAAAGCGTTTGCCAATGTACCTAAGTGGCCAGAAGAGGTTTGGTTAGAGGGGGAACGTGAAACGCTAGGCTTATATTTAACTGGGCATCCAATCAACCGCTATCGTAAAGAGCTACGTCATTATGTGAATTGTAAAGTCGCTGATTTAGAACCCACGCCTAGAGGGGTAGAGGTAACTGCTGCTGGTTTAATACTAGGGGTTAAAGTGATGGTCAACAAGAAAGGCCGGCGTTGGGCCATTGCCACCATTGATGACAAATCAGCGCGTATAGATGTACGCTTTTTCCCTGATGATTATGATAGAGCAGAAGAATTATTGCAGAAAGATAAAATCATTATTGTTAAAGGTCGCGTGCAATTTGATGATTATAGCGATGCCAATATGATGGGGGCATCAGAGGTTAAAGACATAGTTGCCGCGCGTGAGCAAACGGTTAAATCGCTTACTTTTCATATCAACTCAAGTACGCTGACTGACGGTTTTACCAGTAAGTTAAAAGCCGTGATGGAGAATTACCATCAAGGTTCTGTACCGGTTAAGGCAATATACAAAACAGATAAAGCCCAAGCGAATATCAAGTTTGGTGTTAATTGGTATATTACGCCTAAGGACAGATTGATATATGACTTACAACAAATTGTCGGTGAAGAACAAGTGTATTTTGATTATGAAAGTTAAAAAAGGCTAGACCAGATAATGCTAAAAAAACGGTATAATAGTCCCGTTTTTTATAAAACACAGGTTTATTTGTCAAAAACACTAGCCTTACGAGAGGTGGTTAAATACAATAAGCCGAATTTTTTAAGAGCAAATCCAGATAATATCAGCGTTCTCGACAACAATTTCCTTACGCTGAGTAGAGTCAATCACAGGTAGATCTGAATGAGTTTGAATTTTTTAGACTTCGAGCAACCCGTTGCTGAGCTTGAAGCGCAAATAGAAGAATTAAAAAATGTTAATCAAGGTAGCGACCTTAACATTGATATTGAAGAAGAAATTGCTCGCTTAAAACAGAAAAGCCATGAGCTGACAGAAAAAATCTTCTCTGATTTAGGCGCTTGGCAGATCGCACAAATTGCCCGCCACCCTAAGCGTCCTTATACCCAAGATTATATCGATTTAATGTTTACCGAGTTCGATGAACTGGCAGGTGATCGTGCTTTTGCTGATGATCCGGCAATTATTGGTGGTATTGCTCGTTTTAACGGCGAACCGGTTGTTGTGATCGGTCAGCAAAAAGGCCGAGATACAGCAGAGAAAATTCGTCGTAACTTCGGTATGCCGCGTCCAGAAGGTTATCGCAAAGCATTGCGTTTAATGGAAATGGCTGAGCGTTTTAAAATGCCAATCATTACCTTCATTGACACGCCAGGTGCGTACCCAGGTGTTGGTGCTGAAGAACGTGGACAAAGCGAAGCTATCGCTAAAAACTTGAAAGTAATGGCAGCTTTAAATGTGCCTATTATTTGTACGGTTATTGGTGAAGGTGGTTCTGGTGGTGCACTAGCCATTGGTGTTGGTGATCGCGTTAACATGCTTAAATACAGCACCTATTCTGTTATCTCTCCTGAAGGTTGTGCATCAATTTTGTGGAAGAGTGCTGAAAAAGCCTCTTTGGCGGCTGAAGCCATGGGGATCACAGCGCAACGATTAAAAGAACTGGATCTGATCAACGATATTATTGACGAGCCGTTAGGCGGCGCGCATCGTGATTTTGATTTTATGGCGCACAATATTAAGCAGACTATTTCGCAGCAATTAGCTGAGCTAAAAGCTAAACCAGTCGAGACATTATTGGAAGAACGTTATCAACGTTTGATGTCATTCGGTTATTGTTAATCGAATAGCGTAATTTCGTTTGTTTAAGATGCCGCTTTTGCGGCATTTTTTTTAGCTTTATTTATGTCTTTGCTAACGTTTTAACCAATTGCTAATGCCTAAGCTTAATACCCAAGTACAATATTACTTAAATCAACCATGTCCTATTTTTATTGCGTTAAGTGGTGGGCTGGACTCCAGTGTGCTGTTGCATATGGCTGCGATGGCGCGTCAAGCCGATCAGCCGTTATACGCGATCCATATTAATCATGGTTTGTCGAAAAATGCTGAGCAGTGGCAACACCATTGTCAATTAATGTGCGAACGGCTGAACGTAACCTTGTTAACGGCTAAAGCAAGCATAACAACTAAAACTCGAACTAGCTTAGAAGCTCAAGCTCGAGAGGCTAGATATCAGCTTATGCAGCAGTTGATTATGCAGCAAACGAATAGTCCAGCTTTGTTATTAACCGGGCAACACATGGATGATCAAGTTGAAACGTTTTTTATTCGTTTAAAACGCGGTAGTGGTCCTAAAGGTCTTGCTGCGATGCGAGCAGAACGACAATTAACCTCAAGCATTAAATTAGTTAGACCTTTACTCCATGTTCGACGGCAACAGTTGGTGCAGTATGCTCAATCCCATCATTTGACTTGGGTCGAAGACGAAAGTAATGCTGACAATCAATTTGATCGCAATTTTTTGCGTAATCAAATTTTACCTATGTTGGAAACGCGTTGGTCAGGCTTTAGTCAATGTGTGAATCGAAGTGCTGAGCTAGCGGCGGAATATAATGACTTGGTCACTGAACTTGCTGAAGAGCTGTTGCAAGGTGCGAAATGTGAGGCTTTGCCTTGCGAGCTTGGTATGGCTGACTCGCTAAAAGTATTACTGGAGCAATTACCCGGCCATGCGATTGATAAGCTCTCGCTTAACGCATTTAAAGAACTATCACCGGCCAAACAACGCGCCTTGTTACGTTGCTGGTTGGCAAGCCATGGTGTTGATGCGCCAAGCCAGCAACAAATGCAATTAATTCAACAGCAGTTGTTTGTGCAGGAAGCCAATGCCGATACCCATATTAAACTGAGCCAAGTACAGCTTCGTGTCTATCGACATACATTATTTTTGATTGCCAATAGTCAAATAGCTAAGGTAGCCGCGTTGCCAGAAATTAACTTAGTTTTATCAACACAAGACGTGAAAAATAAGGTTTTCTTGCAAGTGGTTGATGGTGTTTCGGCAAGCTTTACAATTAATATTGTTAATAGCCATGAAGTTAAGATAACGAATCGCTTGGCAGGCTCTGTTCGCTGTCAACCTCAAGGTCGTCAAGGTTCGCGCCAAGTTAAAAAATTAATGCATGAGTACGCTATCCCTCCTTGGCAGCGCAGTAACATATGTTTTGTTGTACAAGACAAGCAAGTGTGTGGGGCGGTTGGGGTATGGCAAAGCCATTTAGACACAAGAGATACTAGCCATCAGCAAATAGAAATTAGCTATGCCTAATATAGTAAATTATCTAACCTGTGGTAGCATGTGCAAAAATTTTTAATTGTTGTCACATGTCCTTTCCTCCATTACTTGAAGATTTAATTCGTTCACTTAAAGTCTTACCCGGTGTTGGGGCAAAGTCTGCCCAGCGCATGGCGTTTAGTTTATTAGAAGGTGATAGGTTAGGTGGGCAAAAGCTCGCTAAAACACTCGCCAAAGCTGTAGATGGTATTCAGCACTGCACTAGCTGTCGTAATTACACGCAGTCTGAATTGTGCGATATTTGTGCTAATCCACGCCGAGAACTCAATGGTGAAATTTGCGTGGTTGCTACGCCGTCTGACGTTGCTGCTATCGAGCAAACGGGGCATTTTCAAGGTCGCTATTTTGTATTGATGGGTTTATTGTCACCGCTCGACGGTATTGGACCCGATGAGCTTGGTTTAGACCGATTAGCGAATCTTATGGCAACTACAGAAGTAAAAGAGCTTATTTTAGCGACTAATCCGACGGTTGAAGGTGAAGCAACCGCCCATTACATTGCTGAAATCGCTCAGCAACATAATGTTAGAGTCAGCCGTATTGCTCAAGGCGTACCGGTTGGCGGTGAGTTAGAAATGGTCGATGGCAAAACCTTAGGTCATGCCTTCTCAGGGCGTAAAACACTTTAGTCTTTAACTGAACCGATTATTTTATCTAGCCAAGTGGCTGGTAATATTCGTTTTAAAAAACCAAATAAGTAAGTTGGAAACGTTACGTAATACCTAGGTTTAGGTTTATTACTTTTCAGTATGCGTTCCACTCGTTTATATACAGCTTCCGGTGGTAAGGTAAAAGGTGCTGCCGGTCCTTCTTTTTTTAGTCTGTTTAGTATGCCTTGGTACTGTTGTGTATAAACGCTATTTTCAATATCAACACTTTTTTCAATTTGTGCCATGGCATTGGCTCGAAACTGGCTCAGAATAGGCCCCGGCTCGATAAGACTAACATGAATATTTGTATTAGCGAGTTCTAAGCGTTGGGTATCTGCTAACCCTTCTATTGCATATTTGGAGGCGTTGTAAGCGCCGCGAAACGGCATAGACACAATACCAAGAACAGACGAGTTATGAATTATTTTACCACTGCCGAATTGGCGCATGTGTTTAATGCATAAGTTGCTTAATTGGTGCCAGCCAAAAACATTACAGGCGAATTGTTGCTCTAACCAATAGCGCGAAATATCTTCTAACGCACCGGCTTGACCATAAGCGCCATTGTTAAACAAAACATCAATTTGCTTATTTTGCGCATTTTCGACAGCCCAAATGAAACCTTGCTCTACACTTTGCTCATTTTGCAAATCAAGCTGATAGGCTTTTAAGCCAGCTTGTTTTAGTTTTTCGACATCTTGTGATTGACGAGCTGTTGCGAGTACGTCGTAACCTTGCTGATGCAAGCGCTTGGCGACATGTTCGCCAATTCCACTAGAGCAGCCGGTTATTAAAATGGATTGCATAGGGTGTTTTTGTAGTAGGGATTGTGTTTGCTATTTATAAATAAAAAATCCCTGTAAATACAGGGATTTTTGTTGCTCTCACATTCTTTTAATGGGTCATTGCATTGTTGTGTAGCTTAACTTACCAAATCTACAATTTGGTTTTGGCTAAAGCTTTACTCGGTTTAAGCTAAAGGATTGACACAGGTTTCACTAATGGAGTTCGATTTATGCGCACTATACAAGCTAACGGTTAAGCGGACATCGGCTAAGCTTTGCCAAATCGATTCTTCGCTGCTATGTGGACAAATAACGGACTGAATATATTGTTGGGTTTGTTCTTCTGGTAAATCCAGTTTGTTAGGAATTTGAATAAACACCTTAAGCTCACCCGGTTTATCTTCAACACTTTGATAACGCCATTCACCAAATACAAATTTTTGCTGATAACGCTTAGCTATTTCTTGCTTGGTTGTGGCGGGTACGGGTGTATTCGATTGTGTCATGACTTGTGAAATAGCTTGCCCGCATCCGCTAACATTCAAAGAGAGTAGGGCGAGAATGGCAATGCTAATAAGTGTTTTTGTATTGCTTGTATAGGTTTTGCAATTTGATGAGTCTGCCATGAAGTACCGCTAACCATAACTAATATTAATTAATTTATCGGTACAGTCTGTTGAAGCTTGAGGTTTTTTTGACCTAGTTAGAAGGTTGCCAAACGAATTTAGCTGACAGAAGGAAGGTGGCGTTTTTATAGTCTATGCCGGTTGAGTAAGGCATAGACTAAAACTTGAATTAGAACAATTCGATATCGCCACTGCCACTATCGCCGTCTTCAGTAAATTGTGGTGTTAAGGTTTCAGGGTGGATCGAATCCAATGTTTGTGTCAGTTGCTGATTAATACTGACAAATTTGTCGTTATTGTCGGCTTGTTCCATCACGCTGGTTTCGATGAGTTTGATAAGAAACTGCTCTTGATCGTCAGAGAAGTCCATATCATGAAAACTAAGACCTATTTTCATGACAATATCGTCTATTATTTTTTGGCGCTCTTCTTGCATCTCTTGCACCGCCATTTGAATATTGGAGACCGTTGATTGCAGCGAGTGTTGGGCAAGTTGTAGTTGCCGGTTGTTTATCAGTGCGCGGTAGCGCATTTCAATTGCCGGTACGAGTTTCGCCAAAACGTCAATTAACAAACCGTATTGTGTAGATTGGCTATCCGGCATTTGCTTAATCAGTAATGATACGTGTTGGTCATTAAGAACTAAACGGCTACTGAATTCATAAATTCGGCCTTTATCTTTTAGCAGGGTAAAGACCTTTTTTTCGATTGGACTACACAGTCGATTCACTTGATCAAAGTAGTTAGTTTGGCCGTCATGACTAAAGCTAAAAGCTGTTTTCAAACCTTGGCTTTGCATAAAACTAAAGACAATTTGTGCTATTCGCTCTTCACTGTCAGCCAGTTGAATGTCAGCCATTAAATTCAAGCAACTGCCGTAGAATGAAGCCTGCAGCATAGTTGTGTTAACAAGCTCGGTGAGGTTTTCTTCCTCTTGGTGTAAGGCACTAACCATACGTTTATAACGGACGAGGGCTTTTAGCTTTTTATTAAGAATGCTGGTTTCGGTGTTTTTCGAGATAAAATCGTCTGCACCCATTTCGAAGCAGCGCAATGTGGTTTCATCATCGTCATGACCAGAAATAAAAATAAGTGATGGTTTACGAGGTTTATCTATTTGGTTAAGTTCTTGGCAAATTTCAAAACCATCCATGCCCGGAATTTCAATATCGAGTAATACCAATAGGTATTGGTGGTCTTGGTAGGCTTCTATTGCTTGTATACCATCGTTGGCGACATGGACTTCAAATTCATTTTCTAACTGCATCGTTAAAAGTGAACAAATCTCAGGTACATCGTCAATGATCAGAATCTTATCTTTCACTTACTCTTCTTCATTCTGTGATCAAATCAAACTGATGTAAGTATATTAGTCACAGCTAAAAGTGCTAGCCCTTTACTACAAAAATGAAGACTGAGTTCCAAATTATAACTGTTTTGGCTATATTGATTGGTTTTTATGCACTTGAGTTAGGTCAGTGTTTGGTTAGAATCACGGAATTAGCATTGAACTCTAGCCTCATATTCAGCGTATAATAGCTGTTGTTAATATTCGGGAAGCAAGTAGTGAATAATAAAAAAGGTGTTTTATTAATTAACCTAGGTACGCCAGATGCGCCTACCCCAAAAGCGGTTAAAACCTATCTTAAAGCGTTTTTGTCTGATCAGCGGGTTATTGATTATCCTAAATGGCTTTGGCAAATTATTTTACGTGGCATTATTTTAAATGTACGCCCGCGCAAAGTGGCTCATGCTTATCAAACCATATGGACCGAGCAAGGCTCACCACTGCGTAGCATTAGCTACGAACAAGCAAACGCCTTACAACTTGCTTTAAGCGAGCATGCGATACCCGTTGAAGTTGGCATGACTTATGGTAATCCTTCTATCTCTTCTGCTATCGATAAGTTAATCGAGAAAGGGGTTGATGACATCATTGCTATCCCCTTGTACCCGCAATACTCAGCTACCACTACCGCTGCTGCTTTTGATGTCATAGCAAAAGACTTTATGCGTCGCCGTATTTTACCTAACTTACGTTTTATCAATAGTTATAGCCATCACCCAGAATATATTAAAGTCCTTGCTCAGAGTATTGAGCAATATTGGCAACAGACAGGTAAGCAGCATTTATTGATGTTTTCTTTTCATGGTATCCCTAAGCGATATGTTAGCTTAGGCGATACTTATCAAGCCAATTGCCAACAAACGGCTAGGGATGTTGCTGACTACTTAGGGTTAAATAACAATCAGTGGATGCTGTGTTATCAGTCTCGTGTAGGTAAAGAAGAATGGCTACAGCCTTATACAGATAAAACCCTTGAACATTTGCCGACAACAGGCCAAAAGTGTGTTGATTTAGTTTGCCCCGCTTTTTCTGTGGATTGCTTAGAAACGTTAGAAGAAATAGCAGAAGAAAATAAATCTGTGTTTCTTGACGCGGGTGGTGAGGAATATCGTTATATTCCTGCGTTAAACGCCCAACCTGCACATATCGAATTTTTAAGCCAACTTGTCAAAGCAAATCTTTAACCTTGGCGATAGGCGTGCGAAAATAACCTCGAATTTCTCTAATCAGGATTTGAGTAGCAATTAGTGGAAGTAAAACTAAAATCACCCATGACAGGGGTGCAACGACTGTTGGAAGTCGGCTTAATCGCAACAGCAGGGTTTGCTGTTTTTTTGCAAATTGCGTTATTTTCGTTTGCGCCTGAAGACCCGAGTTGGAGTCAATCTACCTATCACGTCAATATAAAAAACGCGGGTGGCGCTGCTGGCGCATGGATGGCTGATTTGCTCTTTGCTTTTCTTGGTGTTGTTGCCTACGTTGTGCCGCTTGCCGTTGCTTATTTAGGTTGGGCCATATTTCGTCGACATCAAAGCTTTTTTGAAACTGACTTTTTAGCTTTGGGTTTGCGTATTATTGGCTTGTTATTAATTATTATTGCAGCCACATCAACCGCTAGCCTAAATGTTAACGACATTTATTACTTCTCTTCTGGTGGTTTAATGGGTGATGCCATTAGCCAAACGTTGTTGCCTTACCTTAATTTTGTTGGTACTTCACTGTTATTGCTGTGCTTTTTTTGCACAGGTATAACCTTATTGTTCGGCTTGTCATGGTTAGAGTTAGTTGATAATACAGGCAATGTTACGATTAATTCGGCGCTGTGGCTTTGGCACAAATCCGCTGAACTATACGCTAAGTTAACAACGAAACCAGACAGCGAGTTACCTGAACCGACTAGTGAAAACGAAACTTTTTCTCATTTTGAAGATGGCGCTCAAGACAAAGCGATAGAACAAACGCCCGAGTCGCAGATTGATCCACAGCAGCCGCCTTTTGCTATTGATGAAGAACCAAATTTCAGTAAGTTGGAAGCAACAGAAGAGTCTGACGCGTCAGAGCCAACTGAACCGCATAAAAGTTTAGAGCGCTGGAAAAAAGTTGCAGAGCAAGCGCCAAATGTTGACGATATTGTAGAATCAACCCCGTTAGTCCTTAATGAACAGCAAGTCGACATTGAAGAATTGGTGGCTGAGCAGGACAGAGTTGAACCCAGTTTATCGACGGTCGATGTCGAAATAGAAGACGAGCAAACCTTTGCCGAAAACATGCAACCACAATTGCCATTAAGTGGTGAACAAGCGGTGGATGAGGGTGATGACGCTATCTTATCCAAAAAAGTCCCTGCTAAAGAAAAAGAGCATATAAAAGTTGTTGCTAATACCGATCCCTTTTCTTTATCTGCTGTATTACCTGATGTCCCTGCTAAGCCAGAAGGACGAGTACCGTCTTTTGCGTTATTGGATCGTCCCGACAAAAAACAAAATCCAATCACCCAAGAGGAAATGGATCAAGTCGCGCGTTTAGTTGAAGCTAAATTACTTGAGTACAAAATAAAAGCGGATGTGGTCGGTGTTTATCCTGGGCCTGTTATTACTCGCCTTGAGTTGGATTTAGCGCCCGGTATTAAAGTGTCTACGATTACTAACTTGTCTAAAGATATCGCCCGTTCATTATCAACTACCGCAGTACGAGTCGTTGAAGTGATCCCAGGTAAGCCGTATATCGGATTAGAATTACCGAATAAACATAGAGAAACGGTGCGCTTAAGTGAAGTGATTGAAGGTGAAGAATTCGCCAAATCTAAATCACCATTAACCATGGTTTTAGGCCCTGATATTGCGGGCAAACCGGTTATCGCAGACTTAGCTAAAATGCCACATGTGTTGGTAGCCGGTACGACGGGTTCAGGTAAATCGGTATTGGTTAATACCATGATATTGAGCTTTTTGTATAAGGCAACACCTGAAGAAGTGCGTATGATCATGATTGATCCGAAAATGTTGGAATTATCGGTTTATGAAGATATTCCACATTTGTTGTGTGAAGTGGTCACAGATATGAAAGATGCCTCTAATGCTCTGCGTTGGTGTGTAGGAGAAATGGAACGTCGATATAAATTAATGGCTGCGGTTGGGGTACGAAACTTAAAAGGTTTTAATGCCAAAGTGGTCGAGAATATTGAGGCGGGTACACCATTACACGATCCGTTATGGCAACCCGGTGACAGCATGGATGAAACCGCTCCTCAATTAGAAAAACTACCAAGTATTGTAGTGGTAATTGACGAATTTGCTGACATGATGATGATTGTCGGCAAGAAAGTAGAAGAGTTAATCGCGCGAATCGCTCAAAAAGCACGAGCTGCGGGTATTCATCTTGTTTTAGCAACCCAACGCCCTTCGGTTGATGTCATTACCGGCTTGATAAAAGCTAATATACCCACACGTATTGGTTTAACTGTTTCTTCGAAAATTGACTCTCGTACCATTTTGGATCAGCAGGGCGCAGAATCTTTGCTCGGTATGGGTGACATGCTTTATATGCCATCAGGTTCGAATGTATTAACGCGGGCGCACGGGGCTTTTGTTGATGACCATGAAGTACATGCTGTGGTTGCCGATTGGAAATTACGTGGGAAACCAAATTACATTGACGATGTCTTAAATGGTGAAGAAGAAATTTTATTACCGGGTGAAGTGCCGGAAGCCGATGGTGACAACGAATATGATGCATTATTTGATGAAGCGGTTGCTTTTGTTACCGAAACTCGAAAAGTTTCAATTTCAAGTGTGCAACGTAAATTCCGCATAGGGTACAACCGAGCTGCTAATATTGTTGAGCAAATGGAAATGAGCGGTATCGTTAGTTCAGCAGGGCATAATGGTGCACGTGAAGTGTTAGCACCTGCTGCGCCAAAAGATTAACATTAGGTAATTAATCGATTTATGAAATTTTTAGTTAAAAGCAAACTACTCACGTTTTCGCTATTGTGTAGCTTGAGTACATCTGTATTGGCGGATAATGTCACTGAGACGTTAAAAAATAAAATTGCCGGTTTAAATGCATTTACCAGTGATTTTACCCAGCAAGTGTTTGATAGTGACAATGTAGAAATACAATCAGCGACAGGTTCAACACAATTAAAACAACCCAATTTGTTTAAGTGGCATACACAAGAGCCCGACGAAAGTATTTTACAATGTGATGGCGAAACCATTTGGTTTTACGATCCATTCATCGAGCAAGTGACGGCGGTTTGGTTAAAGGAGGCCTTGCTTAATAACCCTATTTTATTGCTTTTAAAAGTAGAAGATGAAATATGGCAGGGCTATCAGGTTAGTCAACTTGATGACAACCGCTTCAAAATTCGAGTGAAAGATGAAAAAAGTTTAGTTGAATCGATTGAAGTCACTTTTGTAAAAGGCTCTTCTGCGGTCGATAAATTGGTTGTTTCTGATAGGCAAGGTCAAAATAGCCATTATCAATTTAGTCAATTTAAAATGGCACCTCAACTTACACGTCAGCAATTTACTTTCAGCTTGCCTGAGGGCGTTGAGTTAGACGATCAACGTCAATAATTACCGTGTTTGATTTCGATTCTGTAAACCAACCCTTGGCTGCGCGCATGCGGCCTAGTCATTTAGATGAATATATTGGTCAAAGCCATATTCTTGGCATTGGTAAACCCCTGCGTAGAGCGATTGAACAAGGTAAAGTTCATTCACTTATTTTGTGGGGGCCGCCAGGCACGGGTAAAACAACCCTAGCGGAATTAATTGCTAACTATATCAATGCGCATGTGGAGCGCTTGTCAGCCGTTACTTCAGGTGTGAAAGATATACGAGCTGCTATTGAAAATGCCAAAGCTGTCGCGCTGCAGTCTGCAAAAAAAACCTTATTATTTGTAGACGAGGTACATCGTTTCAATAAAAGCCAGCAAGATGCATTTTTACCTTTTATTGAAGATGGTACGGTAATTTTTGTTGGCGCAACAACAGAGAACCCTTCATTTGAATTAAATCGAGCCTTGTTATCCCGAGCGCGAGTTTACCTTTTAAAAAAACACTCATCGGTTGAGCTACAGCATGTGCTGGCTTCGCTTAAGTCGCGTCCTGATAAAAGCCAAGAAGCCGCTACTTTAGTTTACGACGACAAAATCGGCCATGCGCTGGTTGACCTTGCAAATGGTGATGCGAGAAACCTGCTGAATACAATGGAAACATTGGCCGATATGATAGAGCCAAATCCACAAGGTCAGCGTGTAATATCCCAGTCAGACATTGATAGCTTGTTTCAATACCGGCCAGCAGCGGGCGATAAAGGCGGCGATATCTTTTATGATTTAATTTCGGCCTTTCATAAATCGGTACGTGGCTCTAATCCTGATGCTGCTCTGTACTGGTATGCGCGTATGTTAAAAATGGGTGTCGACCCGCTTTATGTGGCTCGGCGCTTATTGGCTATTGCATCTGAAGATATAGGTAATGCCGATCCAAGGGCAAT
Organism: Saccharobesus litoralis; assembly: GCF_003063625.1. NCBI lineage: Bacteria > Pseudomonadati > Pseudomonadota > Gammaproteobacteria > Alteromonadales > Alteromonadaceae > Saccharobesus > Saccharobesus litoralis. Next base: position 4,705,749 of record NZ_CP026604.1, on the reverse strand, counting down.
GCAATTAGCGGTCAATGCGTGGGACACATTTACTCGAGTGGGACCAGCAGAAGGGGAGAGGGCAATCGCCCAAGCGGCAGTTTATATGGCGTGTGCTGCGAAAAGTAATGCTGTGTATCAAGCCTTTAAAGATGCTAAGCGTCAGGTAGCAGACGAGCCTGATTATGATGTGCCTATTCATTTGCGCAATGCACCTACTAGTTTATTAAAAGAGATGGGGCATGGTGCTGAGTATCGATACGCTCACAATGAGCCTAATGCGTATGCTGCAGGTGAAACTTACTTACCTGCAGAGGTTGTCGACAGCCGTTTTTATTTCCCTACTGATCGCGGATTAGAAAAACAAATTGCTTCTAAACTCGAATATTTACGTTCGCTTGACGAGCAGGCTTATAAAGGTAAGTAGCTGAAAATCAGCTACTTTTGATAACTACTTGATAAAAATAAAGCTTAGCCTAATCCCTGACAACATTTCCGTGTTAAACTAGCGGTCATTATCTGCAATATCAAAATTGCGTGAAAGTTGCGTGCGCTTTATGACTTCTTACGTAAGTTGATAACTTAGTTTGGCTGTTTCTCGTTGTTATGAAAAAAATCCTAATCATTGAAGATACCAAAACCTATGCGGCTATTATCGCTGCTCATATTGAACATGAAATAGGATTGCCATTTGAAATAGCTGGCACTAAAGAAGAAGCGCTTGATCATTTATCCAATAATCGCGATGAGTTTTGTATAGCGATTGTTGACTTGCATTTACCTGACTCTCCTGATGGTGAGATCATGGATGAAATAGCGCCTTTTAAAATTCCTTCCATTATTTTAACAGCAGATATTTCAGACGCGATGCGTGAAGACATCCAGAGTCATAAATATGTATCTGACTACGTTGTTAAAAAAGTCACCAACGCTTTTGTTTTAGTTATTGAAGCAATTCGCCGTTTATTGCGTAACATGAAAACGAAAGTTTTGGTCGTTGACGATTCTCGGGTTGCTCGTCGATTATTGACTCACATTCTCGAAGCGCAGCTATTGCAAGTTTACGCGGCTGAAAATGCCGAGCAAGCGTTGAAAGTTATGCATGAAGAACCGCAGATCCGCTTGGTGATCGCTGACGGGGAATTGGATGGCAAAAGCGGTATTGATATGACCAGTGAATTGCGTAAAACGCATGGCTTTAATGAAGTTGCGGTGATTGGCGTAAGTGGCGTTTATAATTCAAATCAATCTATCGCTTTTCTAAAAGCCGGTGCTAATGATTTCATTGCTAAGCCATTTAATAATGAAGAACTGATCACGCGAGTTAATCAAAACCTAGACCGTATATTAGATTTAGCGCGCTTAAAAGAGTTTAACGAGAGTCAAAATCTACTGCTTGATATGGTGAATCAAGATATAAGCCAACCATTAGGTAATATTCATAATCTGATTGATTTAGCCTTAAGCCAATTTAAAGACCAACCCGATAAATTAGTGCGCTGCATTGAGACCATTCAAGGTTCAACCCATAACATGTTAAATATGTTAGGTGGCGTGCAACACTACGCTAAGTTGCTAACTAAACCCGATTTAAATTGGTCTACCTTTCATATTATTGACGCGTGGCGTGGCGTTGAAGAGCAAATTTATGCTCGCGCTGCTGAGCGGGGAATAAACATTGAAATTGATATTAACTTTGACCCCGTGCACGCAGATAGAAGTAAAATAGCGCAAGCTTTAGCGAATTTAACGGATAGCGCATTATCATTAGCTAAAGAAAACTCGTATTTAGATGTATCTAGTGAATATTCGGGTGATTACTTGTGGTTACGTATTAACTATCAAGGCCAAACCGTTACAGAAACGGATCAAGCTAATTTGTTTAAAGCATTTGGTAAACTTTCTTCTGATCAAGAATATTTAGCTGGTTTAGGCTTAGCGCTAAGTCAAAAGATATTAGAGTTGCATGATGGGTTAGTGGGATACGAGTCGAGCGAGGAAGGCGGTTGTTTTTGGATAAAACTGCCAAAATAATAAATGGAAGTTTATCTATCAATTTATTCATCAGAATAGATATAGTCTTCTCGCTCAGGTCTTATGGTTCATTGTCAGCGCTTACTCACCCCAATCACATAATAGAGCATATGCTCATGGGGATTCGAAGCTTGACGGCTTCCCCTAAAACCTGATCGCTTTGACTATATTTATTTCACTTCTTCGTTATAATAACTCTAAATTTTATACCCATTGGAATTAAACTTTGCTTAATAACCTAGGTATTTATCTATTTGTGGCCCTTGGCGGTGCATTAGGAGCTTGCCTGCGTTATTTCTTGTCTGAATTAGCGCTTAGTTTATTTGGCAAAGGCTTTCCATACGGGACTTTGTTAGTTAATGTACTTGGTTCTTTGTTGATTGGTATTTTATACGGATTAATTGAACAAGGGCTGTTAGAGCTTATCCCATGGAAAACCTTGGTTGGGATTGGTTTTTTAGGTGCTTTAACCACATTTTCAACCTTTTCGATGGACACTTATTTGTTGTTTCAGCAAGGTGCTTGGCTAAAAGCTGGCTTCAATATGGTGTTGAATGTAAGTGTGTGCTTACTGGCCGTTTGGTTAGGTAGCCGCTTCGCGATATTTATTAAAAGTTAATTGGAATATAAATGTTAGACCCAAAACATTTTCGCAATGAATTAGAAGCTACAGTTGCCAAATTGCAATCTCGTGGTTTCGAGTTTGATGCCGCAACTTATACAGAGTTAGAAGAGCAACGCAAAGCGCTGCAAGTTAAAACCCAAGAATTGCAAAACGAACGTAATTCGCGTTCTAAAAATATCGGTAAGGCTAAGGCGCAAGGGCAAGACATTGCGCCGTTATTGGCTGAGGTGAGTGATTTAGGTAACAAATTGGACGCGGCTAAAGTTGAATTGGAGCAAGTGTTAACTCAGTTAAATCAATTAACCGCGACTATTCCTAATATACCGCATGATTCTGTACCTTTGGGTAAAGATGAAAATGAAAACGTTGAAGTATCAACTTGGGGTGATATCCCGCAATTTGATTTCGAAGTTAAAGATCACGTCGATCTAGGTGCGGGTGTTGGTAATGGCCTAGACTTTGAAACAGCGGCTAAATTATCGGGTTCTCGTTTTGTCGTGATGCGTGGGCAAATTGCGCGTTTGCATAGAGCGTTAGCGCAATTCATGTTAGACACTCATACCATTGAACACGGCTATACTGAGCTATATGTACCTTATTTGGTGCATGACAAAGCCTTATACGGTACAGGGCAGTTACCTAAATTTGGTGAAGATTTATTTCATACCAAACCGGCGACAGAAAGTGGTTTAGGTATGTCTTTAATCCCGACTGCAGAAGTCCCTGTGACCAATGTGGCAAGTGATGAAATTTACGATGAAGCTCAACTGCCAGTACGTATGACTGCCCACACTCCTTGCTTCCGCTCAGAGGCTGGCTCGTCAGGTCGTGATACACGAGGTCTCATTCGTCAGCATCAATTTGATAAGGTTGAATTAGTACAACTGGTTAAGCCTGAAGACTCAATGGCTGCCTTGGATGAATTAACGGGTCATGCTGAAAAAATACTTCAGTTGTTAAAATTACCGTATCGTAAAGTGGTGTTATGTACTGGGGATATGGGATTCAGTGCGACTAAAACCTTTGATTTAGAAGTTTGGTTACCAGCGCAAGATACTTATCGAGAGATTTCTTCTTGTTCTAATATGGGTGATTTCCAAGCTCGTCGTATGCAAGCTCGCTTCCGTCGTAAGGGTGAGAAAAAGCCAGAGTTGCTTCATACTCTCAATGGTTCAGGCTTGGCTGTCGGCCGTACATTAGTGGCTATTTTAGAGAATTATCAGCAAGCGGATGGTTCTATTCGCGTACCTGATGTACTGATCCCTTATATGGGTGGCTTAACGCAACTAGGCGAGTAAGACGTTAAGGCAAGATACGAGCATTGTGCTTACATTTAATTTGAAAAAAGCATTGTTAACGCAATGCTTTTTTTTTATCTAAAAAATGCTTTAGAATCGCACAGTATCATTTAACAAGGTATTAACGTTTATGAGTCGCGATAACAAAGAAAAAACCAAAAGTACTGATGCAAAAGCGAAATCTACGGCTTCGAGTGGTAAAAAGCAGGAAGGGGGCGTAGTCAGGTTTTTTTTAAAATCAGTTTACTGGATGATTACAGTAGGCGTTATACTCGGCATTGCTTATTTGGCACTGGGTGTTTGGGAAACACTAAGTGCCAATATGTAGGCATTTAGGTGAGAGCACGGTGCATTTAATGTCGCTTAGAGGCATTTAGCTGGCTTAGGCAAACCTGCAATTTTAGTCGCTTGTTTGGCTGGGCCTTTAGGGAACAACTTAAAAAGATACTTACTATTGCCTTTTTCTTCCCCTAAAGACTTGCCAATCGCTTTGACTAATGCGCGCATCGCAGGGCTGGTATTAAACTCTAAATAAAACTGGCGGACAAAATTAACCACTTCCCAGTGCGCGGCTGTTAATTGGATATTTTCAGTAGCGGCTAGTTCAACTGCCAGTTGTTCATTCCAATCTTCAATGTGGCAAAGATAGCCATGCTTGTCGAGTTCTATATTTTGACCATTAAATAATAAAGTCGGTTTCATCATCATTACCAATTAAAGACAGAGTGGTGCTGTAAGGTTAACTCAACAAAGTCAGCGTAATTTATCTTGGTTAAGTTTGCTTGCGTTGTTTGTATTGTTTCACCACGAGCCAAGGCATCATCGTGTAAAATGTACAAACTTATTTCTGTTTTAGCAGCGGCTACAGTGACTTGAGGTAAACTGTATACGCCGTCTTGACTCAATAAAATGCTGGCTTGTTGTTCAGTGGCAAATTGTACAAGGCGATCATTTTCGTCAATATCTAAAATACGAGTTAAGTTAATTAAGAGGCTCATTAAAAGCTCCAATGCTGATCGAAACCGGCGAGGGTGGCCGCGTATTCTTGATTATTTAGCAGCGTAACGGCAAAGTCTAATTGCTCAATGTCAACTTGGTATTTATCTATGTCAGATTTAAGCGCGAATACATGTTCAACGTCGTATAACTCAAGCGCTTTAAATGTCGCAGTGTAGTCTTTTTTATCAAGCCTAGCTTTATCATGCTGTTTAAGCTGCAATACGCCTTGGCCTTGAAAGAATAGGGCGACATCTTGTTCGTATGTTGCGAGAATTAAGGCCAGATCGAGCGCTTCACGCCCCGCGTCAATTTGAAATGGTGAATGTCTGTTTACTATTGCGGTTTTCAAAACTGTACTACCTTGTCAACTTGTTGCTGCAATACAATTAACTCACCTAAACCGGCGATCTCACAGGGGGAGAAAAGACTTTCTCCAGATACACCATGATATTCAGCTTCTTGTTTATTGAGCATGCCTCTTCGCTGCGCTGCCGCTGAGCAGGCAATTAGCCTTACCGATTGATTTGTCAAAGCAAGCCATTCTTTTGCTATGTTAATTTCATCAGTTGGTGGGCACATTAAGCCATTGAGGTTGTAAACCCCCTCACCATAAAAGAATACACCAACTAATTCATGTTTTTGCGTAACCGCTTTCGCAAAATTCAATGCTGAGTATGCAGCTTGATTTTCGGGACCACTGGTTACAAAGAGTAAAAATTTTGCCATGCGACATTCACAACATCTAAAAATAACAACACTTAAAAACAACAAAGCCCCGACTCGCGGGGCTTTGTAGTGGTAAAAGCAGTATACTAAATTAGTCGTCGCTACTAAAAGCACCGATTAAATGAAGTAGTGAAGTAAATAAGTTATAAATGTTTAAGTACAAGCCTACCGTTGCGCGAATATAGTTAGTTTCGCCACCGTTTACGATACGGCTAGTATCAAACAAAATTAAGCCAGACATAATTAAAACAACAGCAGAGCTAATCGCTAGGCTCATGGCTGGGATTTGCAAAAAAATGTTAGCAATGCCAGCAACAATAACCACGATTAAACCTATCATTAAAAAGCTTCCCATGAATGAGAAATCTTTCTTAGTAGTTAATGCGTAGCCTGATAAGCCAAAAAACGCTAATGCTGTTGTGCCTAAAGCTTGAGCAACAATGGTTGGGCCACTAGGTAGTGCAAGGTAGTGGTTAAGTAAAGGCCCAATTGCCAATCCCATAACACCAGTAAATGCGAACACCCAGTAGATACCCGCAGCACTGTCTGCTTTTTTATTAACTACAAACATTAAGCCGAAACCAATTAATGAGAAAACTAAGCCCATCATATGGCTAAAGCCCATTGCCATAGAGATACCCGCCGTTACCGCACTAAAGGCGAGTGTCATGGCTAATAAGGTGTAGGTATTACGCAATACCTTATTGGTTTCAAGAACCGAAGCAGAACCTTGAGTATAGATAGTTCTATTTTCCATTTTGTTTACCCTCATTTAACGTTGTCACTTTAAATTATAAAGTGTTTGAGTGTTTAAAATAATTTTACTAGATGGTACTTGATATAGTTACTAACGCAATCCTTTTCAAGATCATCTTTAACTGACATATTATGACATTGAGCTAACAATTCAACCTTATTGATGATATTTTCGCTAAGTGAACAATTATTAAGCTAACGGACCTAATATTTGCCATTTGGATAAAGTTTTCATGAATTAGCTCTTTACAAGCTAAGTTTAAGGTCTTAATATGCGCGCCGTTCCAGTGACTCGTCATGGGAACAGATAATTTGATTGCGGTGAGATGGCTGAGTGGTTGAAAGCACCGGTCTTGAAAACCGGCATACGTTAATAGCGTATCTAGGGTTCAAATCCCTATCTCACCGCCACTCTTTCAAATTATCGTATTTGCAATTTAAAATTGCGGTGAGATGGCTGAGTGGTTGAAAGCACCGGTCTTGAAAACCGGCATACGTTAATAGCGTATCTAGGGTTCAAATCCCTATCTCACCGCCACTCCTTCTGTGTATCATCAAGTTAATAATTACCTCCCACACTCAACGTTAATAATTTTTTAAAATTATGTTAATCAGTGTGTTTATTTAGATCTTATCTGTTTAATTATCGGTAAACGATATAAACGCTGGCTTAGCGCTTAATCTTTTCGTTTTCTGTCAAATAATTCTCTTTACAATTCATAATATTTTGTTAACTTCGTTAGATAAATAACCTTAGTCTCGACGGGCAATTTGTGACTGCTCAGTGACTTACTTCATATCTTGTTGTTAGAGGTGTCTCTTGATAAACATATTACTTGTTGATGACCACGAGCTTGTGCGTACCGGAATCAAACGTATTTTAGAAGATGTGCGTGGCATTAAAGTAGTAGGTGACTCAGAGACGGGCGAAGAGGCCGTTACCTTTTGTCGTAAAAATAACCCTGACGTTGTGCTAATGGATATGAATATGCCAGGTATTGGTGGTATTGAAGCGACAAAAAAGATTTTACGCTTTTGCCCAGACACCAAAGTGATCTTTTTAACAGTTCATACTGAAAATCCAATCCCGGCGAAAGTTATGCAAATTGGTGCAGCAGGTTATTTGACTAAAGGTGCCGGTCCAGACGAAATGATTAAAGCGATCCGTCAGGTCAATGCAGGGCAGCGTTATTTAGCGCCTGATATTGCTCAGCAAATGGCACTAGGGCAAATCAGTGGTAACGAAGATAACCCATTTGACTCATTGTCAGAGCGCGAGTTGCAAATAATGCTGATGATCACTAAAGGTGAGAAAGTTCAGGATATTTCTAATCAATTAAATCTTAGTTCTAAAACCGTTAATAGTTATCGTTATCGCATGTTTGAAAAGTTAAATATTAGCGGCGATGTTGAACTTACCCATTTGGCAATCCGCCATGGTATGCTAGACGCTAACAAATTATAAATTTTTTGTTTAGTCAGTGAGTCACATCCCTTTCGATTATAAAGCTTTCCTTGCTACATTAACTGAACAACCTGGCGTGTACCGTATGTACAATGAGGCTGGGGATGTTATTTATGTTGGTAAAGCTAAAAACCTTAAAAAGCGCGTTTCATCTTATTTTAGAACCTCAGTCAATGAAGTTAAAACCATAGCGCTCGTCAATAATATTCATCAAATGGATATTACGGTGACGCACAGTGAAACCGAAGCGCTCATTCTTGAAAATAATTATATTAAGCAGTACAAGCCTAAATATAATGTATTGTTGCGGGACGATAAGTCTTATCCTTATATTCTGGTAACGGCGCATCAACACCCGAGGATCACCTTGCATCGCGGCAGTCGTAAAGAAAAAGGCAGTTATTTCGGACCTTACCCTTCTGCCGGAGCCGTGCGCGATAGCTTAAGGTTAATGCAAAAAATTTTCCCCGTTCGTCAATGTGAAGATTCGTATTATCGTGCGCGCAGTCGTCCCTGCTTACAACACCAATTAAAACGTTGCTCGGCACCTTGTGTACCTGGATATGTAACCGATCAAGCTTATGATGAACAAGTTCAGTTAGTGAAATTGTTTTTGCAAGGTAAGGATACTCAGGTTACTGAAACGTTAGTCAATAAAATGGATGAAGCCAGTCAGCGTTTGGCATTTGAAGATGCGGCTTTGTATCGCGACCAAATTAATGCTTTGCGTAAAGTACAAGAGCAGCAGTGGGTGAGTGGTGATCATCAAGAGCTAGATATTTTAGGGTGTTATGTCAACTTAGGTATCGCTTGCGTTTTTGTGTTATTTATTCGCGAAGGGAAAATTCTGGGTAGTAAAAGTTATTTTCCTAAAATGCCAAAAGATGCCAACGAGCAGGAAATATTAACCGCCTTTGTGACACAATTTTATTTGTCAAATGATCATAATCGCAAGCCGGGTAAAGAAATCAATTTACCGTTTGAAATTAACGAACAGCAAGGTTTAGAGCAAGCTATAAGCGATTTTCATGAAAGCAATGTGCGGATCGTTGTGCCACAACGCGGTGAAAAAACGCGTTATATTAAACTGGCCAATACTAATGCTCAAACCGGTGTAGAAAGTAAACTTAGCCAAAATTTATCAATTAAAAAGCGCTTTGAAGCATTAGATGCAGCCTTAGAATTAGCTGAGCCTATTCAGCGTATTGAATGTTTTGATATTAGCCATACGATGGGACAACAAACAACGGCTTCTTGCGTTGTATTCAATCGAGAGGGCCCGCTAAAAACCGATTACCGGCGCTACAATATTGAAGGTATTACGCCTGGTGACGACTACGCGGCCATGGCTCAAGCATTAGCTCGGCGTTTTAGAAACGCGACCGACCCAGATAAAATCCCTGATGTGCTATTAATTGATGGCGGTAAAGGTCAATTAGCACAAGCTGAAAGTTATTTTGTTGATTGGCAGTATAAGCAACCGACATTAATTGGCGTAGCAAAGGGCACAAGTCGCAAACCTGGCTTGGAGACATTAATCATGGCGGGTAATCACCAAACCATTCAATTGGATTCAGGTGAACCTGCGCTGCATTTAATTCAGCATGTGCGAGATGAGTCGCACCGTTTTGCCATTTCAGGCCATCGTAATCGGCGCAATAAAGCGGCTAAAACATCTAAATTGGAATCTATCCCTGGTGTTGGGGCAAAACGTCGCCAAGCCATCATTAAACATTTGGGTGGTTTGCAAGGTGTTTTACAAGCAACAGTTGAAGAAATCGCAAAAGTGCCTGGAATTAGTGCCCAGCTAGCACAAGTTGTTTATGATCATCTGCGCGATAAATAAGCCGGTAATGTGCGATTTATTTTTTGCTTTTAAAAAAAGTATTGGCTTAGCGCTTTACCTTGAGAAGGATAATTGAGACTATCCGCCCTGTTAGATTTTTAAAGTAAATTTTCATGTGGAATATACCTAATACGCTAACTACGCTGCGGATTATCATGATCCCAGTTTTTGTAGTCACGTTTTATTTACCCTTTGAATGGGCTCATTTTTCGGCTGCGGTTATCTTTGCTGTTGCGGCTATCACTGATTGGCTAGACGGATATTTGGCCAGAAAATTGGAGCAACAAACTGCGTTTGGTGCTTTTTTGGATCCTGTCGCCGACAAGTTAATTGTTGCTTGTGCCCTTATTTTGTTAACTGATTATTTTCAAGCTTGGTATATCACGTTTGCGGCCATCGTTATGGTTAGCCGAGAAATTTTGATTTCGGCCTTACGCGAATGGATGGCTGAACTTGGACAACGTGGCTTAGTGCAGGTTAGTTCGATTGGTAAATGGAAAACCTGGGCGCAGCTAATGGCGCTGACGGGATTAATATCTGGCGAGCAAGGATGGGTACAGTGGGCAGCCTTGGTATTATTGTATATTGCGGTGGTTTTGACATTTTGGTCGATGGTCGTCTATTTAAAAGCAGCATGGCCGCAAATAACGAACGAAAAATAAACAAATTGCATATGCTTTAAGCAGATAGCAAAAAGATTAAAATAAATGATTGACTCGCTTAAATATATTTGTAGAATGCGTCTCCGTTCTCAAGGAGTTATCTCCTTAGCGAATTAAGCGGCTGTAGCTCAGTTGGTAGAGCACAACCTTGCCAAGGTTGGGGTCACGAGTTCGAGTCTCGTTAGCCGCTCCAATTTCTCGGAGCTTAACCTAGTTAAGTTTGAGTAGGTCGACCCAGAACAAGCTTGGGTCACGAGTTCGAGTCTCGTTAGCCGCTCCAAATTTCATTTTTGTATTACATCTGTAATCACATCATATCGGCGGAATGGCAGAGTGGCCATGCAGCGGATTGCAAATCCGTCTACCTCGGTTCGACTCCGGGTTCCGCCTCCATACTCTACAAATCAACTATAATCTAACTACGACAATACTTTTTCTGTTTTAACAGTTGGGTTAGGCTTTGGCGAGTTGTCACTTTAATTTATTTGATGATCTGTTAACTCAATGTTCACGTGAAGTTTTACTTTACGCTAATCCTCACTGGCAATTTTTTCGTTTGACAACAGGGATCTACTCGATAATCCCTACATCCATTAACTATCAATTATCTGCGGTTATTATTTCGTGTGGGCTTCATGGCAATGAAACAGCGCCAATTGAGCTAAATCAAGTTTGGTTACAAGGAATACTCGACGGAGATTGGCAACCAATACGCCCCATACTGTTTATTGCAGGAAATCCCAAAGCGATTTTTCACCATACTCGGTTTATTGATTATAACCTTAATCGTTTGTTTGCGATTAAGCGTTCAACCCAACAAGAAAAAGAAGCGCAAGGCTATGAAACGCGACGGTCGCAACAAATCAAACAAGCGGTAGAGCACTTCGTAGGCTTAACTCACTCTGTAAATAAACGTCTCAGACTGGTTCATTTCGATTTACATTGCTCAATTCGCTCCAGCCATTATCCTTTTTTTGCCGTGCTGCCTGTGGTGTTAGGGGAGCAAAGCAAATGGAATATTTACCGTTTTTTAGCCAATGCGTCGATACAAGCGGTTATCAACATGCATAAAGTGGTGCCGACATTTAGTTGTTATACGGCAATTAAATACCATGCGTTGTCAGCCACAATTGAATTAGGCCAAGCAGTACCATTTGGCTGTAATGATCTAACAAAACTTGAGTCATTCAGTCAAAAAGTCATTCAATTTTTAACGAGTACCAAAATACCGCTAAAAACCGGCACTGATTTCAATCAATTACAGGTATTTAACGTGAGCGAGCAGTTAATAAAAACCCATGCCGACTTACGCTTTAATTTTGCCAACGACGTGAAAAATTTTAGCCAGATTGCTAAAGGCCAGTTACTCGGTTGGCAAAATGGCAAACCGATTCAGGTTTCTAAAAATACATACCTCGTATTTCCCAATCCTAAGGTTAAAATTGGTCAGAGGGCGCTTTTGCTGTTAGAAACTGAATATCCAGACGTAGAAGCTACTAAAAATTGAACAAATTGACTGTTTTGTAAGCAAACAGTTTCAACTGCAAAAAAACTTTCAAAAAAGGGCTTTACATGAAAATAAAAATCCGTAGAATGCCGCGCCATACCTGCTACGGGACAGTTCGAAAAGTTTTGTAGTTTGTACCACTTAATCACTTTTAGTGAAACCCGATGCCCGGGTGGTGGAATTGGTAGACACAAGGGATTTAAAATCCCTCGTTGGTAACAACGTGCCGGTTCAAGTCCGGCCCCGGGCACCATTAAGCGGCTGTAGCTCAGTTGGTAGAGCACAACCTTGCCAAGGTTGGGGTCACGAGTTCGAGTCTCGTTAGCCGCTCCAAATTCCCCTCTTATTCAATATCATAATTTAAGTAAAAACTATATCTTACGATAGTTTTATGTCGACGCAGAACAAGCTTGGGTCACGAGTTCGAGTCTCGTTAGCCGCTCCAAATTCCCCTCTTATTCAATATCATAATTTAAGTAAAAACTATATCTTACGATAGTTTTAGGTCGACGCAGAACAAGCTTGGGTCACGAGTTCGAGTCTCGTTAGCCGCTCCAAATTCTCCTCATTTCGTCAATACTGCATCTAACTACAACTTATGTCACGGCGTAGGATCTCATTAGCCCCTTGGACTTTTCAATTTATCCAGTTTGCCTATTTTCGATCTAGCACTTCGATGCAAAAATTATGACCTGTTGAGCTCGTTATTATTAACAATCTAAGTAGATAAACGGGCAAGATTAAAGACCCGTTCCATTGTAGGGCCGAATTTATTTCGGCTAATACAAGGTTTGTCGATATAAAATTGACACTACAATTTAGCAAATGTTTATAAATTTAACCCTTTAAAACTTTTTAGTTAAGGTACTAGTTTTCTTTCAATAAGCATTTTTTATTAGGTTACTCGAATAGCAGTCATTAGGTGATTAAATTGGCTTATCTTATTTTCAGTCCGAAGCTTGCGGTACGGTGTTTTGCAGCATGTGCCGTGATTTAAGCCTTAAACACAATAAAATCAGTAATTATTGCCGCTCAATGCCAGTGCTAGATTGTTTTATGTTTCAACGTTGTTAAAATGGCAAGCAGCGTTACGCGGTAATTTATAGGATATGTTCGCAATCAATGGCAGAGAAGAAAAATCAAGAGTTAAGACGCTTTAACCAGTATAGAACGGAACGACTGTCTGCTATTCCCACAATGGCTAGCGCTATATCAAAAAAAATTGCTGATTTTAAACAGCAGTATATTCGCTTAGTCACGGATGCTACCCAATTCTTTGAGAACTATGTTGAAGAACACCAGCGTTTAGAAAGTTTAGTTACTAGCATTCGACAATACCAAGAACAGGTTGACCTGCTAAACAATTATAAGAAAGAAAAAGGTAAGCTGCCGGTTATTCGTGGTCAAAAGTCATCAGAGCGCTATTTAGAGAAGTTATTGCGCTTAAGAGACAGTGCTAAATCTGATAGACAGCAACTGCTAAAAAAAATGTCAGATGATAAGGCCAAACGATACGAGCAATTGGATAGCCTAACCGATAACATTTTGGATTTACTCGACGGGCGAAAAATATTTAGTCAATTTTTAGGGACTATCGCTTTATCTTCTCCGTTACCTGATGAAGTTGTTCGTTGTGTTAGAAATGAAAAATATAAGCCTATTTACATCACAGCGTTAATTGTCGCTTTATTTGAAGAAGTTAGGCGTAATCATCAATTTAAGCATCCTTATTTACGCGAAAATTTAGAAGATATTTTTACAGAACGCTCTATGTGTTTCATGGCGGATGAGCCAAATCAGCTTGATCCGCAAGGGCGCATGAAGTATCGCGAAGAAGTATTAAAACCGATTGCTAAGGTTGCATTAGTTCACGCTATAGGTTCTTACTCGCCTGAAGTTGAAGCTATTTTCAATGGTGACCGTTATCGGGTTTTAAGCCAAGATGAACGTGACCAAATGCTGAAAACCATGCGCAAAAAGTCACTTGATTATTTACGCTTAGGTATTGGTTTACCTAATAAAAAACTTGATACTCGTGAAGAGAGAAATGCGTTTGTCGAGTATGAAACCCGTAAAATGGATTTTATGTTGGCGATGATGGATGCAGAACGGTCACATAGTCAAGAATTACGAAACTTATTACGGATACCCATGACCTATGGGTCGTTTATTTTAAGTACTAAAGCTGAGCATGATTATCGACAGGTTTATCAAGCTTATGACTTTATTCAGCAAGCAATAGAAGAGCGCACTTTTAGCCGGTTATTCGGTAAGCTATTTTTGGATATGGTCGGCCGTTTTCCAGTGGGTAGCGGTGTTTATTTTTATTGCACCGAAACCAAAGCATTAGAAAAGGGTATTGTTTCATCACTTTACCCGTCTAACCCTGAATTACCTATTGTTAAACAAGTGACTCGTAATCAGCAACAATCATTTAGTCAAACTGAAGTCATTATTTCACCACAGTATAATTTTTATTTTGAAGCTTCGCGTGTTAAATCGGGTTTGGATATGCGCATTCTGAATCGCCGCTACAAAAATGAATACACTTGGAATCCAAATGAATTGTGGGAAACGCAAATACCTGCGATTGTCTTTTGGCGTAAAGACGGCAGTGTTAAAATCAATTAATTGCACCAAGTTGGAAAATACCAGTCGATGCACTCTTGTGGTGCTGCACTTATTTTGTGCTTAGCTCTGACTTAACTGGCCGTATAAGCCAATGACTTATTCATTCTGCTAGCTAGATTGGGATAAAATAGTGTAGGCGAGCATTTATGCTTGCAGAGCTAACAAGCCAGTTTATCTACAAAAAGTTTATTATTTTGTCACATTTAGAACGAAATTTATCCGCGGTGTAAGAAAGCAGGATCGTCAGCAAACAAACTTTTTATTTTCTTACTCACTTCGTTACTAATTGGAATACATCCTGCTAAGTTGAGTTTATGGCCAGTTCATCTGGTGTTTTATTTAATTTTCATCCATATTTAATGTTGCCAACGGGGGAGAAACATTATGGAACCACGTCAAAGAGAAATAACGTTAAGATTTTTAGCTGAACCACAAGATGTTAACTTTGGTGGTAAAGTACACGGTGGCGCCGTAATGAAATGGATAGACTTAGCCGCGTATGCCTGTGCAGCCGGCTGGAGTGGCCGTTATTGTGTGACAGCTTATGCAGGTGGGATCCGCTTTGTGGCACCTATTCATGTTGGTAACCTAGTTGAGGTTGGTGCGAAAGTCATATACACAGGTCGCTCTTCAATGCACATTGCGTTAGAAGTTAATGCCTGTGATCCTAAATCCATGAATCGTCGCTTAACCACGCATTGTATCGTTATTATGGTTGCGGTTGACGAGTCAGGGCAACCGATTAACGTACCGGAATGGGTGCCAGAAACCGAAGCTGATAAAAAACAGCATGCCTCTGCGGTTAAGTTGATGGAAATGCGTAAACAAATTGGCGAAGAGATGCAAATTTACGTTGAGTAAATTTTAGATCAATACGCTCTAGCTTCGCGTTATTTAATGTCGATGCGGTTTAGATAAGTGCTGTAAAGCCGTGTCGATATCTGTAAATCTAAATTCAAAACCTTCCTCTAGTAATCGAGTCGGCTTTACTTTTTGCCCTGTTAGCATGAGATCGGACAATTCACCTAAGATTAAGCGTAACATAACGGCTGGCATTGTTAGCCAACACGGGCGGTTTAACGCGCTTGCTAGTGCTTGACTAAAGGCTAAATTATTTACTGGGTTGGGTGCGGTTAGGTTGTATACGCCACGAGAGCTTTCATTATTTAACAAGTAAATAATGGCCTCCACCATGTCGTCAATATGGATCCAGCTCATGACTTGCTGCCCTGAACCTAATGCTCCACCAGCGTAGAGCTTAAAAGGCAAACTCATTTTTTTCAATGCCCCTTCACGTCCTAACACAATGCCGGTTCTGAGAATACACAGGCGAGTGTGTTGTTCGACTTGCTTGGCAACGCGCTCCCATTTTTCACATACCTCATAGGTAAATTCATGATGAGGTTGGCTAAACGTTTCATCTATATCAATATCAGCAGCTTGCCGACCATAGTAGCCTATGGCTGATCCTGAAATAAAAACTTTGGGTTTTATTTTGGATTTTTCAAATAAGTCGACAAGTTGCTGAGTTATGTTCCAGCGACTTTGTTTTATTCGCCACTTTTGACGATTAGTCCAATATTTATCTGCGATTGGCTCGCCAGCCAAATTGATCACAGCATCAAACTGGTTTAACGAGGGTAATTTATTTAAGTCATCAATACAGCTAATATCATGGCCAAATCGGTCGAAACATAAGCAAGATTGTCGAGACACTACCGTAATTTTACTATGGGCTTTAAGTTGCTTAATTAGATTAGAGCCAATAAAGCCGGTACCACCAGTGATGAGAATATGCATAATTGCTTGACGAAAATGTCACCTTTATATCGATGTTTTAAGTATAAGTTCTCTACTTACTTTTGCCAGCTTAAACACAGTGAAACAGAATCGGCAAACCGCAATGCATGTGGCTTATCTACTTCCACCTCTACTTGTTCAATCCAAGGGTGGTCACGACAAATATCGATAACATCTTGGGTTAATTTTTCTAATAATAAAAAACGACCATCTTCCACATGACGGATAATACGTTTGGTTATAGTTTTATAGTTGACTGCGTCTTGTACGTTATCGGTTGTTACAGCACGGTCGGCGCCGTAGTAAATGTGGGCATTGATCACCACGTCTTGTTTGTTTTCTTTTTCCGATTGGTTAAAACCAATATAGGTACGCAGTCTTAAATTTTTTATACTGATCCGGGCTAGGTTTTTGCTCATATTTAGTTTACTGTCGGGCTTATTAACGTTAGTCACATAATTAACGATCATTTAAAACAACAATACACGCTCATGTGGCATTGTTAAAGTGAATTACTAATAACTTCATGGACTTGGCATCATGCAATTCAATTCTCAATTTACCGCCGTTAGTAAGTTATTGCTGACAGTAGCCGCCATTATTATTATTTTTGCTGGTGTCAGCGGCGCATCTGCTATTTTAGAGCCATTTTTGTTATCGGTTTTTGTGGCTATTACCTGTCAGCCTTTAATTAATTATTTAGCGAAATTTAACATCCCTAAGGGGATCGCCGTATTGCTCGTCGTGTGCATGATAGTACTAGTTGGTATGACGTTGACTGGCGTAGTTGCTCAATCGATGAGTAAATTTAGTGCTGATATCCCTGTGTATAAAGCGCAATTACAAAATGAATTTACTTGGTTAGTCGAGACCTTGGCTGTTTATAACATAGTGTTAAATAAATCGTTTGTGCTTGAGCATTTTGACCCCAGTGCAGCAATGTCAGTCGCCACAAATACCTTGTCTGGTTTAAGTAACGTACTGGCTAACTTTTTTCTAATTTTACTGACCAGTGTTTTTATGCTGTTAGAAGCCGATTCATTAAAGAAAAAATTGCATGTCGCGTTTGATGATCCAGCCATGCATATCGAGAAAATCGATGGCTTTCTTGAGTCGGTAAAACGTTACCTAGCCATTAAAACCGTCGTTAGTTTAGGAACGGGGATCTGTGCTAGTGTATTGTGTTGGGCGGTTGGCGTTGACTACTTTATTCTTTGGGGTTTGTTGGCGTTTTTGCTTAATTATATTCCGACTATTGGTTCTATAATTGCAGCGGTACCGGCGATATTGTTAGCTTTATTGCAAGTAGGCCCTGGCGGTGCAGGTATGATCACTGTGGGGTATCTAGCGATCAACACAGTGATGGGCAATGTCGTTGAGCCCAAGTATTTAGGTAAAGGGTTAGGTATATCGACTTTGGTTGTGTTTTTATCCTTGGTTTTTTGGGGTTGGTTGTTAGGTACAGTGGGCATGCTGTTGAGTGTACCCTTGACCATGGTAGTTAAAATTGCATTGGAGTCTAATGAAGAAACCCTTTGGCTAGCTTTGTTAATTTCCAGTGGGGATGAATTGGATGAGGTAGTGGCATCTACAGAGGCTTCAACTGAGGTTTTACCTCCAGAAAACGCAAACTCTCATCAAGATAAGATTAGTTAACATTTAAATCGGTTAGTTGCTTTGCTCGTTACTGTATACTTGATTTCTATCTCGGTAGAATAACGAGTTTTCGTTTGCCATGGAATTTAGGGTTTCCCGCATGTCATGTTTTTCACGATTTTTCTTCACTCCTGTTGTCGTCAGTTTATTGGCTTTTTCCAATCTATCACAGGCTAATCCAGAACAACCGCCAGCCTTAGTTCACGTTGATGAAATTAAAGCTAACGATATTCCTGCTCGTGTTTGGCGCAGTGCGACTGTTGTCAGTCGAAATGACGCCATGGTAGCCAGTCGAGTGGCTGGGCAGGTCGTGTGGCTAAAAGAAGCCGGAGATAAAGTCGAGCTTGGCGACAAGTTAATAAAGCTTGACGATAGTGGGTTAAAGCTTGATTTGGCGACACAACAGGCCAATATTCGTGGGCTGCAAGCCCAGAAAACATTCTTACAAAAAGAAGTAGAACGCCTTACTCGACTTGCATCTCAGAACAATGCTTCTAAAACCTTATTGGAGCAACGTACGTCCGAGCTAGATACGACCTTGGCAAAAATAGATGCAGTAAATGCGGATATAGCAAAAGTGCAATTACAATTGGCTTATAGTCAATTACAAGCGCCTTTCTCCGGTGTTGTGACTAATCGACTGAGTCAAGTGGGTGAGGTAGTGAGTCAAGGCGATCCATTATTGCGGTTAGTGGATACGAACAATATTGATATTAAAGTTATGGTTCCTATTGCGGCATGGCAATTTGTTCAACCTAACATGCAAATTGAAGTTGATTCTGATTTGGGACAGGCTCAACTTAAAGTACGTAAAGTTGTCCCTGTTGCTGATAGTCAATCTCGACTCATGGAAGTTTTGCTCGATGCTAGTCAAACCAACTGGCCTGTAGGGGGAAATGCTAAAGTCGCTGTTCCTTTACCAAAATTAGACAAAGATGCCGCTTTTCTTGTACCACGAGATGCCTTGGTATTGCGTCGCGGACAAAACTCCGTTTTTGTTGTCAAAGATAACCTAGCTCAACAAGTGCCTGTTGTTGAAAGTAATGGTTATGGCCAATGGATTGCGGTTAAAGGCGACCTAACTGTGGGGCAGGCTGTAATCATTCGTGGGGCAGAACGCTTGCGCCATGGCATGCCTGTATCCGTTAAACAAGATAACAGCAAACTAGTTAATGTGCGGGAGTTGTAAGTCATGAACTTGACCCAACAAGCTCTACGTAATCCGACTGCCGTGGTGGTCGGGTTAATCATGGTTGTCATGTTTGGCATCATTAGCTTATTCCGCTTACCTGTGCAAATGACCCCAAATGTTGAGCGGCCGCAAATTGTTGTGCAGACCGGTTGGCGCTCAGCGGCTCCCGAGGAAGTTGAATCTGAAATTATTGAACAGCAAGAAGATGTTTTAAAGAATGTGCCAGGCTTAGTCAAGCTTGAGAGCCAAGCGGGGCAAGGGCGTGGTACGGTAACGTTAAAATTTGATGTAGAAGTCGATTTGCGCCGTGCTTTGCTGGAAACCATGAACCAGCTTAATCGTGTGCCTCGTTACCCTGTCGATGCCGATGAGCCTGTGTTGTTTGTCGGTAATGATGAGTTTGGCGGTGAAATTGCTTGGTTTGCAATTCAAACTGTAGAGGGCAATGACAAAGATATACGCGCTTATCGAGAATACATTGAAGATGTTATCCAAACCCGTATTGAGCGTATTGATGGCGTTTCAAAAACCAATGCTTACGGCGCATTGGAAAAAGAATTGCAGATCGTTTTTGACCCGACAAAGCTAGCTTCCGTTGGTGTGACTATTCCTCAGTTAGTTGGTCGACTGTCTTCTATTCAAGATAGTTCTGGCGGCTTTACGGATGTAGGTCGCCGGCGATATACCTTGCGTTTTAAAGGTAAATATCCAATCGAAAATTTTGGTTCAATTGTCGTTACAACTTATCAAGGCGAGCCTGTTCTGTTGTCGGACGTGGCAACGGTGGATTATCGTTTGCAGGACGAAGTGGGTGTGTTGTACCAGATTGGCTCACGGGGTGTGGCCATGAACATAGTGCCAGAAAACGACGTTAACGTGCTGGATATTATGCGACAGGTTGATGTGATTGTTGACGATCTCAATCAAAATGTTTTACCCAAAGCGGGGGTTTCTATCACTAAAGTTTACGATGAAAGCGATTATGTGAATGACGCAGTAGACTTGGTCCGGAACAACCTCGCACTTGGCATATTATTGGCCATCGGTGTTCTTTGGTGGTTTTTACGTAAGTTCCGCGCCACTATCATGGTGGCTGTTGCGATCCCTTTAGCATTAACAACCACTTTTGTTGTATTTGATATGCTCGGACGCAGTTTAAACATCATTTCTTTGGCAGGGCTCGCCTTTGCCGTTGGCATGGTATTAGACGCGGCTATTGTGGTTTTAGAAAATATAGTCCGTTTACGCGAAGCTGGGTTAAACAAGCGAGACGCAGCACTGCAAGGTGCAGGGCAGGTATGGGGTGCTTTGTTGTCGTCAACGGCGACGACGATAGCTATTTTTATTCCTATTTTATTTTTAAAAGATGTATCTGGTCAGCTATTTGGTGATTTAGCTTTAGCTATTGCGATTGCTGTGGTGAGTTCATTATTGGTAGCCGTTTTGGTGTTGCCCACTGGTTCCGTTGGCTTACTGGCTAAAGTTAAGGATGATGATCCGCATAAACGTTGGTGGGATAACATTTCAGCAGGGATCATGCGCATAACGTCTTCACCGGCAAAACGTTGGTCATGGATATTGGGTTTAATGTTATTGTCGGTCACTACGACATTGGCATTGTTGCCGCAAGCCGATTATCTGCCGAAAGGCAATCGTAATTTAATTTTTGGTTTTATTTTGCCGCCGCCTGGGCAAAGTGCTGAAGCGGCACGTCAAGAAATGGGCGAAGTCCTTAACGCCAGACTCAGTGAATATTATCAAGGTAACAAAGAGCCACAAGTGAGTAATTATTTTTTAGGTTTGTTTGGTAACTTTGGATTCGTCGGTGGTGCCGCTACCGATCCTGATAAGATCCCTGATTTGGTCAACGCGTTTAACGGTGAAATATTACGAGGCTTTCCAGATACTATTGCGTTTGCTAGCCAAGCTGAGTTATTTGGCCGCTTGGATGGTGGGCGTTCGATTGATATTGACATTCAAGCCAATGATATTGACCGAGCGTTACAGGCAGCACAAGCCGGTTTTGGTAAAATTATGCAAGTCATGCCCACAGCTCAAACTCAGCCTGTACCTGGGTTGGAGTTTGCCGAACCTGAATTGAGATTAACCCCCGATAAAAGGCGAATAGTTGAAGCCGGTTTAGCACGTCAAGACGTTATGCAAATGACTGCTGCTTTAGGTGATGGCCTATTTTTAGGTGAATATTTCGATGGCCAACGCCGAGCGCGTATGCTGTTGCGGGCCCCTGAATGGACGACACCTGAGTCATTAGGCGCCACTCCTGTTTATACGCCAAATAGCACGACCTTGCCGTTTTCTGAGTTAGTCGAAATTGAGCGTACGGCTGGGCCTGCGCAAATCCGCCGAGTTGATCGTCGCCGCACGATTACCTTGGTCGTTACGCCGCCTGATAATATGAGTTTAGAACAGGCAATTAAAATGTTAAAAACTGAGGTTGAGCCAGTCATTAGCGCGAATTTACCAGAAGATGGTACGGTTACGTATCGCGGCAGCGCGAAGGCGTTAGATACCACATTACAGCAAATGGCGGGTAGCTTTGCTTTGGCATTAGCCATTTTATATCTGTTGATGGCGGCTTTATTTCGCTCCTTTAAGGATAGTTTATTGGTGGTCTTGGCTTTACCTCTGGCGACATTTGGCGGGGTGGCTATGTTACAAATAACTAACTTGTTTATTTTCCAGCCATTAGATTTATTAACCATGATAGGCTTTGTGATTTTGTTAGGGTTGGTAGTGAATAATGCTATTTTATTAGTGCACCAAACTCGCAGTTCGGAGCGTGAAGGTTTGCATCGTACTGAGGCGGTTAAACAAGCTGTACGTTTGCGTTTACGGCCTATTCTTATGAGTACATTGACTAGTTTGTTTGGTATGTTGCCGTTACTCCTTATTCCTGGTTCTGGAGCAGAATTATATCGAGGTATCGCGGCGGTAATTGTCGGTGGTATGAGTGTCAGTACGCTATTTACCTTGATATTTTTACCGAGCTTATTGCGTATGGGAGAAGAAACATTTAAGTGTATTCAGCCCGCAGCAGAAGATATAACCCCCACTCAAGCCAAGGTAGCTTAACTTGCCCATTGTTAGTCGCTCAGAGGCTGTAACAGAAGTTGGAACTAAAGCTGGAAAAGAGGTTGGCTTAGGCTGCAGTAACAGCCAGCTAAAAGTCTACATTGCCAACCGTCCGCCGCTTGAGTTTTACCAACATCTCGACAGCGTACATGGCATGCAAGCGGGAGAGATTAAGTTTATCGCCGATAAAACAGGTAATCATTGGCGAAAAATTTTTAATGTTTATGCTAAGTTTATCGCTGAACTTTGGCCTGAAAAGTTGAATGATTATGCTCGTTGGCAAGATCTGCGCGACAATTTCTTGCTACGCGAAAATAGTCATACTAGCTTGATCTTTTCCAATTTATTGTTGGATAAGATTTCATCAAAACCGCAAAATACCCTACATCTTATTTGTGGGCGGCAATACGGTATTCAGCTTGCCAAACAAGCAGGGATCACACTGACATGGTTGTTACGCGAAGATGATGTTGGTAATGGTGAGTTTGCTTGGTCGCAGCAACATAATGTAATGATTTGTCCTTATTTTGATTATCGCCAATTATCCAATGTCAAAATCAAACGACTCGTCGAGCTGATTAAATATCAATTAACTTCTGAGTGATAATCACCCACCCATACTGATTTCATTAATTATTTAGGCTAATCATCGCCACTAGCTATAAAAGCACTTGTCTATTTATGGCGGCTAAGATTATGATCTCGACCAACTATAGTCAAAGCGATCAGGTTTTAGGGGAAGCCGTCAAGCGGCGAGGCCCCATGAGCATATGCTCTATTATGTGATTGGGGCGAGTAAGCGCTGACAATGAACCATAAGACCTGAGCGAGAAGATTATATGCTACGCTTTTATTGACCTTGTCATGATCGGCTGGTCGATAAGCGTCATTGATAAATACATAATTAAGAAAAATCAGGAAACGCCTTTTTATGAAAGTTTATACAGCACGCCAAGCTATTTTTAATCGCAAAGGCCATGTTGTCGCGTATGAACTGCTGTTTCGAGACGGGCCAGAGAACTTTTTCCCTGATGTAGAACCACACGAAGCGACACAAAAATTAATTGTCCGTACTCACCTGAGTCAAGGGTTGAAACATTTCACCGCAGATAAACCTGCATTGATAAACTTTAGTCAAGAGTGCCTTATCAAGCGCCTACCTATGATGTTGCCTAATAAGCAAATTATGATTGAGGTGCTGGAATCTGTTGAACCAACTGATGAAGTCTATGAGGCTATTCGTGAATTGTTTCATCAAGGTTATCACATTGCCTTAGACGACTTTGTTTACCAAGCCGAATGGGAACGCTTTTTTAAGTTTGTTAAGCTAATTAAGTTTGATATTAGTCAAACCCCAATCCGTTACCTAGAGCCACTAGTCAAGCAATTAAAAGCGGAACGGAAAAACATAAAAATTTTGGCTGAAAAAGTCGAGACCAAGCAAGAAGTGATTGAAGCCGCTAAAATGGGTTTTGACTATTTTCAAGGCTATTTTTTCTGCAAACCGGAAATGACAGAAAAACGTGATGTAGAAAGCAATAAACATATTTTGCTAAGTCTGTATCGTGAAACATTAAAGCCGGAAATTAATGTTAAAAATATTTCTAAATACTTCGAGCAAGATCTTAACCTAAGTTATAAATTACTGCGCTTTATCAACTCGGGTGTATTACCGATCCGTGAAAAAATATCGTCAATCAAACAAGCAATTGTTTATCTAGGTGAGTCGGAAACTCGAAAATTAATTGCGATTTTAACAACCGGCGTCTTAGCTTTTGATAAGCCAAAAGAGTTGATCCGCGTTGCCATCTTACGAGCGCGGTTTTGTGAAATCCTAATTACGCCTTTAAACAGCAAATTGGCAGAATCGGCATTTTTAACCGGACTCTTTTCATTGTTGGATGCAGTATTAGATCAACCCATGGCGCAAATATTAGAACAGTTGCCGCTTGCCAAAGAAATAGAGGTGGCTTTGCGAGAGTCAGAAGAGACTCAGATCTGTATTATTTTACGAGCGATCAAGCTTTATGAGTCGGGTAGTTGGTACAACACTAGCAAAGAAGCCAATAAGCTAGGTATTTCTTATGAGCAACTGGGCAGTGCTTACAGTGAGGCCTTAAATTGGGTGGCGGCTTACGATAGGAATGAAACTTAGCTTTTTATTAAATTACTGATTTGCTAGATACTTGATCCTGTGCCTTAATTATTTGACGGAAAGTCTGCTGTTGCAACGCGACTATATAAGCTTAATTATCAAAATAATAGGTCAGGGTTATGCTGCTCGATGTGTTAGTTGTTGATGATGACAAACTCATTCATAAAATCATAGACAAGCTACTCGCCGAACATTTTACTTTACATCATTGCTTTTCAGGTGACGAAGCAATAGAACAGCTCGCGAATGTTCAACCTCAGCTCATTTTATTAGATGTAGAAATGCCGGGGCGCAATGGTTATGAAGTTTGTGATGATATTCGTAGCCAGTCGCAATATGATCATGTGCCAGTGGTCTTTTTGTCAGGTAAAACCTCGTTACGTGAAGTGATGCTTGGCTATGAGGCAGGGGCTGATGACTATATTGTTAAGCCATTTGATGCCAATTTACTGTTAGCCAAACTACAAATTCTCACAAAAAACTTATCTGAATTTGAACAACTCAGCAGCCAAGTGCAACAAGCGCAAGACATGGCAATGGAAGCATTGCGAGGGAACAGTGAGTTGGGGCAAGTCATGCTATTTATAGAGCAATCCTATGGTATTACGCAAATAGAAACCTTAGCCGAGCGTTTTTTTGCGTTAACTGGCATGTTAGGGTTAAAAACTTGTTTGTCGTTAACGTTAAATGGCCAAAATTATGTTTATTCACAAAACGGCATCGTCAAACCACTAGAAAAAGAATTGTTGCATGCCACTAAGCATGAAAATCGCTTTGTGGATTTTGGCTGCCGGACCATTATTAATTATCCACGTGTATCTGTGTTAATTAAAAATATGCCGTTAGATAACGCTGAAGATTATGGCCGCTACAAAGATTTGTTTCCTGCCGTGTTAGGAGCGGTGGATGCTAAAGTAGCAGCACTTGAGGAACAAGCCTTAATTGTTGAACACGCCAAACAACTGTCTGATTCATTTTCGACTATACGAGAAACATTAGTTAACCTCGCAGCGACTTTAAATACCAATAGCAAGCAAAGTTATGAGCATTTACAAGGTATGTACGCTGAGCTACAACAGCACATTCCTAAGCTTGGACTGGAAGAGGATCAGGAACTTTATATACTCGATTTAACCCAACAAACCATAGATAAAGTGGCAACCACAACTTATGATTCAGACAAAACCAACCGTGAGTTAGCTAAAGTTATTTTGACTATGCAGCGTTTAGTTAAAGAGCAAAACAAAGTGGTTGAAGAAGTGCAAAAAGATACCATGCGGGTGCAGGGTGTTGAATTTGTGCCTGAACAAGGGGATGACTATCAAATGGATGTTGAGTTATTCTAGTGGGATAACATGTTCTTTTAGGTTTTTCTTTTGGCATCCATTTCTTGGTTAGATTTAGCGTGGTGTTTATTACCACTCGTTTTCGTTGCTTTTATTTATCATCGTTGGCAAGGTAAAATCAGTGAGTTGACGATAGCATCGCTGCGCATGTTTGTGCAGTTACTCTTAATGGGCTATGTGCTCGTTAGCTTATTTAATTACCCTTCGCCTTGGATCAGTGCTGCGGTCATCACGCTAATGCTAGTTGTGGCTGCTTGGATCGCTATTCGTCCTGTCCGTCATCTTGATGGCTATTTAGTGCCAGCGTTAATCGCTTTGGGTATTTCTGTTGTTGTGCATTTATTGATTTCAGTGGTGTTGGTTTTGCAGTCAGATACTTGGTATCAACCGCAATTAATCATTCCATTGGCCGGTATGTATTTCGCTAATACCATGAATACCTTAAGTTTAGCTGCCGAACGTTTTAGCTCCGAGCTAGCAGCAAGCTCTACTGTAAGTGAAGAGACCACCAACCAAGCCAAGATCAAAGCGTTTCATACCGCAATGATCCCGCAAATTAATAGTTTATTAGCGGTGGGCTTAGTGGCTTTGCCAGGGATGATGACGGGGCAAATTTTATCCGGTGTTTCGCCATTAGTGGCGGTGCGTTATCAAATTATGATTATGACCATGGTGTTAGGCGCTGCTGGATTAGGCGCGGTGATCATGCTGCACTTATTGGCAAAAAATAAAAATTAATTGAACTTTTTCTATATAACTTGTCGAACTAAAGTTTGTAGAAAAACAGCCCGAAAGTAATTTACGAAATTTTACATAAATTACGGTAACACTTTGCTTGAAAAGCCTTTTCTACGACCTTATCTAAACTGAGTTTGTATTGATTGCAAAAGCATTTGTGCTAGGCCGAGTCGGATATCGCTTGTTCGGTATATTGTTTAACTATCGTATTAACAGTTGTAAAACCTGCTCTACATGGTTACAAACCCGCTTTAGCAATCAAATATAAACCACTAAATAATTAGCTCTCGATGTTTAGTAACAGTTATTAGTTGTTACTAAATTGGACGTTTAATTGGTAACGGCAACAAAGAAATAATTAAGCTTATGATCCAGATAAACAATTTAACCAAACACTTTGGCGATTTTGTCGCCGTCGATAATTTATCCATGTCGCTGCAACCAGGCGATATACTCGGATTTCTTGGCCCCAACGGTGCGGGTAAATCAACTTCAATGAAAATGATCACCGGCTTTTTAGAAGCCAGTGCTGGTACGGTTGAAATAGATGGCCAAGATATAGTGAGTAACAGTATCGAACTCAAGCAAAAAATTGGCTACTTACCCGAAGGCGCACCAGCCTACGGTGATATGACAGTAGCGCAGTTCCTTGATTTTATTGCCGATGTTCGCGGCTTAAAAGGTGACTACAAAGCCGAGCGTTTAAAACACGTTGTAAGCAGCGTAGAAATCGAATCTGTATTACAAAAACATATCGATACCTTATCAAAAGGGTTTAAGCGTCGTGTCGGTTTAGCTCAAGCTATTATGCACGATCCTAAAGTGTTGATTTTGGATGAACCTACTGACGGTTTAGATCCAAACCAAAAGCATCAAGTGCGTAAACTAATCCAAAACTTATCCGCTGATAAAATTGTTATTGTTTCAACACATATCTTGGAAGAAGTGACAGCGGTTTGTAATCGTGCAGTGATTATTGCCGGTGGTAAAAAGTTATTTGACGGCACTCCGCAAGAATTAGAAGCAAAATCACGTCATCAAAAAGCGATCACAATCGAATTTAGTGAAATTCCAGATTTAACTGCTGTTGAAGGTCATGAGCTTGTTGCTGAAGTACAAAAAGACGAAACTCACCAAGCGGTAACCGTTATTCCTAAAGAGCAAGAAGCTAACTTATTTAATGCATTATTTGAGTTGGCTAAGTCAGGCAATTGGCCTGTTACCGGTATGTATGCCGAGAAAGGGCGCTTAGACGATGTGTTTAGAAAATTAACGGCGGAGGTGTAAATCATGGAAATGACAAAAATTCTATTTCGTCGCGAATTTTCCAGTTTCTTCGCGACACCAGTAGCGTATGTATTTATCGCTATTTTCTTAATGTTAAGCGGTGTGTTTACCTTTTACTTTGGCAACCTATACGAGCGTGGCCAAGCAGATTTACAGCCGTTTTTTAACTTTCACCCTTGGTTATATTTATTCCTAGTGCCTGCCATGGCGATGCGTACATGGTCGGAAGAACGTAAAAGCGGCACTATCGAATTATTAATGACGTTACCCATTACGCCATTACAAGCCATGTTAGGTAAGTTTTTTGCTGCTTGGGCAGTATTGGGTTTGGCGTTACTGTTGACTTTCCCATTATGGATTACAGTTAATTACCTTGGTTCACCGGATAACGGCATTATTTTCGCGGCTTATTTGGGTAGTTGGTTGATGGCAGGTAGCTTTTTAGCTATCAGTGTTTGTATGTCGGCGTTAACTAAATCGCAAGTGATTGCATTTATCTTGTCGGTTGTAGTGTGCTTCTTGTTTGTATTAAGCGGCTCAAGCATGGTGATCAGTGCCTTCAAAGGTGTGGTGCCAAGCGTAATGTTAGATGCCATTGCTTCTCTATCCTTTATCAGCCATTTCGAATCTTTAGTTAAAGGCGTTATCTCAATGCAAGACGTTCTTTACTTTGTGATAGTGATGGCGATCTGGCTTAAAGCTGGATTGATCTTAATCGAAAAGAAAAAAGCTGAATAAGGAGCCTAACAGATGAAAAAATTACAATCTTCACTAGGCTTGGGCGCATTAGTCCTGATCTTTTTTGGCCTAATTATTATTAACTCGTTTGTTTTTGACAAAGCGCGTTTAGATTTAACTGAAAATCAGATTTACTCAATATCGGATGGCTCAAAGGCCATTATCAATAAAATTGAAGAGCCGATTAACCTTTACTTCTTTTTCTCGCAAGAAAGCTCAGAAGGTATTTCGCATATTCGTAACTATGCCAACCGTGTGCAAAGTTTGTTAGAAGAATATGCGTTATACAGCGAAGGTAAAATCAACTTACAAGTGATCGATCCAGAACCTTTCTCAGAAGATGAAGACCGTGCTTCTGCATTTGGTTTAACCGCGGCACAAGTCGGTGCGGCAGGTCAAACTTTGTATTTTGGTTTAGGTGCTACCAATAGTTTGGATGATGAGTTAACTATTCCTTTTTTCGATATGTCGAAAGAAGAGTTTTTGGAATACGACATTAGCCAACTTATCTACAAATTGAATGATCCGGAAAAGGTTAAAGTTACCATCTTAGGTGATTTACCGTATCAAGGTGCGCAACAACAGCCAAATCCGATGAACCCTATGATGCCGCCGCAAAGCACGCCAGCATGGGTATTTTACGAGCAGCTACAACAGCTTTATCAAGTAACTAATCTTGATGTTTCGGCTACTGAAATACCGCAAGAAACCGATGTGTTGATTTTGGCTCATCCAAAAGGTTTATCTGACGAACTAAAATTCGCGATTGACCAATATGTGATGGCTGGTAAATCACTATTAGCTTTCGTTGACCCGCATGCAGAAGTGGCGGCGCAATCTGGTGGTATGGGCATGATGGGCGGTGGCCGTAATGCCAGTGAAATTGATGACTTGTTAGCCGGTTGGGGCGTTGAATTTGATTCTAGCCAAATTGTACTAGATGCCATGAAAGCGCTTGAGATCCGTTTGCCAACGGGTGGTCAAGGTAAACACTTTGGTTATATTGGCTTAGGCGCAGAAAACGTTGATAAACAAGATGTAGTGGTTTCATCACTTGAGTTAATTAACGGTGCTTCATTTGGTGCGATTAGCGCTAAAGAAGATAGTGAATTTACGTTTACGCCACTTTTACAATCTTCGGTACACAGTGCTTTTGCCAGTGCTGATACTTATGCCTTTACCCGCAACCCGCAAGATTTACAACGTGGTTTTGCATCAAGCAATGAAGCGAAAACGCTAGCCGCACGTATTGTCGGTAAAATTAAATCGGCATACCAAGATGAAACACCAGTTGAAGGTGCTGAGCATGTTAAACAAACCGAGCAGGCAAAAGTCATTATTGTTGCCGACTCAGACCTGTTAGCGGATAACTTTTGGGTACAGCGGCAAAACTTTTTTGGCCAAACCATTCTGAGCCCATTTGCCAATAATGGTGACTTAATTTCAAATGCCGCTGAAAACTTAGGGGGTAGTTCGGATCTAATCAGTATTCGTGCTCGTGGTAAGTTCTCTCGTCCATTCGATGTGGTTAAAGAGTTACAAGTCGAAGCAGAAGCTGCGTTTCGTTTGAAACAAGAAGAGCTACAAGCGCGCTTGGATGAAACCGAAAAACAATTACAAGAGCTGCAAAACAATAGTGGTGACGCCAATAGCTTGGTGTTAAATCCAGAGCAAAGTAAAGCGCTAGAAGATTTTATGAAGCAGCGTATCGAAATTCGTAAAGAGTTACGTGATGTTCAGCATCAGCTAAATAAAGACATCGACGCTTTAGGTAGCTGGTTGAAGTTTTTCAATATCGCTTTAATCCCTCTGTTGCTAACCCTATTACTGGGCTTAGTCAGTCGTCGTCTAATGCGTAAGCAAATTGTGTAAGTCAGCAAGGAGCGAAAACCGATGAATAAGAATATTGTTTTATTACTTGTTGGTGTTCTAGTTGCGGTTGTAGCCGCTGTTGTGAGTCAGTCTGGCAAGCCGGATAGTTCAGCCCAGCAACAAACCTTGCTTAGCGACTTTGATGTCAATCAGTTGCAACAAGTGAAGTTTATTAAAGCGGGTGATCAACTGGTATTAGATGCCGAAAAGCAGGGTGATAAATGGCAAGTTAATAACCTTGATGGCTATCCGCTTAATGTTGCTGACTTAAGCAAGTTTGTGCAAGAGTTGGTAGATAGCAAATTAGTGGAGAAGAAAACCGCTAATGCGAGCAAACATGCACGTTTAGGCTTAACCGCGATCAACGATAGCGACAGTGAAGCGACGTTATTGCACTTGGTATCTGAGGGTAAATCGATTGATTTATTATTAGGTAACTTTGCTAAAGGTAATGGCCGCTATGTGCGCTTTGCTGATCAAGACCAAACATGGTTAATCGACAAGCAGCTTTATACGCCAAGCTCTGCCGCTAACTGGATAGACAAAAAGCTGTTTAATGACTTTACCATGGCCGATATCAAACGCCTTGAATTAGCAGGTGAAGAGGGTTTTGTGCTTAATAAAGCCGATAAAGAGCAAGCCGATTTTAACTTAGAGTCGGTTCCTAGTGAACGCACCGCTAAATCGAGCAGCGAGTTAGCTTCATTATCAAGCTCTATTGGTGGTTTACGTATGGATGCCCCTCGCTTACTTGACAGCCAATTGTGGCAAAATGATTCGGTCAAAAGTCTAAAGGTGAGCTTATTTAATGGTGTTGATTACCAATTAAAATTGGTTAATTCGACCGACGCTGATTCAGACGAAAACTGGCTGTCTGTGGTAGCGAGTGGCACTGATGAAGCCTCGAATGTCATTGCTCAGCAATACAACGATAACTATGGCAAATGGCAGTATGCCTTGCCTAGCTATACTTTTGATAGCTTAGATAAATCAATTGAAGACATGCTAGAGCCTTTAGCTGAAACGAGTGAATAAACGGCTAGAGTTAAGGCTAGTTTTACAATTTGAATTATCTTTTGAAAAACCCGCGTTATCGCGGGTTTTTTATAGCTCGATATTTCTGTGACCCTTATCACACTTAACCTCCAAGCGTTTTTGCGACCTGTCCCACACTTTCTTTTCTGAGTGCTTTCGAAGCGTGCGCACTGTCGCACTTTACTGTTTACCCACAAGAATTTTTGTAGGCAATCACTAGAATTTACCTTATTCAAACGCTCGGTTCTCTTAAACACTGACAGTCTGATGAATACTTCACCCTGAGCGTGCAGCAGTCGAAGGGGCGAGTTTAATTTAATAAGCAGATTCAATTCGACTTCGCTCAAAGTGAATTAGGTTTTGAAATTAGCATCATAAATAGACAGTTGGATTTTAAGTTTACTTGACAACTTTTACTTTAAATTCAGGAAAGAATGCCGTTATGCAAGCAGTAAAAAGCATAGTTACCAGTACCTTATTGGGATTAGTGAGTACCACTGTTGTTGCTTCTCCAGGACACCAGCTTAATGTCAGCAGTTTTGTTGACGCCAACTATCAAAATGTAGAACCTGCGTATCAATACGATTTTGTGGCGCCAATAGCCGCGGATATATTGCAACAAGCGCCAGATAGCTACACGCCAAGTTATAGTCATCGTTATTTTACGTCGATATTTGGGCCTAGATATAAATATGTTAGCAGCAGTAATGTTGAGTATTTTGATTTTCATAAAGGCATGGACTTTACTGCCGTGGTGCAGAATGGCGGCCAAAACTTTGATGAAATTACGCCGCCTAGCATAGTGAGTCGTTGTGATGGTGTGATCTCAAAAATTGTCGACGGTAATTTGCAAGAAATGGAATCTACGGGTGAAGGACGTTATGTTGAAGTGATGTGTGACCAAACCTTTAATGGCAATAACTGGGGCAATATCTATATGGCTTACCGCCATTTGGAGTCAGTAGAAAATGGCCTACAAGTTGGACAAGATATTGATAAGGGCGATGTAGTAGGGCTAATGGGTGAAACAGGCCATACCAGTACGGTACATTTGCATTACAGTGTTATGCGTCATAATGGTCAAACTCGGGTTAATGTTAACCCTATGCGCACGTTCGACCCGCTTGCCACACCACATTTACATGCCCATTTGCAATCAGCTGAGATTAGCCAGTTAGATCATGATATTGATTCGGCCATGTTTCGGGTGATTTTACCGTATCAACAAACAGCCATTCGCGCACTTACCATTAGCTTAGATGGTGGAAACTATTCACGTACCTATGACTTTGAAGCCGTTAGTGAACATGCCGGTGATTTACGCGACAATAATGACTACGTACAAGGCTTGGAGTTATTTGCTTATCCATATAACCGTGGCCAAACAAATTATGCGCGCTATGTTGATAAAATGGCGCAGATGCCACAGAGCTATCCGGCCAGTAGTCATAATGATCATCATCACCACAAACCTTTTATTAACCGTAGTTTAAATACCGAGCCGGGTTATGCGTTAGATATTCGTGTATCGGATTTACCATTTGATTTTGATATTAGCCAATTGAAGATCGAGTTGATTGATGTTTATGGCTATGGTGTGCGAGCCTATGGTCAAGCCGATGTTGACTATCCATCTATCGTATTTTGGCCTTTACAGCATGATGAAGATGACGCCGAACAAAGAGAATCTGGTGCTGTCGATTTACATAGCTCAGATTTAGAATTGGTGAACGATGGTAGCAAGGGCGATCAATTAGTCGGTTTGCGTTTTGCAGAGTTAAACCTTCCGGCTAATGCCAATATTCAGCAGGCTTACGTGCAATTCAGTGTTGATGAAACCGATGACGAAAATACGCAGTTAAGCATTCAAGTTGAAGATAGTATTGATAGTTTAGCCTTTGTCGACAATGATTTTGACCTTTCTAATCGAACTCGCTCGTTAGCTGACGTAGCTTGGCAGCCAGACGCATGGCAACAAGTTGATGCTACGCAAGCCGTTAACGCCACTCCAGATCTATCAAGTTTGGTTAACAGTTTAGTCAGCAAACAAGGCTGGAATGAAGATAGCGCCGTAACGCTATTAATTTCTGGTACAGGTAAGCGGGTTGCGGACTCTGCGGATGGTAGTTTGCGCAAAGCACCTTATATTTATCTTGAATACGATCAAGGCCAACCAGCAAACCAAGCCCCTGTTGTTAGCTTAACTTCTCCGGCGCAACAATCAGATCAAATTGGTTTGGCTAATGTTGGTATCACTGCTAACGCTGCGGATAGTGATGGAAGTGTTTCAACGGTGACTTTTTATGTCAATAATGTTGAAGTCGGGGTCGATAATAGTGCGCCATATGAAATGCAATGGCAGCCAAATAGCTATGGTCAGTATAGTATTTACGCTATTGCTGAAGACGATTTAGGGTTAACTAGCCAAAGTACAACGCATGTTATCAATTTAGTACAAAACCAAATTGAAGTTGCGATTAGCGCGGGTAACGATGATGCTGAACAAAGAGAGAGTGGTTCTATTGCTAGAAACGGCAGTGATTTAGAGCTTGGTTACGATACATATGTTTCAAGTAAATATGGCCCTTCGGCCCATCAACATGTTGGTTTACGTTTTGCTGCAGTTAATATTCCAGCCAATGCAACGATTACTCGCGCGTATGTGCAATTTACTAGCACCAAAACCGAAAATGATGATGTTGATTTATTAATAGAAGCGCAAAACTCAGGCGACGCTGAAGGATTTGGTTATTCGCAATTCAACATCAGTAGCCGAGGCAAAGTCCCGACAAGCGTAGCTTGGCAACCAGCGCCTTGGACAGGCAGTAACCTCAATGGTGAAGCCCAACAAACGCCAGACTTATCGGCCATGTTGCAACAAGTAATTAGTCATCCAGACTGGCAAGCGGGTAATGCTATGGTGCTAACCATTCATAGTCCGTCTCAACCTTTAGTTGCGCGAACTGCACGTTCCTATAATGGTAATGCAGCGCAAGCGCCTAAATTAATCGTCGAGTTTTCGAATTGATTTTAATTCGTTGAGAGTCCATATAATAAACGTTCGTCAATGTGGTGAAATTGTGGCGAACGTCTTGTCTTTGAATTATCCAATGGCTTTGATTAAGTCAGCCATACTGCATTAATGCACCATGCATAGGCTAAAGACAATGGGTGCCGGAGCAAGTCCGGCAAGACGAGGTTTATTTTTTCTAGCCATGCAATATAGCATACTGATCATTTCTTTATGGAAATACCGTCAGTCGTTTGGTTTAAACCAACAAAATCTGTATAATCGCCGCTCTTAAAAATCAGCATTTTTCTTTCCGATTTCAGCAGAATTGCCTAATGACAGAATCGCCATTTATTCAAGAGGTTAATAAGCGTCGTACCTTTGCGATTATCTCGCACCCGGATGCCGGTAAAACGACCATTACAGAAAAAGTTCTACTCTACGGACAAGCCATTCAAAAAGCCGGTACGGTTAAAGGCAAAAAGTCTGGCCAGCACGCCAAATCTGACTGGATGGAAATGGAAAAAGAGCGTGGTATCTCGGTTACTACCTCGGTCATGCAGTTTCCATATCGTGACGAGTTAGTTAACTTACTCGATACCCCTGGTCACGAAGACTTCTCGGAAGATACTTACCGTACCTTAACTGCGGTAGACTCTTGTTTGATGGTTATCGACTCTGCGAAAGGTGTAGAGGATAGAACCATTAAACTAATGGAAGTTACACGCCTGCGTGATACGCCGATCATCACCTTTATGAACAAACTCGACCGTGAGATTCGTGATCCAATCGAATTGATGGATGAAGTTGAAGATGTTCTTAAAATTGCTTGCGCACCGATCACTTGGCCTATCGGCATGGGCAAAGAATTTAAAGGTGTTTATCACTTATTGCGTGATGAAGTGATTTTATTCCAACAAGGTATGGGTCATACCATTGCCGATAATCGTGTCATTAAAGGTTTAGATAACCCAGAGCTTGATGAAGCGATTGGTGATTATGCAGAAGAACTAAGAGAAATGATGGAGTTAGTGCAGGGCGCTGCTCATGAGTTTGATCTTGAAATGTTCTTAGCGGGCGAATTAACCCCAGTATTTTTTGGTACGGCACTCGCTAATTTTGGTGTTGACCATATGCTAGATGGCCTTGTTGATTGGGCTCCTAAGCCACAACCACGTGCCACGAATGAACGTCAAGTCACACCGCAAGAAGATAAATTCTCTGGTTTTGTATTTAAGATCCAAGCGAACATGGATCCTAAACACCGTGACCGTATCGCCTTTTTGCGTATTTGTTCAGGTAAATATGAAAAAGGCATGAAGATGCATCAAGTGCGTACTGGTAAAGATGTACGTATATCTGACGCCTTAACCTTTTTAGCGGGTGACAGGGAAGCGGTAGAAGAAGCTTATCCGGGTGATATTATTGGTTTGCATAACCATGGTTCGATCCGTATCGGTGATAGTTTCACGGTTGGCGAAAAAGTCAGCTTTACCGGTATTCCTAACTTTGCACCAGAACTATTCCGCCGTATTCGGTTAAAAGATCCTCTTAAACAAAAGCAATTGTTAAAAGGTCTCGTTCAATTGTCAGAAGAAGGAGCTGTGCAAGTTTTCCGTCCTTTAACCAATAACGACTTAATTGTCGGTGCGGTTGGTGTGCTGCAGTTTGATGTGGTTGTGCATCGCTTAAAAGCTGAATATAACGTAGATGCCATTTACGAAGCGATTAGTGTATCTACTGCGCGCTGGTGTGAATGCGACGACGAGCGAAAACTGGCAGAGTTTCGTCGTAAAGCTGAAAGTAACTTAGCCTTGGACGGTAGTGATAGCTTGACTTATATCGCACCGACTATGGTTAACTTAAGTTTGGCCGAAGAACGCTATCCTGATATTAAATTCCTTAAAACACGTGAACACTAATTTAGGCAAACCTAATGAAAATTAAGCAATATTTATCTGAACGTGTCCAAGCAGCCATGGTCGCTGCTGGTATTCCGGCTGAACATGGCCCTCATGTTGCCTTAAGTAATAAGCCTCAGTTTGGTGATTATCAAGCTAATGGTGTTTTAGGAGCGGCTAAAGCGTTAAAAACTAATCCTCGTGAGCTAGCCACTAAAGTATTAGCTGAACTTGATTTAGCTGATATTGCGGAAAAAACTGAAATAGCCGGTCCGGGATTTATTAATATCTTCTTATCGAAAGAATGGTTAGTGCAGCAAGCACAAGCTAGCTTCCAAGATCCGCGCTTAGGTGTTGCCAAAGCCGAACAAGTACAAACTTGTGTGGTGGATTATTCTTCGCCTAATTTGGCTAAAGAAATGCACGTAGGCCATCTACGTTCAAGTATTATTGGTGATGCTATTGTTCGTGCGTTGGAATTCCAAGGCCATAAAGTCATCCGTCAAAATCATATGGGTGATTGGGGCACGCAATTCGGTATGTTGATTGCCCACCTAGAAGACACCATGGCGGGTGGTAGCATTGATGGTACCGCGTTAGCCGATTTAGAAACCTTCTATCGTGAAGCGAAAAAACGTTTTGACGATGAAGAAGCGTTTGCCACTAAAGCGCGTGATTACGTGGTTAAGCTACAAGGTGGTGATGAGCGTTGTACGGAACTTTGGCAGCAATTTATTGAAATATCAGTTCAACACAGCGAAGAAGTTTACGACAAGCTTAATGTTACGTTAGAGCGTGAACATATTAAGCCGGAAAGTGCCTACAACGAGCAGCTACCTAAAGTGATTGCTAGCTTGCAAGACCAAGGCTTGGCAGTTGAAGACCAAGGCGCACAAGTTGTCTTCCTTGAAGAAATGGCAGACAAAGAAGGTAACCCAATGCCGGTTATCGTCCAGAAATCTGGCGGTGGTTACTTGTATGCGACAACTGATTTAGCGGCTATTCAATATCGTTCACAAGAACTTGATGCAGATCGTTGTCTGTACTTTATCGATGCGCGACAATCGTTGCACATGCAGCAAGTATTCACTATTGGTAAGAAAGCTGGCTTTGCAACTGATAAGGTTTCTTTAGAGCACCATCCGTTTGGCACCATGATGGGCGAAGATGGCAAGCCATTTAAAACTCGTGCTGGCGGTACAGTTAAATTGGCTGAATTACTTGAAGAGTCTGTGTCTCGTGCGACTGAATTATTATCAAAACGAGAAACCGATTTAACCGCTGAGCAACAAGCTGAAGTTGCGCGTAAAGTGGGAATTGGCGCGGTTAAATTTGCCGATTTGTCGAAAAATCGTACAAGTGACTACATATTTAACTGGAAAACCATGCTGAGTTTTGAGGGCGCTACCGCACCTTATTTACAGTATGCCTATACCCGAGTGCAGTCAATTTTCGATAAAGCTGGTATTCAGGCAAGTGATTTAGAGAATAATGTACAGGTTATAGAGGAACAGGAGAAAGCCCTTCTGACTAAGCTTGCGCAGTTTGAAGATACGTTAGAAACAGTGACTCGTGAAGCCTATCCACATATGTTATGTGCATACCTTTATGAAGTCGCAAGTGGCTTCATGAGCTTCTACGAAGCTTGCCCAATTCTTAAAGATGACGTGGATTCAGTAACCAAAAATTCACGCCTTGTAATTGCCTACAACGCCCAACAAACCTTGAAAACCGGTTTAGAGTTATTGGGTATCGAAACCATGGATAAAATGTAAACGAAAGTTTGTAATTTTTAATTAAGGGTTGTATCGGTTGTTGCGATTCTTATTCCCTTCATCTGATTAGTTATAAAAAACGGCGACTTTGTTAAGTCGCCGTTTTTTTGTATATCAAGCCGCAATAAATTGTATTAATCGTTATTATTATTGAGTTTTTTAGTTAAAAAATCTTCAAATAATCCTTTGCAGCTTGGCCTGAGATAGCATAACCTTAGGTTGAATTCGAATGCAGGCTGTTTACATTTGTAAAAAGTCTTCGTAATTGGTTAAAAGTCAAGCAATGTGCCGGATCTACAAGGGTTTTGGTTGACATGCTCTGGCAAATCATAGAACATTCGGAGAGTTTTAGTTATAAAACTGTGAAAGTTTCCGGACTGTGTTTTACGAGCCGTTTACATGGTCTACAAATCAAATCATTAATACATTGGGAATCGTGTCTAAGATGATGAAGAGTAAAAAACTAGCTTCTGCGGTCGCTTGCGCTTTATCGCTGTCTTTTACGACAGCCGTAGCAGCAGATGCGCTTGAGAATCTACATAAAGAAGAAAACAAGATTCACAAAGCCGCAGCAAAATCACAACAGAAGGTCGATCGTTATTACGAGCAATCTTTAGAGTTATTAGCCGAGTACCGTGGTGTAGTTGATAAAACTGACAGCTTACGTGTTTACAACGACCACTACGAAAAAATCACTAAGAACCAAGAAGCTGAAATCGCGTCATTACAAAAGCAAATCGATGGTATCGAAGACACAAAACAAGGTGTTGTTCCATTGATGTATAAGATGCTTGATTCATTAGAAAAATTTGTTGAGTTAGACGTTCCATTGAAAATAGACGAGCGTAAAGCGCGTATTGAGCGTATTCGTCGTTTAATGACTGATCCTAACATCACAACTTCTGAACGTTACCGCCAAGTATTAGAAGCCTATCAAATCGAAAATGATTACGGCACATTAATCGCGGCTTACCAAGGTGACGTTGAAGGTAAAACTGTTGATATCGCCCACATTGGTCGTACTGTTCTTGTTGCACAATCTTTAGACTTTAAACAAGTTTGGGTTTGGGATAACAATGCACGTGCTTGGACTCAATTAGGTGATGAATACATCAAACCTATCCGTCAAGTTATTCGTATGGCGCGTAAACAGGTTGCTCCTGATTTACTTAAGGTTCCAGTATTTGCAGCGGAGAGTGCACAATAATGAAACAGTTTAAAACGCTATTAACCGTATCTGCGCTTGCTTTAACTTCGGTTTCTTTTACTGCGAGTGCTAACGCTGAGTTAGACAAGCTTTTAGAGCAAGTTAAAAAAGACCGCGTATCAGAAGTTAAAATCAATGCTAAGCGTGAAGCTGAATTCAAAGCTGCACGTGATCAAAAGCAAGCTTTATTAAATAAAGCCAAAGCTGAATACAAAGCAGAAGAAGCACGTCAAAAACGTTTACAACAAGCGTTTATCGACAACAACAAAAAAATCACTGAAAAAGAAGTTGAACTTGATGATGCTAAAGGCACATTGGGTGAGATGTTTGGTGTTGTTCGTCAATCATCTGGTGAAGCTTTAGGTCGTATCTCTACTTCAATCGTAAGTTCACAACCTAAGTATGCTAACCGTACAGAGCTTCTTTCTAAGTTAGCTGAAGCAAAAGAACTACCGACTGTTTCTGAATTAGAAGAGTTATGGTTCGCTTTACAAACTGAAATGACTGAGTCTGGTAAAGTTGTAACTTACGATGCTCCAGTTGTCGCATTAGACGGTTCAGAAACCACTGAAACAATTACGCGTATTGGTGTTTTCAACTTACTTTCTAATGGTGAGTACTTAGTTTATAACACTGAAAATGCAGCAGACCCTAAAATCCAGCCTCTAGCTCGTCAGCCAGAAGCGCACATTTTAGCTGATGCATCTGCTTACCAAGGTCAAAGCTCTGGTTACGGTTCGGTTTATCTTGATCCAGCTCGTGGTGCTATCTTGAATATCTTCAAGCAAAAAGCAACATTAGAAGAGCGTTATCATCAAGGTGGTGTTCCTGGCTACGTAATCACAGGTGTATTAGCACTTGGTGCATTAATCGCGCTTTGGAAACTATTAACCTTATTCTTAATTGGCGCGAAAATGAAAGGTCAGCTTAAGAATACTGCGACTCCTAACACGAATAACCCGTTAGGCCGTATCTTAAAAGTTTATGCTGACAACAAAGACGCTGACGTTGAAAACTTA
Source organism: Saccharobesus litoralis (assembly GCF_003063625.1). NCBI lineage: Bacteria > Pseudomonadati > Pseudomonadota > Gammaproteobacteria > Alteromonadales > Alteromonadaceae > Saccharobesus > Saccharobesus litoralis. Next base: position 4,665,397 of record NZ_CP026604.1, on the reverse strand, counting down.
GAACTTAAGTTAGACGAAGCTATTTTACGTGAAACACCAAGCATTGAGCGCGGTATTAACGTAATTAAGATTCTAGCAGCAATTGCTCCGTTATTAGGTCTACTAGGTACGGTTGTTGGTATGATTGGTACTTTCCAATCAATCACATTATTCGGTACTGGTGATCCTAAGATTATGGCGGGTAACATCTCAATGGCGTTGGTAACAACGGCACAAGGTCTAATCGCTGCATTACCATTAATCTTTATCCACGCTATTGTAGCGGCACGTGGTAAATCAATCACTCATATCCTTGAAGAGCAAAGCGCGGGCATCGTAGCTGCGCACGCGGAGAAGGAGCAAGCATAAGATGTTATTCCTCATCGACATTTGGGAAACTGTCAGGGGATTTATATCAACTGGGGGCGATGTTTTATATATCGTCTTCGCAGTGCTTGCGATTATGTGGTTTTTAATGATTGAGCGTTATTGGTTTCTCTTAATTGAGTTTCCAAAGTATCGCAAAGAGTTAATAGCTCGTTGGGATGCACGACCAGACACCACATCTTGGTATGCACATAAAATTCGTGATTTTTGGATTTCAGAAGCGTCTGAAATGTTAAAAGCCCGTCTTTTGTTGATTAAAACCTTGGTAGCTTTGTGTCCACTTATCGGATTGTTTGGGACTGTAACGGGTATGATTAGCGTATTCGACTCGATGGCAACATCGGGTACAGGTAACCCACGTCTGATGGCATCTGGTATTTCCATGGCAACAATTCCGACTATGGCGGGAATGGTTGCAGCCCTATCTGGGGTATTCTTTAGCTCACGAATTGAAGCGCGCGCTAAAACGGAAGTAGAAAAATTAGTGGATAGTTTGCCACATCATTAAGAGAGAATTTTGTTATGGCACGTAAACGTCATCATGAAGAAGAAGATGCAGCAATCGACATGACGCCGATGCTAGACATCGTATTCATTATGTTAATCTTCTTCATTGTTACCACGTCTTTTGTTAAAGAGGCAGGTATCGAAGTAGATAAGCCAGAGGCGAACAATACAAAAGCTGAGCCTAAGGCAAATATCTTTATCGCGATTAACGACAAAGGTGAAATCTGGATGGACAAGCGCCAAGTAGATGTTGAGCGTGTTCGCGCTAACGTTGAAAAAATGCTTGCTGAACAGAACACTGACGTTGTTATTGTTCAAGGTGATAAAGAAGCTAAGCATGGTCTAATTATGAAAGTAATGGATCAAGTTAAAGCCGCAGGTATTGAAAGAATTACTGTAGCAGCGGAGAAATAATATGATCCGGATGCTGCTATCTATACCTATTGGTATCGCAATTACTTTTGGTCTTTTTGTGTTGATGGCGGAATTAATCGCTAACAACCAAAAGGGCCCTGAAGAAAGCGAAAAGGCACCTCGCATTGATATTGTTATGTCGAAGCCTCAAGAAGGTGTGCAAGAAATGCAGCGCAAGCCGCCCCCGCCTCCGCCGCCACCTGCTGAGCCACCTAAGCCTCAGCAGTCGACGCCGGATGTGGTAGATCCAAATGCCAGTGGTATTAATTTGGATATGCCTGCTCCAGACACGAGTGTTGGTGACACTGGACTAGGCGGACTTGGCGGTAATTTGATGCAAGATGGTGATGCAGCACCTATTGTTCGTATCGAACCTCGCTACCCAATGGCAGCGTTAAGGGAAGGTAAAGAAGGTTGGGTTAAACTCAAGTTCTCTATCGACGAACTAGGTAATGTTATTAATATCGATGTCATTGAAGCAGAGCCTAAGCGTATCTTCGACCGCGCAGCTAAGAAAGCATTAGCTAAGTGGAAGTACAAGCCAAAAATTGTTGATGGTAAACCTATTCAGCAACACGGTTTAACCGTACAGCTTGACTTCAACATGCAAGGCGCGAAACAGTAATTATGGATGATGTGCTCAAGTTGTTAAATTATGCTTGAGCCATCATATAGATATCAATGAGGTCAACATGAATTTCTCTTCTATATCAAAGAAAGTAATGACTGGTCTAGGTTTAGCAACACTTTGTGTTAGCTTGATCATGCCGGGCGTTGCGGTTGCTGAGAAAACAGAGAAACGTAAAACTCAGGTAATGTCGCAATCAGTCGGTAAAAAAGTACAGGCTGCATTCGATGTTTATGCTGAGGAGCGTGTTAATGACGCAATTAAAATGTTGGAAGAAATTGAAGCGAAAAAGCCTTTCGATCAAGCTTTCATCAAGCGTCTTCTCGGCCGTATCTATGCTGGTCAGAAGGGTGGTGCAAAAAAATCAATTAAGCTTTTAAAAGAAGCGGTTGATTTAGATGTACTTAACCAAGCTGAACAAGAAGATGCGATTAAACTTTTAGCTGATTTAAACCTACAGGAAGGTAACCAGCGCGAAGCGCTTAAAGGTTATCAACGCTGGATGGACTTCTCTGGTAAAGAGGACGAAATGGTTTATCAGAAAATGGCCACGGCTCATTACCAGCTAAAAGAACTAGAAGAACTAATTGCACCAGCTGATAAAGCTATCGCTTTACAGAAAAAGCCGGCAGTAACGCCTTACTTGTTAAAAGTGAGCTCTTACTACGAGCGCAAAAAGTTTAAAGAAGCTATTGAAGTGGGTTCCACCGTAGTAAAACTTTTCCCAGAAAAGGCAAACTACTGGATCCAGTTAGGTCAGTTTTATTTGTTAGACGAAAATATGGAAAGAGCACTTTCTACATTTGACTTAGCTTATAAACAAGGGCACTTAACTAAGCCAAACCATTTTGTTGCGATTGCTCAGCTGTATGCAGCTAATGCCATTCCAATTAAAGCGGCACAAATTCAAGAAAAATACTTAAATGAAGGTGTTTTAAAGAAAGACGAGAAGAATATAGGCGCTTTAGCGAACTATTATCATCAATCTCAGGAATTCAAAAAAGCAGCTAAGTATTATCAAGAAGTCGCTGAATTAACGCAAGATCCTGATTACTATAAGCGAGTAGGTGATTTATTAACCTTATCTGAAGATTACAAGCGTGCTATTAAGGCGTTTGAAAAAGCGATTGAGCTTGGTTCAGATAAAACACCTGCAATTCAATTGTCTTTGGTTGAAGCTTTCTTCTATACCAAGCAATATAAGCAAGCTTATAAGTATGCGTTAGAGGCATCTAAGCACAAGAAAACAGCGCGTTCAGCTAAAGGCTGGACAGGCTATATTAAAGAAGTGGCTGGTCGTAATAACGTAAAAATTATTTAAACCACACTTTGTTTAGTTAGTTTAAAAAAGGAACCGTAAGGTTCCTTTTTTGTTTGTGGCTTTTATGGTGATTTTTTTGGCTGCATGCTGAGCTGTACACCCATGTCATTCAGTTAACGATTTGTGCTTGGTATACATTGGTCTGTTCCAGGCGCCTAAAGCATGACCAATATTCTGTTGGGTTGAAGAGTAAAGCCTATGCCAAAATCGATGCAAGCAGCTAGGGCTCATTTACAAGGCGGTGTGCAGAGCTTATATAGAGAACTTCTTGTTAATGATGCTGGTATTCCGAAATTGAAAAGTGTTTTTCATTATGAATATCCGGGCTATTGATAAACAACTGTAACTCATCAAATACGGTTTCTAGCCTGATATCTTTATTGGGTGATAAGTTAAAACCGCCAGCCCAAATTTCAATTCCAAACTGTTGTTTTAATTCATTAGTTTGCGCGATGATCCGGTCGACAATCACATCCGTACCTGATTTGTTAAGATTAAATAAACCGAGTAAAAAGTCATCTTCATTCAGTATTGAAACTAAATCTGTTGCGCGATAAACGGATTTTTCCAAGATACTGGCGATCACTTTCTTTTCTTGGCTATGATGACGTTGTGGGTAGCTAGGGTGAACTAAAACGAGTGATAACTGACCTTGTTCGCGCATTGACCTATGCCATTCGCGAAATAATATCTCCATAAAATAATTTAGATTATAGACACCAGTATCCGGATCGCGAAAAGACGAATTTTGAAAAGAAAATGCCATAACAAAAGTCCAAATTATCCCAGTCAATTTGAGTATAGACTAGTATGGCGGCATGTTCTTATTTTCAATGTGGATTAATATCGTCTTCTCGCTCAGGTTTTATGGTTCATTGTCAGCACTTATTCTCGACTTTGCTTACATGGATGTAAGTACTTAGGTTTCGTCTGGAACTAGAAACCTGCCCCTAAAACCCGATCGCTTTGACTAAAGCTTAGTCTCGACATTTTTCGCACTCTTTACAACATTGACAACAAGTTTGGATGGCAGGGTTTTTGCTGAGTGCTTCTGGAGTCATCTCTGATTCGCAATAAGGGCAGATGCCATATAAACCTATGTCTAACTGACTTTCTGCCGTTAAAATGTTGCGCAGCTTTGGCAGCTCTTGCTTAAGTAAATACTCGAAGTGCTGTTCAAATAATTCAAGCTGTTGTTCAGCGGATAGTGATGATATTGGCTTATCGATAAACTGTGCCAATTCGACATTTGAAGCTTGGATTTTGCTATAAATTTGCTGCAACACTTCAGCTTGTAACTGGCTGAGTGCCAAACTGCATTTGTTTATGAATTGCTGACTAAGGTGGTGCATAAGCTCATATCCTGATTATTTGACATGAGTTTAGCTAAGTGCGCTAGGCTTGCGATGATATATATCAATAAAGCAGTAATAACACTAAGGTTATTACTGCTTTAAACTAGATTTAGTCGCGGAAATTATTGAATTGTAATGGTAGGCCCATACTTTCACCACGTAACGCGGCAATGACGGTTTGTAAGTCATCACGTTTTTTGCCTGTCACGCGCAATTTATCACCTTGAATAGCCGCTTGAACTTTAAATTTTTGATCTTTAATGAACTTGACGATTTTTTTAGCCGTTGCCTGGTCGATACCCTGAGCAAAGGTAAAGTTTTTAGAAAATGTTTTGCCACTGTGGGTGATTTTGTCATCAGCGTCCATAGATTCAGTATCAATGTTTCGGCGTACTAAGTTTTTAATCAAAATATCCATGATTTGATTTACTTGGTAGTCTGACTCTGTCGAAATAGTCACTGTGAGATCTTTTAAAGTGATATCCGCGTTAACGCCTTTAAAGTCAAAGCGTGTACCGAGTTCACGTTTACTGTTGTCTACTGCATTTAAAAGCTCTGGTGCGTCAATTTCTGAAACGATATCAAAAGAGGGCATTGTAAGGATTCCATTGTGTATTTTTGTGGCGCTAGTGTACTGAAAAATAGCCGTTAAAAAAACAATAGGTTTACTGCAAAATAATGCGCTTTATACTAAGCGCCAATCACAGTATCGATTTTTAATCTAAACAGTAATATTTATTATGGCCGAACTTATTCAGCAGCAAATCCAACAACTCGTTAAAACCTTGAATGATTATAACTACCAGTATTATGTATTGGATAATCCAAGTGTTCCCGATGCTGAATACGATAGGTTGATGCGTGAATTAAAACAGTTGGAGAGTCAATATCCAGATTGGGTTCAGGCGGATTCACCCAGTAATAAGGTCGGTGGCCAAGCATTAAAAGCCTTTACCCAAGTTGAGCATAAATTACCTATGCTATCTTTGGAGAACGCGTTTTCTGCTGAAGACATGCTGGCTTTCAATCAACGTTTGTTGGATAGGTTAACCACCGTCAGTCAAGTGGCTTTTTGTTGTGAACCTAAGTTAGATGGCTTAGCCGTGTCTCTTATGTATGAAAATGGCTTGTTGGTTCAAGCGGCTACGCGGGGTGACGGTAAAATTGGTGAAGACATTACCGAGAATGTTAAAACGATCCGCAGTATTCCTCTGTCATTACGTGGTGAGCTGAATGTCGATTTTCCGCAAGTATTAGAAGTGCGCGGCGAAGTGTTTATGCCAAAGCAAGGTTTTGCCAGCCTTAATCAAAACCAAAAAGCGTCGGGACAAAAGCAATTTGCGAATCCGCGCAATGCTGCAGCCGGTAGTTTACGTCAGCTAGATTCTAAAATAACGGCATCGCGACCTTTGGCATTTTATGCCTACTCAATTGGTTATGTTGAAGACGTTAATGGTTTGATGTCGCAGTCGCATTATGGCCGTATGGAGCAGTTAAAGGCATTTGGCTTGCCGATGAACCCGGAAGTGCGCAAAGTCCAAGGGGGTGAGGCATGTGATGATTACTATGAAACAATAGCAGCCAAGCGCGACAACTTAAGTTACGAAATTGACGGTATTGTTTTTAAAGTTGACGATATTGCACAACAACAACAATTGGGTTTTGTTGCTAAAGCGCCGCGTTGGGCTATCGCGCGAAAATTCCCTGCACAAGAAGAAATCACAATACTGAATGATGTCGAGTTCCAAGTGGGTCGTACGGGCGCTGTTACACCCGTTGCGCGTTTAGAACCGGTATTTGTTGGTGGTGTCACAGTTTCGAATGCGACTTTACACAACGCAGACGAAATAGCCCGCTTGGCGGTTAAAATTGGCGATAGTGTGGTGATACGCCGTGCAGGTGACGTGATCCCACAAATTGTTTCTGTCGTGAAAGAACGTCGACCTGACGATGCTAAAGAAATTGAATACCCGACAAGCTGTCCGGTTTGTGATTCTGCTTTACAGCAAGTTGAAGGTGAGGCGGTTATTCGCTGTTCTGCAGGCTTGTATTGCCAAGCTCAGTTAAAAGAGTCGCTTAAGCATTTTGTATCGCGCAAAGCCTTTAATATAGATGGCTTAGGTGACAAGCTAATTGATGCTTTAGTTGATAAAGCCATGGTTAAAACGCCGGCAGACTTGTTTACCCTTGAACAGTTTGATGTTGCTTGTATGGATCGTATGGGGCAAAAGTCAGCGGCTAAATTGATACAAGCATTAGCCGACGGTAAAAAAACGACGTTACCAAAGTTTATTTACTCACTCGGTATTCGTGAGGTGGGTGAAGCAACAGCCCTTAATTTGGCGCAACACTTTCTTACGTTAGGCGCGATTCAAGCTGCCAATGAAGAGCAATTGCTTGAAGTTAGTGACGTGGGGGAAGTGGTTGCTGCGCATGTCGTTAAGTTTTTTAAAGAGCCATATAATCAGGAAGTAGTTAGCGCGTTGTTAGATTTAGGTATTCATTGGCCTGCAATTGAAAAACCAAATGAGGCCGATTTAATATTAGAAGGGCAAACTTTCGTATTAACAGGGACTTTGTCTAGCATGGGGCGTAACGATGCTAAAGCGATACTACAAGGCTTAGGTGCCAAAGTTTCGGGTAGTGTTTCTGCCAAAACCGATTGCTTAGTGGCGGGTGAAAAGGCAGGTTCTAAATTAACTAAAGCTCAATCGTTAGGCGTTAAGGTATGGACAGAAGACGATATGTTAGCCTTCTTTAATGACAATAATGTTGGTTAATCCTTGTAGGTCGGCCGAAAATAGTTCCGGACATAATCGGCACTTCCTACATCCTTGTAGGTCGTCGCTTGCGGCGACAATCGTTTTTTGATGAACATGACTAACAAGCAACCCATAGGTGTATTTGATTCAGGCATTGGTGGTTTATCCGTTTTGCGAGAACTGACGGATTTACTGCCTCAGCAAGACTTTATTTATGTCTCAGATAGCCAATATGCCCCCTATGGTTTAAAAACCACCGAGCAAGTTTGGCAGCGCTGTTGCGTTATCGTTGACTTTTTACTTAAGCAAAAGGTCCAAGCTATTGTGATTGCCTGCAATACGGCTACAGTGGCTGTCATTGACCGTTTGCGCCTAACCTACGACATTCCCTTTGTTGGAATTGAACCTGCGGTTAAACCGGCACTTAATGACTTGGCGCGGCCACATGTGGCGGTATTAGCAACCCACAACACCATTAACAGCAATCGATTAAATAAATTAGTCGCTAGCTACAGTCAGCAGCATTCACAAGTGAGTTATTTGGTGTGCAATGGCTGGGTTGAATTAGTCGAGCAAGGGGTTGATAAATCAGTATCGAGTCGTATTGTTAAATCGACCTTGCAAAGTTTGATTGTCGATAAGCCAGATACTTTGGTATTAGCTTGTACGCATTATCCATTCTTACAAAATGAAATTGCGGCGTGCTTTGATTATCCGGTGCATATTATCGAGCCGGGTAAAGCCGTGGCTAAGCGCGTTCAAGACTTGTTAAAAATTACCGCGGATCCTGTAAACCAAACAGAAGGCGAGGTGACTTATTTTACCTCGGGTAGTGTTGAATTAACCCAGCGTAATATTGCTCGACTGTTAGGGAAAGACAGTCAGGTACACACCTTAAACCAATTCGGTTAACCAGTAATTTTTAAATCCAGTTCGTTCTCGCTTGGATCTTTTTTTAATTTTTGCCTTGAATCTTTTTTCTTTATCCCCATTTTTCATTGCAACAGCGACATAATCGTCGCAAACGCATAATTTATTTTTTCTAATATCGCATCTAGGAGAACGACTTAAGATGTCTGAAGCAGCTCAAAAAGAAACGCTTGGTTTTCAAACCGAAGTAAAGCAACTACTTCAACTTATGATCCACTCACTGTATTCAAACAAAGAAATTTTCTTACGTGAGTTAGTATCAAACGCATCAGATGCCGCCGATAAATTACGCTTCAAGGCGTTAGAAAATAACGATTTATATGAAAATGACGGTGACCTGCGCGTTCGTGTATCAGTAAACAAAGACGCGCGTACCATTACGATCGCTGATAATGGTATTGGTATGACACGTGAAGACGTGATCAATAACCTAGGGACAATTGCTAAGTCAGGTACAGCTGATTTCTTCAGTAAATTATCCGGTGACCAAGCCAAAGATTCACAATTAATTGGTCAATTTGGTGTTGGTTTTTATTCAGCTTTCATCGTAGCTGACGAAGTCGTGGTTAAAACGCGTGCCGCAGGTGTCGATGCTAGCCAAGGTGTTGAATGGACATCAAAAGGCGAAGGCGATTTCACCATTGCTGATATTGAAGTACCACAGCGCGGTACGGAAATTATTTTACACTTACGTGAAGACGAAGATGAGTTTTTAGATGATTGGAAAGTGCGTAGTACTATCACGCGTTATTCTGATCACATCAACATTCCTGTGCAAATGTTCAAAGAAGAAGTGCCAGCGGTAACTGACGAAGAGGGTAATGAAAGCTCGCCAGCAGAGCCAGCTAAGTGGGAAGCTATCAACAAAGGCACGGCACTTTGGACATGCGAAAAAGCAGATATTAGTGAAGACGAATACAAAGAGTTTTATAAGACAGTTGCCCACGACTTTGATGATCCATTAACTTGGAGCCATAGCAAAGTTGAAGGTAAAACTGAATATACGAGCTTGTTGTATATTCCTAAGCGTGCGCCATTTAACATGTGGGACCGTGATACTAAGAATGGTATTAAATTGTACGTTCAGCGCGTTTTCATTATGGATGACGCTGAAAAATTCTTACCAAGTTACTTACGTTTTGTAAAAGGTTTAGTTGATTCTAATGATTTACCATTAAATGTTTCGCGTGAAATTTTACAAGATAATAAGATCACGCAAAGCATTCGCTCGGGTAATACTAAGAAGATCTTATCGTTATTAGACCGTATGGCTAAGAACGAAGAAAAAGCACAAGAGTATGCAACCTTCTGGAAAGAGTTTGGTAACGTATTAAAAGAAGGTCCAGCTGAAGACTTTGCGAATAAAGAAAAGATCGCCAAGTTATTCCGTTTTGCTTCAACGCACAACGATACTGCTGAGCAATCGGTTGGCTTAGACGCTTACATTGAGCGTATGAAAGAAGGCCAAGATAAGATTTACTATATTACGGCTGATAGCTTTGATGCGGCGAAAAACAGCCCGCATTTAGAGATCTTCCGTAAGAAGGGCATTGAAGTCTTATTGATGTCAGATCGCATTGATGAGTGGTTGATGTCGCATCTAACTGAGTATAGCGAAAAGCAATTCCAGTCTGTTGCTAAAGCCAATGTTGATTTATCTGACTTAGATGATGAAGAAACGAAGAAAGAGCAAGAAGAAACGGAAAAAGAATTTTCTAGCTTTGTAGAGCGTGCTAAAACGGCGTTAGGTGACAAAGTTAAAGACGTTAAAGTTTCTCATCGCTTAACGGAATCGCCAGCGGTTATTACTACTGACGAAAACGACATGAATACGCAAATGGCTAAGTTGTTAGAAGCGGCAGGTCAAGCTGCGCCTGAAACTAAGTACATTTTTGAAGTTAACCCTGAGCATGCATTAGTTAAGCGAGTGGCTGATGAAGCAGACGAAGAAGCGTTTAAAGAGTGGGTTGACGTGTTGTTTTTACAAGCAACATTGGCAGAAAAAGGTAGCTTGGAAGATCCAGCGAGCTTTGTATCACGCTTAAATAAATTATTGTTAAAAGTCACAGCTTAAACGCTCAACTGCCAACAATTATTTGAAAAGGAGCCTAATCGGCTCCTTTTTTGCTTTTATATGGCAAATTAGTTTGTCTTGCAGCCATTCAGCGAGCTCTTGTCCTTGTATCTTAGTTATCTAACGTGTAAATTGGCGGCAGTTTAAATTCATGATACAAGAGGCGATTATGCGCATTATATTATTAGGCGCGCCGGGTGCGGGTAAAGGTACTCAGGCTCAATTCTTAATGCAAAAGTATGGCATTCCACAGATCTCTACTGGTGATATGCTACGAGCTGCCATTAAAGCGGGAACCGAGTTAGGTTTAGCCGCAAAACAAGTTATCGATGCGGGTAACTTGGTTTCTGATGATATCATCATAGGTTTAGTTAAAGAGCGTATTGCCCAAGACGATTGTGCAAAAGGTTTTTTACTTGATGGTTTTCCACGCACCATCCCACAAGCTGATGCTATGGTCGAAAACGGTGTCGACATTGACGCTGTATTAGAATTCGATGTTGCTGATGAAGTGATTGTTGAGCGTATGAGTGGCCGTCGTCAACATCCTGCATCTGGACGTGTTTATCACGTTGTTTACAATCCGCCAAAAGTGGAAGGTAAAGATGATGAAACAGGTGAAGACTTAGTCACGCGTGAAGATGATAAACCTGAAACTGTGCGTAAGCGTTTAGGTGTTTATCACGAGCAAACAGCGCCGTTAATCAACTACTATTCAGCTATGGCTGAAAAAGGCCAAACTAAGTACTTTAAATTAGACGGTACTCAGCCGGTTGAGCAAGTTAGCGCTAAATTAGCTGAATTGTTAGGTTAATTTTTCCAGTCATTTTGACTTTGGCAAATTAATAGACCAATTAAAAAATTTAAAACGGCTCGCTAGGCGAGCCGTTTTTGATCCTGCTTAAACCTTTCCTTTACGTTTTTTAAACGATTTAACTTACGCAGACTGGTTAGTGTGTTCTGGCTTATTTGTTTGTTTTTGCTCAGCCGCTTTTTTAAGTTGCTCGCGCTCTAGCTCTGCTTTATCTACGGCTTGGTGGGCTGCTTTGCGATCATCAAATTTGAATACTTGCTTGACCAAACATTTTTCATCACTAGTCAGTATTTTATCCGAGCGCCCGCCACATATTTGATAGCTGCGTGAATCAAAGCCTACTTGAAATGCGGTATCTAACGAATAACAACTCCATAATGTGGTCATGACAAAATAACCATCGCCCATCGTATCGACAAATAAAGCCCTGTCGTTAAGCGCACCAAAGCCGCGAATATCGCCTTTATCGACACAAGCCCTGCCGTCTTGTCCGGTTTGATTGGCCAACGTAGCACTTAAATCAGGAATAGAAACCGTATTTTCATCGGTTAATTCACAGCCGGCTAAGCTGGCGGCCGCAATGGCGACAATCATTAGGTTAGAGCGTTTCATGATAAGCATTCACTGTATTTTTAAAGCGTATAATTGAAGTGTAACTGGCCTAGCAAAAAATTGCACAATGCAATGCGGTGAATTTACAAATTGTTACGTATTGTTAGCTTATTTAGCTGATTAAAAAAAGTATCCATTGTGGGCCGAATTGATTTCGGCTAACACAAGTTATGTCTAAAGCTTGCTCGCTCAACTCGCTAACGTTAAAGCATCAGGACCATAGAGATTTCGCCAGCGTCGAAGTCTCTGGTTACAGTAAAGCCCATTGATTTTGCTAATCCTGCCATCTGATGGTTGTCTAACATGGTGACGCCTTTTAGTGTTTTGATCTGTTTAGATTGGCAATAATCAATCAATAGTTGCATTAAAGATTTGCTTAATCCAAGGCCTTGAAAGTTCTGCTGAATGACAATGGCAAATTCAGCCATTGATTTATTTGTGGCATTGTCATTGGCAAATTGCGCGCGTACTACACCTAACGTTGTTGGATTAGCGGGTGTATTGGTAGTCGCAATAAAGGCTATTTCTTGGTCATAGTCGAGTTGCGTCAAGCGTGCTAAAGCAAAATGATCCAGTTTAGGGATATTGCCAAAGTAACGTTTATACCTATCCTCGTTGCTCATGTGTTGATCGAAAATGCGATGAGCCGGCTCATCTTCGGCTCTAATCGGCCGGATAATAATGTCTTGCTGATTGGGTAGTTTAATTTTCCTTTGCCATTGGCTAGGGTAAGGTTGTATCGCTAAATGTGCGTGTTGCTGATTATCGAGTTTCGGTTCGTTGATTTGTATATTTACGTCGAGCACTAACATGGCGGATTTGTCCGCGACTAGAGGGTTTATATCTAGTGTAGTGATTGAAGGTTGGTCAATAATAAATTGACTCAACTGACATAAAAACAAAGCTAAACTGTGCCTATCTATAGGATAAACGCTGTGGTGATCACGTAGCTTACCTTGCTCAAACGCTTGGTTAATAAAGTTATGGGCTAGGGCGCTATTTAAAGGTGGCAAAGCGGCTATTGCATCTCGGTGCAGTTGCCATTCGTATGCTCCTTGTCCTAGATAAATTACACTACCCAATGTGTTATCGCGTTTAACTAAGATGCGAATTTCATGACTGCTTACGCGGTTCAACATTTTTTGCACAATAAAGCCATGTTCTGTGGTGTTTTTTGTTGGGTGGGCTTGTAATTGTTGCATCATCTTTTCGCCAGCATTTATCACTTGCATTGCGTTTTGTAAATCGAGTTGTACACCGCCGTATTGCGCTTTATAGGGCATACTTTGTGGATTATTCACTTTTAACGCGACAGGGTAGCCCAGAGCTTCGGCTTTATCAGCCGCGTTGATAATGGTGTCTGCGAATAAACAAGGAACGGATTGCATTCCGTAACAAGCCAGCATGGCTGAGCAATCCAAAGGGTTTAAAGCGTTATTCGTTTTATTTTGTTGCCAAGCTTGCGTGAGTATTTTTTCAGCTTTGTTTGGCTCATATTGAATATCTGTTGGTATCGCTTCTGGTGTCTGTTGCAACATGACTTGGTTTTCAATATAGCTTTGCATTTGCATAAAAGCGCTAACAGCATTTTCAGGCGTACGAAAGGCGCTAATATTGGCATTCGCAAAAATCGTTCGACAAGCCAAATTAGAGGTTTCACCTAGCCAGTTCACCATTAAGTTTGCTTTGCCTTTGCTAGATACAAACCAATCGGCTACGGCTTGGGCTAATACTTGGTTGTTAACTTGGTATTGAGGACTGTGGATCAGTAACACTGTCGCTTGAGGTTGCAAGCTATGTATTTCTTTGAGCAGAGATATATAGTCTTTGGGTTGTGTAGCGGCCTTTAATATAATTGGATTAGAGGCTAAGCGTATGCTGGGGTGATTGGCCAATGATTGAGTTAAAGGGCTATTTAAATCGGCTAAGCCTGATTTTTCATATTGTGGGTGTTGTTGATTCAGCGCCGTCATCGCTAGTTCGGCAACACCCCAGCCGTTGCTAATGATGAGTAATGGCTTATTGTGTTGTTGACCATGTGCTTGAAGTGATGGGCGCTTACCATGAGCAAGTCTTTCTGCGTAAGTTAATAACGCTTGTAAGTTATTAAACGACAGCATGCCTGCGCGTTTCACTGCTGCGTCAAAGGCTAATGGATCAACATTTGAATTATCAGGGTGGACATTGTGTATCGTGTTATAGGAGATTGGTTGAGCTTGCATTGCGCGTGTTTTTAGCACTAACACGGGTTTAGCAAATGCAGCAGTACGAGCAGCCGACATAAATTTGCGGCCATTGTCAATTGAACGTAAACACAGCAGAATGGTTTGGGTTTTACTATCTTGACTTAAATGCGCTAGCACTTCACTTAGGCTTAAATCACAGCTTTGCCCTAAATTGATAAAATGGGAGAAACCGATCTGCCGATTGACTGCCCAATCTAATAAGCCACTCGAAATGGAGTTAGATTGACTGATCACCGCAATATTACCAACTTTAATTGAGTTTGGCGCGAAACCAAGATTGAGACGTTGCCATGGCGCTAACCAACCTGTACTACAAGGACCGAGTATTCTAAGATTTTGAAAGCCTTTTGCAGATTTGCTATTAGCACTTAACTTAGGTGTAACCTTGAACTCATTACTGACATTGGAGCTGTTATTAGGGCTGACATTTGGGCTAATATCATGCGGGGGATTATGAGTGATTATGGCAAGAGAACAGGCCATCTTGTCGAGTTGGGTTAAGGTGGTATTTAGGTTTTGCTGTTCTTGTGCTTGATGGTCGTTGCAGATAATGGCGATGTCAGGCGAGCTTGGTAAGTTTGATAAATTAGCAAAGCAAGCCATGGTTTGAACAACTTTGAAGTTGGGGTTAATGGGATAAACCACACCTTTAAAGCCGTATTCTCTAATATTATATAAAACATGATAGCCGCTATGTTGCGGATCATTAGATGCACCGATAACGGCAATCGATTTGGCTGAAAGTAGGGTACGAAACCACATAGTGCGCTCCTGACGCTAACATGCCCCTTACCCTATGCTATTTTCGTTTACTGCTTAACGAACTGGATCAACTTTTTAGCAATATCTGTGTTATCCATAAATCCTGTAAAATGCTCAGAGCCAGTACCGTAACTGAACACTTGCACATCGGTTGCGCTGTGGCCTGTGGTTGAAAAACCCGTATTGGACTTTTTGTTGATCAATTTAGTAATGTGTAAAGCAAAGGGTTCGGTTGCCAAATGGGAGTAGCTTTGCGCTTGAGCTATTTCTTGTTCGCTATAGGTAAAAGGGGTGTGCTGAGATAATAGCGTGGCTAAATCGTTTCCTTGTTTCACTTTTGCGGCCATCGTTTTTGTTGTCATGCTAATTTTAGCCACCTCATCGACTTTCCAAAGGTATTTTCCTTGTGAAGCCAATGCTAAACCGCCGGTTTCATGATCCGCTGTAATGACAATGAGCGTATCGTCGCGTTGACTGGCAAATTGATACGCCGTATCGATTGCATTGGCAAAATCTGCCATTTCAGCCAGTAGACAGGCAATATCGTTTTGATGACCACACCAGTCAATTTGGCTACCTTCAACTAACAATACGAACCCTTGTTCGCTATTTTTGAGTAAATTAAGTGCGGTATCTGTCATTTGACTTAAGCGCTGCGTATCGGAATCTAGTGCACTGGGAAAGCCAATCGAATGAAAAATACCTAATGCCGGTTTGGTTAATTGCGCTAATTGCGCCATGTTATCTGTATAGCTATAACCTTTGGCTTGTAATTCAGCGATCAAATCTCGGTCGCTGCGTTTCATAAAAAATTTACCACCACCTAAAATCACATCAACGATAGGTTGTTTTGAGGTTTGATTATCGACTAGCCAATTGGCAATTTCATTTTTTTGTTTGCGCCGTTGTTGATGCGAGTAAAAACTGGCGGGGGTGGCATGCGCAATATCAGAGGTAACGGCTAAGCCAGTTTGTTTGTTGTGCTGTTTAGCGATTTCAAATAAGGTTGTTAAATGGTTCTGTTGCTTGTCTACTGCAATGGCACCATTGTAAGTTTTTATGCCTGTCGCTAAAGCGGTTGCCGCTGCTGCGGAATCGGTAACTAAGGTATTGTCGGCGGGAAAAGTGGATGCTGTGCCGAGTTTGAATTTATCAAATACCGTTTGGGTGCTACCTGACTTATGTTCGGTTAGGTAACGATAAGCACTTATGTGAGTTGGCCCCATGCCGTCACCAATAATTAATATGATATTTTTTGGTGCTTTATTAACCGAATGTGAAGAGTTTATGTTGCCACAACTGGTTAATAGAAATAGGCCGATTAAGCAAATTAACCTACGACTTTTTGACATTTTCTTACCTTTTTGTCGTAAAAAATTCATTTTATGGTGAACTTATTACACCTTTATTTAGTCGAAAGTATATCGAGTTTATTCAAGGAAAGATAACTCGTTAATTTTTTTGCAATTTATAAATATTGTGCTTGTTATCGATTAAAAATCGCTCTATTATTGTGCAATCGCATGTTGGTAATTAACTTTCAGTCATTTACCGGTAAGTGGTGTAATTGATAAAAACAATAACAAAATCTAAAAGTTGGTAATGACCCATGAATAAGGCCTCACAGGGTATAAACTTAACGGTTGTTGCTATTGCAGTAGTTGTTATGGCTGTTTCAGCTTTTTTTAACACTGCGACAGCCGAGCTCAATGAAGAGCCAACAATTGTTGAAAAAAAAGACGCTTAACAGATTAACAGATTAATAGATTTATGAATCATGGATCTACAAAAAACCCGCTTAATAGCGGGTTTTTTATTGCCAGCAATATTGTTCTTTAGGTTGTAGTGGTTGGGAATGCCATTAATTATAAAAGTGTTATAGTCAAAGCGATCAGGTTTTAGGGGCAGGTTTCTAGTTCCAGACGAAACCTAAGTACCTATACCCCTGTCTCTTCTACACAAATGTTAATTATCTCAAGTTAACCTAAAGTCGAAGAAAAATGCGGGTTAGTAGGTAGTATTTAGTGGTTAAAAAAGTACCGTCTTTCCTGCGTATGCACAGCTATCGCATCCATGCTATCGCTAAGTACCTGCATCCATGCAGGCAGGAACCCAGTGTCTTTTGCTTAAACTAGACTATGTTTATCCAACAAAAGTCGCTGGATCCCCGCATGCGCGAGGATGACGAGTGTATTTTCCTAAGCCTCGGTGATAAAACTTCACCCTCATTGACCGAAAAAAGCGCTTCTGAAACTTGTGTAGAAGAGGCAGACTTACATCCATGTAAGCAAAGTCGAGAGTAAGTGCAGACAATGAACCATAAAGCCTGAGCGAGAAGACTATAGTTACTTTATAATGCCACTGCGTAACGCCTTAGCCACCGCGCCAGATTGAGACTGCACTTCTAGCTTAGCGTATATTCTGGCTAAATAAGTTGAAACCGTACTTTGTGAAATGGCTAAACTGCGGGAAATTTCTTTAACACTTTGCCCCAAGGATAATTTTTCTAATACCTCTATTTCTCGCGTGGCTAATTTATAATCTTCGCTAGTCACAGGCTTTTGAATATTATCGAGTACCACTTTGGCTATTTCTGGGCTGAGCACCGAGCCGCCTTTTATGACTTCTTGTAAGCCCTTGACAATTTCAGGGCCACTGGCCGATTTTAACAAGTAGCCAGCTGCACCGGCTTCTAACGCTTCTAGTACTTTGCCTTTTTCACTAAATACCGTTAATACAACCACGATAATGTCGGGTGCTATTTCGCTCAGTTTTTTAATGCCTTCAACCCCGCCCATTCTAGGTAAACCTAAATCCATCAGGATCAAGTCCGGTCGAGTGGCAGGCTCGTCATCTAACGTCGTGAAAAATTCAATACAGGATGGAAAAGCACGGCAAGAATTTATAGCGTCTGCGCGACTTAAAACGCGCTCTAAGGTACGTCTATAAGTCGCGTCATCTTCTACAATCCATACGTTAATTGGTGTCATAAAAAACCTCTACTCGTTTGACGTCTGATAGCCGTGTTCAGGTTCTTGCGACAGCTGGCTGAGTGCTATCTGTAATCTAATACAGGTTCCCTGATGGGGAACGGATTGGATCGCTACCTTGGCTTGCATTTCTTCGGCTCTAGCGACTAAGTTATTTAATCCCCAGCCTGAGGTTACATGGTGAGGTTCAAAACCACAGCCATCATCTTTAACCTCTAGTGCCAAGGTCGTTGCATCAATATTGATGCTTATTGTCAGGTGACTGGCATTAGCATGACGCGCACAGTTGTGAATAACCTCTTTGAAAAACAGCGTTAAGTGGCGTTTTACAGCCAAAGAGACTTTAATATTCGGCACTTGTTCGGGCTGTATTACCGTTATGGCGACACCACGTAAAATACGCTCAGCTCGGTTAGTTAATGAAGATAATAATGAACTTAATAAAATCGATTTATCGTCTCCGTTCCACACAACTTCTCTTAAAGAGGCATTAGCCTCTCTCGCCATAAGGGATAAGTCGTTTAGATCGTCTGCGATTTCGGGGCTGACTTTAGCACTGGCTAACTCGTCAGCTAACAGGGTGATACTGCCTAAACTGCTGCCAACTTCATCATGTAAATCGCGGTTGATCCTATTACCTTGTTTAACTAGTAAATGTTGGCGGTGCGAACGTTGTAGTAAGACAAATGCACCAACCAGTATGAGTAGTGAAATAACAATACTGACAATAATGAAGCGAGAAACTAACCATTCCCAATACTCATGCGCCAAGGTTAGCTCGTTATTAACTAACTTAAGTTGCTCATCTAGCGGGCGGCGTTGAGCCAAGCCCATTATCCAATCACGCTCTGCCACAATGCGTCGTCCCCAACTATAGCCGTCTAACAATCTGTCTAATTGCTGCAGGTAGGGCGAGGCGATACCATTGGCAACTATTTCACTATTGCTAACGAATTCGCCTTTGGCGTCGTATACGGCGATTTCGCCTAATCCTAATATTCGTTGACCATTTAACTGCTGCAATTGGTCCATTGTAATGCGAATAAATTGTAAGGTTTGGGCTTTTAAGCTGACAGTAAACAAAGTACCAAATTTGTCGCCTTTTGAATCAGGGTTGATTAGCTTGGCTTGCTTAAAATCGGCATTGTCGGCCACTTCAACGCGAATATTTTCCGGAAATCCAAAATCAGGCAACATAATGTTACCCCTAGGCTTAGCAGGCCAAAAATCGATTCTGCTTATATCACGAGGACGGTTTAAACGAATAATAAACTCAATGCGTGATGCTAAATCTTGCTGGCTGGGGACGATCAGTAAATCTTGACGATCCACTTCTTGTTCTTGAATGGGAAAGCCCAAACCGGTGTCTAAATCAGTTAAAAAATGTGGGTGCCATTTGGCGGTTTGGTTATAACTGCTTGATGTATCTATTTGGGTTGTATTGGCGCGCGCGACGTTTTCGATTAATCCATTTTTTTCATCATGCGCCCAGATAAATACTTCCCCTAGGGCAAAATGAGGTTGTTTTTTGCCATCGATTAAACTTGGGGCGCTAATTCTAATGCGCTTAAAGGATTGATCTATGCTGTTAAAAAACACCGGGTATGAACCTGGGTTAGGGAAGTCTTTATCTAGCCAGTTGACGATTTCGATCCATTTATTAGTGTCAGTAGATTCACCTTCTACTTTAAAGCGCTTAGGAAACGCGTAGGAGCCACCATAAGGACGAAGTGGATTAAACGCCGGCACCAAGGCGATGGATTGAATTGGATAAGCGCGCTCAAGTGTAAAATTGATTTGATGATCCACCGGTGCGCTGTGGTCGATGTTTAAAGTAAGAGAAGAATGATAGCCCAAACGATTGTCTGAAATAATAGGGCAGTGACGGGGTAACTGAGCGATATTGGCTTTTAATTGTTCGCGCAGTTGCTCTAATTGTTTAATACGTGTGACGGGCCAGCTTGATAAATTTAATTTAGATTGCGCTTGCTGGTGTCGGTACTCGTCAATATTTTTAGGATCAACCGCGTTAGCTGCGACAACGTTAGTAGCAATTGCATTAGGTTGTACAACATCTGGGCTAATTCCATTTTCAGCGTTAACATTAACTGTTGCATAGGTATACAAGCTAGCGAGTAGTAAAACAAAAATGAACAACTTTTTCGCTAGCATGGTATTACCTTTTTAATCTTAATTTGCTCGTAATAAGCTTGATTTTGCAGGTGAGCGATTAAGCTGGCAAATCGAGTCATCCATTACATGATGACTCGATAAAGGCTACAGGTGCTTAACCGTAAATCACCGACTTATAACGCTTTTACTGTTATTGCTACTGTTATTGCTTTAAGGGAATAAACAGTGAATGGGTGTCGCCGTCTGGCATTTTAATACCCGCTGTCATCACTAACGGCTTACCATTTTCATGGTAAATCGTTGGGCGCTCATAGCGATGCACTTTAACTGTTTTACCCTCAGTCGTTTTATACGATTTATCTGAAACCTTGTAGTGTTTAGCTCGTTGCCAATTTAAGCCGTCTTCTGAGGTGATCATTCCCATATAGCCAAAGGCATGGTATAGCGAATAGTAGCGTTTACGCTCAGCATCGTACCACACTTCAGGATCTTCAGAATTGTAGTCTTTGATCACAGGTTTTTCTTGCATTTTCCATGGCCCTAAGGGGTGATCAGCTAATAAAACCGCTTGCATACGAATAATTTCGTTTTTCGGTTGGTCGGGTTGATCACCACGCACAACCATCAAATAACCGCCGTCAGGACGCTGGGTTACCGTCGTGTTGTTGACTATGTTAGCAATAGGAAATTCAGGTTCAATTAACGGTTTGTCAAAACGCTGCCAAGGGCCTTCAATACTGTCGGCAACCGCGACGCCAATACGCTGATTTAAACGCATCATGCCACGTAAATTATCTGGCTTCCAACGTGAGCGACGCACTTCTTCTAGTTGTTCTGGGGTTAAGTCCATATCACCTGAATTAGTCGACATGTAATACAAGTAGTACTTGCCTTCAAATTTATAAATTTTATGGCAATGCACAGTGTATTGATCCCAGTAGCCGTCACCACGGCCTTCCATTACTACTTCAACATGTTTCCAAGGACCTGTTGGGCTATCTGACACGGCGCGAGATACGCGACCGTCGGTTAACCAAGAAAAAAAGCCATGTTTGCGAGGCATTTGCGCATAAAACAAATGGTATTTACCGTCTTCACCTTTAACCATGCTTGAACCCCAGTTAAAGAATTCTTTATCGTAAAAGATGTTTTCTTGGGCAACAGGCTGCATCACGCCAGATAAGTTAAAATCGTCGGTATCTTGTTTTACATCGCTAGGGTTAGCTGAGCAAGCCATTAACAAGGCTGCGCTTGATAAGCCTAACACTAGGTTGCGAGTTTTCGCTAAACGAGTTTTGAAATTTTTTTTCATATTATTGTCCCGAATAATGAGTAATATAGTCTTCTCGCTCAGGTCTTATGGTTCATTGTCTGCGCTTACTCACCCCAATCACATAATAGAGCATATGCTCATGGGGATTCGAAGCTTGACGGCTTCCCCTAAAACCTGATCGCTTTGACTATAGGTGGTTTAACTTGTTGATTTACAAGGCTTGAGTTCGGCACTGGCCGCTTGCTCGGATGCCTCTTGCTGCTCTGCGTTGTCGTGCTTTCTGCCGATAAACATGCCAGTTAGCCCCCAAAGAATGGCGACAACCGCGCCAGCAATAATTTTTTCGGCCATGCTAAAACCAAGATAGCCGTCGCCAATAAAGGCAATTGTCCAGATCCAGAACACATCGCCGCCACGGTAAACTGCGATATCGATAATGGGTTTGGTTTTAAAGCGGGCTTCGCGGTCGACTCCAGTAAATAAGACTTCTCTGGCTGGTCGCACAATGGCGTAGTTACCTGCACGACGTAACACCACTAAAATCAATACAAACAACACAACCGGATTGGCGCTGAGTAATAGCATTAGTCCCGCAATGGCGAAGGGCACAAAAGATAAGCTAAAAGATATTCCTAGCTTTTGAAAAATGCGGTTAGATACAAACAAGCCAATCAGAATAGTCAGGGTATTGGTGATCAACTCTAAACCGCCGAGCATTTGTTTACGCTCTGCACGGCTAAATTCGGCTAACACATCACTTTGCGTGGTGTAGAAAAACGCGCTAACACCAGTCAGTAAAAAGATAAAACTAGCGATCCCCATCAGTTTCTTGTGCGACAGTAACTGACTTAAGCCAGAAAACGGATTGGTTTGTAGCGGTTCGCTATCGGTAATACGTTGTTCTGCGGCATCAAAGTGTTTATTCAGTAAGGCAATAATAGGTAAGCTGATCAACAAAATGCTGCTGGTGACTAGCAAGGCATTTTCTATGCTAATTGCTTCAGCTAATACAATCACGATCAGTGGTCCTAAAATTGCGCCAGCACTGGCGCCAGTATTAATAAAACTGAACACGCGTTTGCTTTGTGATTTGGAATAATGTTGCGAAATAAAACTCCAAAAAACCGAGATATGAAACAAGCTAAAGACACTGGTCCACACGTAGAACACTTTACCGAGTAACGATACATCTACCCCCAGTTTAAACGCGGCGTAAATCGCCATGAAGCTGATGGCAAATGCGAAAAATACCCGAGGGACGAGTTTACGCACCGAAATATGAGATGAAAAATAGTTGTAGATCATCACCGCGAGCGTGGCAAAAATAAAGGTGTACGTCCATTGCACGGCACGGCTTACGTCGCCCCAGTCACTGGGCAAGGCATCTCTTACCGGTTTTAAAATCATGTAAGAGGTCATTAATAAAAAGATGAATAAAAATGCCAGCAGTGCGGCTTTAATTTCTTCTGGCTCAATTTGAGTTAAGCGACAGAAAAAATTATTGTGCGATGTTTGCTTGTTAGTTGTTGAATTTGACATAAGGCTTACCACTTAACCGAACGGCCGGAATAAGTGACAAAGGTGCCGGTATTTTCAATAGTCAGGCTTTCAATCACTTTTTTAGCTTGCGCCATCGACACTTCTGGTTCAAGGCGGGCACCTTCACCACCTGTTCTGGTTTTGTTCCAACCTGGTGCGAGTGAGATAACCGTAATATTGTCGGCTTTTAAGTCTTTAGCGAGCTCATTGGTTAGTTTGTTTAAAGCGGTTTTTGAAGTGTCGTAGGCATAAATGGCATGAGTACCTTTACGGTCGACAATGCCGCCTTGTGAAGAGGTATTAACTAATTTTTTAACACTGGCTTTAGACAGTAATAGGTTAGGGTAGAGTGCTTTGGCGACTAAAACGGGGCCGACTGTATTAATGTTGTAGGTTCTTAAATACTCTTCTCGTGTGGATTTTTTAAATGATTCAATGCCTCGCGTATAGTCGTTAACATAACCTGCGTTATTCACAACAATATCAATGGCTACACCTTGTAAGGTTTTTGCCATGGCGGCAATGGACTCATCATCTGTTACATCCAATTGCACAACTTGTGCGCCAGCCGCTTTCAGGTCTGTGGCTTTGTGAGGTTTACGGGCCGTACCAATGACTTTGTAACCGTCGGCAATGAAATGGCGAGATAAGGCTAAACCTAAGCCACGGTTAGCACCCGTAATCAGCACAGTGCCTTTTGACTGGCTAGTTGACTGTGTATTGGCTTGTGTACTGGATTGTGTCGTAACCGCACTGCATGCCACCGAAGAATTAAAGCACAGCAGTAAGAAGCAGAGTTTTATTAATTGATTTTTTAGCATGATGTTTTTATTTACCCGTTTTTAGCAAGAGAGTTGAGTTGCTAAAAAGTATACTGATTGTTAACAATTTGAATAGTCGGGTAAATCAATGACAAAAGTGCTAGATCATATTTAACTCTTTATTGTCGTAGTGGGTATGTCGCAGTGAGTATGGCTTAGGGTGTGTATGACGTAGTATGTAGGGCGTAGGGTTGCTAGCCGAAATTATTTCGGCTAGTTGAACATTTTTGCTTTAAGCTAACCGCCGTGCGTGGCGTTCGCGGTTTTCACGCTTTTTCTCTTCACTTTTTTTCAATAACACATAGGTTGCGCCGTAGCCACCATGGGCTTTAATTGCACTGTGAAAAGCCAATACACAATCCAATTCTTGCAACCATTTGTTGATATGGCTTTTTAAAATAGCCGG
The DNA here is from genome assembly GCF_003063625.1 of Saccharobesus litoralis. NCBI lineage: Bacteria > Pseudomonadati > Pseudomonadota > Gammaproteobacteria > Alteromonadales > Alteromonadaceae > Saccharobesus > Saccharobesus litoralis. The sequence goes on along the minus strand of NZ_CP026604.1, from coordinate 4,641,444 downwards.
ATAAGGTTTACTGTCTTTACCTATGCCATGCACGAGATTGATCGTACGTATGTTACGTTTGTAGCAGTCTTGAACAAAGTTAAAAATTTCGCGCCGAGCTTCTTTAACAGAGTGATGGTGCAGATTAAGATTGGTTTCGATTTGATATTGGCCTAAACGCAGTTTTTTAAATACTCCTTCTTGTACGCCATCTTTTTTATAGGCCAGTACATCATAGGGATCGACAGGCTCGACATATTCCGTAGATAGGTTGTTAGGATCGTCCAATAATTCTTGTTCGGCGGCTTCTCTACGTGCCAGTTGGGCTAGCGAAGGTTTGTCTTTAACTTTAGCGACAGACTTTTCTTGCGATATTGGCTTTACATCGGCCATTTCCTGCATAAATAAATCAAGTTCGTCTTTCATTGTTGACCCATGCAAAAACCTATAATGTGTTATTAATAAGGCTTTTATGTTGTAAATTCAATGCCGGTAAGCCTGATCCGCCGTATAATGCGCTGCATTACCCTAATACGCCGTTGGGCAAGGACAGTATGTTCGAACAAATCCTGCTATTTTTTATTAGTTTAATTGCCAATACGTTATCGTCATTAGCTGGCGGTGGCGCTGGCTTATTGCAATTACCAGCATTAATTTTTCTTGGGTTACCTTTTGGTATTGCGCTAGCAACCCACAAAATTGCGTCTGTGGCTTTAGGCTTAGGCGCATCAATCAAACATCTAAAAAATGGTGGCTACCGATGGCAACTCGTTACCATTATGATCGCCGGTGCGTTACCTGGCGTGGTTTTAGGTGCCAATGTTATTCTGCAAATTCCTGAAAAAATCGCCATGGTGTCGTTGGGCATTTTGACGATAGGTTTGGGCATATATTCCATTCTTAAACCCGATTTGGGTATGAAAGAGAATATGCGTAATTTGGATTTACGCGGTTATTTACTTGGTGCCTTAGGTTTATTCGTTATTGGTGTACTTAATGGATCGCTTACATCGGGCACTGGGTTATTTGTCACCATGTGGTTAATTGGCTGGTTTGGTATGAGTTACACCAGAGCGGTATCATACACTTTAGTGATGGTTGGCGTGTTATGGAATGGAGCCGGTGCTATTACCTTGGCTATTATTCATCAAGTTAAGTGGGAATGGTTATTGGTTTTATTGGCCGGTTCTTTCATTGGTGGCTATTTGGGTGCTTATTTGGCTTTAGCAAAAGGCAACATTTTGGTAAAACGCAGTTTTGAAACCATGACAATTTTGTCTGGTATAGGTTTGTTTATTAAAGCATTTAACTAACAAAGTAATCAAAACAGGCCGTTAATTTTAAAAATAAATTAAAAAAGTTTAATTTTTAGCTAAAGCATTTGTATCGCTCTCCGATACATAAAGTAACTTAACTGGGGTAGCGGAGAGCAACAATGTTTGACAAACCGATTCAGCTAGACGGCACGGATTTCAAGGCGCCTGACATGCCCCCTACAGAAGATGTCGCATTAGAATCTGTGATTGGTATTCTTAAATCGTTAGACAAAAACGTTGAAGAATTAAAAGCAATTTATCAGTTTAACGACATTAATCGCATTAGATAGTTTCAACCCCTCGAAACACCAAGTTTTAAAAGTTTACAGCAACGAATATCTCCTGAAAATCGGCACCCCCTCGGTTCTTCGGAACCTGCCGATTGCCAGGCCCCTCATTTAAATATCTTATAATATTCCAAAAGAACTCAGTTTTTCAGAACCGCTCAATTTTTAATTCCGTAAATGCAGCGATAAAACCAACTCTTCGACACTAGATCTCGCGGCGAATTAATTTCTTCACCACAAAGCGATTTGGGTTTAATGCGTCACTAATATTTTGCGCGACGGGCAATACTTCTTGGTTGATCATACTGGCCAAATATTCCGCTAAAAAAGGCGCTGTACTTAAGCCACGTGATGCTAAACCGGTTAAGCAATATAAATTATCGTAAGTATTGGCTGGCAATGTTACTTTTTGGCCTTTCCATAAATCATGGTGACTGGCGGCTAATGTTTTTTGATCAAACAAAGCGCCGACAACAGGAATATGATCTTGCGTGCAAGTACGGATCGATGCTCGCTGATTTACAATATGCTCTGGCGTAAACTCAATGCCTGACTGGGCTAAAAATTGGCTTTGTTGGGCTAGATTGGCTTCGTCTTCTTGTTGGCTGACAGCAATACTGTCATTGTCTTTAATAAAACTTGCCCCCGCACAATGTTTCTGGCTAAAAGCTGGCGTTAAATAGCCTTTATGGCAGATAACACTTTTTAATTTAGCTAATTCGCTGTGGCTGGCAAGCTCGGTAACTTGACCACGTACTGGGTGAACCTCAACCCCTTGTGCCTGTTCAAAGTCTTGAATGGCATGGCCACAGGCTAAAATCACTATGTTAGCGTCAACGGTATGGCCATTATTTAGAGTTAGCTGCCAATGGTTGTTTTCTTGCTGTAATGTGGTGACTTGGGTATTTTCGTGCAACACCAGTTGTTGCTTGGCAACGAGTTGTTCGGCTAGCGCCTTGATATAAGAAACAGGATTAAGCCAAGCGCCGTTAGGGTAATACCAAGCAGGGCTGTTGATATTGATACCGGCTATGTCATTAGCTTGCTCAGTCGATACAGCGTGGACTAGGGTTTCTGGCCAGTTTTGTTCATCAACTAATTGCTGTAAGCGCCGTTGTCGGTCGGCATTAAAGGCCAATTGTAATACGCCACAAGTCGCAAAACCAAAATCAAGTGTGGTTTGCATATGGGAATAATGACGTTGGCTAAATTCAAAGGCTTTAATATGTAATTCTGAAAGTGGATTGTGTTGCAATTGAACTAAGGGATAAACAGCGCCTTGATGATTGCCTGAAGCTGCATCTGCTAAATGACTTTGGGTATAAATGCTGACCTGATAACCACGTTGCGCTAACGCATAGGCACTACTAATGGCGGAAATGCCACCGCCTATGATAGCCACTTGTTTTTCGTCAGGTTGCCTGTTGGTATGTGCCGCTGGTGTTGGAAATAATAACTGGCTGCGGTTTAGCGCTAAATTTGGTTTTTGTTGCATAACACCGGCAACCATTTCACGTTTGCGGCCAAACCCAGGTAACTTATACGCGTTAAAACCCTGTTGCATTAAGCCGCGCCGCACAAAACCGGCGGCGGTAAATGTCGCAAAGCTGCCAGATTGTTTGGTTAAGCGAGCAATTTGATAAAATAGCTCGTCACTCCACATATCTGGGTTTTTGCTTGGTGCAAAACCATCTAAAAACCAAGCGTCGACAACCCCGATGCCGCGATCATTTATTTGTGGTGTTGAATCGAGTACATCGCCAAACCATAAATCTAAGCTGATCGCCGTATCTATCTGTAGTCTGTGTACCCCTTGAATGAGAGAAGGGTAGTTAGCCAGTAATTGCACTGCCCATGGCTTAACCGTTGACCATTGGCTTAGAGATTCAGCTAACGCGGCTTGGGTTAGCGGGAATTTTTCAAAGCTAATAAAGTGTAGGCGTTTTAACGTATGTTCTGGGTTTTGCTGTCGAAACTCGTGGAATGATTGGCATACCGCCAAAAAGTTTAACCCTGTACCAAAACCGGTTTCGGCAATCACAAACTGCTCTTGCTCAAAAGCCAACCATCGCGTTTGTAATTGATTACCCTGTTGAAACACGTAATAGGATTCAGTTAAGCCATCTTCACGCGAATAATAAATATCATCAAACTGATTAGAAATAGGGGTACCTGATTCATTAAAGTGAATATCGGCGGCTTGGATGGATTGGCTCAACTGAATGTCTCAAACATGAAATAAAGGCTGGTTATTTTAAGGAAAACCTAGGCTTTGACCAAGCTTGTTTTGTTATAAAATTTAAATAAGTGAACACTTGTAAGCTGAAATATAAAAAAAATAAAAGCTTAAAATATGTGCTAAATGTCTGATCTTAATTAAAAAAAATGCAGTAACTGCTTATACCAGTAGCGATGAGGTGATCAGCTTTATTGTTTTATGTGTTTGCTTAACTCATAATATGCGCCAATTAAATTAGAACGAGCTGGATCCGAGTTATTTAGCTCTTTATCAAAATAAAAATTCTGTGAGGATATAAATGAAAAGAGCTGTTATCACCGGCTTAGGTATCGTTTCAAGTATTGGTAACAATGCTGAAGAAGTTAAAGCTTCATTGGAAGCGGGTCGCTCTGGTATCACCAAGTCGGATCAATTTGTTGAAGCAGGCTTACGTAGCCAAGTTTGGGGCGATTTAAAAATCGATACCAAAGAGCATATTGATCGTAAGCAAATTCGTTTTATGGGTGATGCAGCTGCTTACGCTTATATCTCTATGGAGCAAGCTATTGCAGATTCAGGCTTAACGCCTGAGCAAGTGTCTAATCCGCGTACTGGTTTAGTTGTCGGTTCTGGTGGTGCTTCATCAGAAAATCAAATTGATGCTGAGCGTATTCTTCGCGAGAAAGGTGTAAAGCGTATTGGTCCATATATGGTTCCACGTACTATGTCTTCTACCGCTTCTGCTTGTTTGGCGACACCGTTCAAAATTAAAGGTGTTAACTATTCAATCAGTTCAGCGTGTGCAACTTCAGCACACTGTATTGGTCATGCTTGGGAACAAATTCAATTAGGCAAACAAGACGTTGTTTTTGCTGGTGGCGGTGAAGAGCTGCACTACACATTGACCATGATGTTTGATGCCATGGGTGCATTATCAACTAAGTATAACGAAACGCCTGAAAAAGCATCACGTACCTACGATGCAGATCGTGATGGTTTTGTTATCTCTGGCGGCGGCGGTATCGTTGTTGTTGAAGAGTTAGAACACGCGTTAGCGCGTGGCGCGAAAATCTACGGCGAGATCGTAGGTTATGGTGCAACATCAGACGGTTACGACATGGTTGCACCTAGTGGTGAAGGTGCTATCCGTTGTATGCAACAAGCCATGGAAAACGTTGATTCAATCGATTACGTCAATACGCACGGTACTTCAACGCCTGTCGGTGATGTTAAAGAATTAGAAGCTATCCAAACTGTATTTGCTGATACTAAACCAGCAATCAGTGCAACTAAAGCCATGACAGGTCACGCACTAGGTGCGGCAGGTGTACATGAAGCTATCTACAGCTTACTTATGCTTGAAAACGGCTTTATTGCCCCATCAATTAATATTGATACTTTGGATGAAAAAGCCGAAGGCTTAGATATTGTGACTGAAAAACGCGATGCTGAATTAACCACTGTTATGTCAAACAGCTTCGGTTTTGGTGGGACTAATGCCACTTTAGTCTTCAAAAAATACCAAAGCTAAATAGTCTGATTCAATAATTAGAATTTTGAGAATACCTCGCTTGTCGGGGTATTTTTTTGTCTTTAATTTGCTGAACAAATATCGGTTTATTAAAAATAGTTTCTAAACTTGAAATATTTTTAGCTTATCTTGTGTCTAAATAAAGCGACAATTTAAAAACTCCATGGACAATATGAATATTTCTACACACTTCAAAACCCTAGCGAAAACGGCGGTAATTGCGGCGTCAACGTTATTGGTATCAGCCTGCTTTTTAACCAATAGTGATATAGACGAGAGCGTTATCGCATCAAGTGGCTATAGTGATATTAGCTCAGTTAAAGTAAAAGCTGGCTCGCAGGCACCTGATTTTACTTTACTTGATGCTGACAATAAGCAAGTGACATTGTCGTCAGTATTAAAAGACAATCACGCGTTATTGGTTTTTTATCGCGGAGAGTGGTGCCCCTTTTGTATTGACAGCTTAGAGTCATTTGAAGCTGCATTACCTGAATTAGCAAAACAAGGTGTGCGTTTAATTGCGATCAGCGGCGATAGTACAACCACTAATCAGAACAGTCAGCGCCGCTTTGGTCAGAATTATTTGTTTTTAAGTGATCCTAGCGTGAGTGTGGCTAAAGCATGGGGCTTCAATAAAAGCGATAACCTTGCGCACCCTGCAATGTATTTGATTAAACAAGACGGTACAGTTGCTTGGTATTATGTCAGTGAAGACTTTAAAACCCGCCCATCAGGCAAGCAAATGTTGGCTGTCGCCAAAAAACATCTTTAAAGCCAAGGCTTTTTAAATCTAGTCTTCTCGCTCAGGTCTTATGGTTCATTGTCAGCGCTTACTCACCCCAATCACATAATAGAGCATATGCTCATGGGGATTCGAAGCTTGACGGCTTCCCCTAAAACCTGATCGCTTTGACTATCATTCATTGTAAAAATAGACCCAACATCAGGGTCTATTTTCTATTCCTAATCTAACCGCGATATTTATTGGGTTTATTTCAACTCTTTGCCCGATATCAGGTATAATCTGCGCCCTTAATTTTTAACATTGCTCGCAGGTACAACACATTGGCTACTGAATTACAGATCTATATTGAAGATTCGCTTTTATACGCGGAAGAATTTTTTAAAGATGTGGGCAACATTACTCGCTTTTCTGGTTACAAAGTGCAGCCACAAGACATTAGCGACGCCGATGTGTTATTGACTCGCTCAACCACAAAAGTCAGTCGTGAGTTAGTCAGCCAAGCTAAGAATCTTAAGTTTGTTGGTACGGCGACCGCGGGTTATGACCATATAGATGGCAAAGCGTTAGAAGACAAAGGTATTCATTGGACAGCAGCCGGTGGCTGTAATGCTGATGCAGTAGCAGACTATGTGTTAAGCGCACTGTTTATTATTGCTCAGGAATCTATGTTTGAGCTGGCTGATAAAAGTGTCGCGGTTGTTGGTGTTGGTGAAGTCGGTTCGCGTATTGTTGAACGAGTCAACGCTTTGGGTTGCCAAGTGATAGCTTATGATCCCGTGCGTGCGCAAAACGATGCTAGTTTTACTTCAGCCAGTTTAGATGAAGTGCTAGCGGCCGATATTATCAGTTGCCATGTGCCATTAACGCACGATAATGAGTTTGCCACAGACAAAATGTTTGGTGCGGCGCAATTTGCCAAAATGCGTGAAGACGTGATCTTTATCAACGCCTGTCGCGGTGAAATTGTTGACGAAGCGGCGCTTAAGACGCATATGCAAGCCAAGCCAAAAACCAAGCTGGTCCTGGATGTTTTTGATAACGAGCCAAATATTGATTTAGAGATCATGGAACTCGCTATGTTTGCTTCTCCGCACATTGCGGGGCATAGCCTTGAAGGCAAAGCGCGCGGTACCGAGATGTTGTATTTTAAACTATGTGATTTTTTCGGTTTAAACAAACAGCATCAGTTGCATGACTTTTTACCGCCAATGCGCGTTGATAATATTGATTTAGCTGCCTCTTGTCAGTTTGAACAATCTATTTTACGCAAAATCACCCATTTGGTGTATGACATTCGAGACGATAACGTCTGGTTTAAAAACGCCATGCGTCAAGATGCTAGCCAGTTTAAATCTTTGCGTCGCAGTTATCCGATCCGCCGTGAAATGACCTCGTTAGTTGTGCGTCATCCTGCACACGACATTCAAGACAAATTAACCCAACTAAGCCTGCGTGCTACCAAGTAATAAAACGAGAACATAAATGAAAACAGTAGATGTATGTGTATTAGGTGCCACAGGGTTAGTTGGCAAGCAAATTATTGAAATACTGGAAGAGCGAGATTTTCCAATTGGCAAGTTATACCCATTGGCAAGTTCGCGCTCAATGGGGAAATCTGTTGAATTTCGCGGCGAAGAATTAGACGTTATCGACGTTGCTGGTTTTGATTTTTCTAAATGCCAAATTGGCTTATTTTCGGCTGGTGGCAGCGTTTCACAAGAATATGCGCCAATCGCTGCGCGCGCCGGCTGTGTGGTTATCGACAATACTTCGGAATTTCGTTATCAAGATGATATACCACTGGTGGTGCCAGAAGTTAATGCTCATGCCATCGCCGATTATAAAAAGCGTAACATTATTGCCAACCCTAACTGTTCAACCATTCAAATGTTAGTTGCATTGCAGCCAATTCAAGCCAACTTAGGCATTGAGCGGATTAACGTTTGTACGTATCAGTCAGTATCTGGCGCAGGTAAAAGCGCAGTTGACGAGTTGGCAGGGCAGTGCACCAAATTATTGACAGGTCAGCCAGTCGAGTCGCACGTGTTTGATCGGCAAATTGCTTTTAATGCGATCCCACAAATCGATGTTTTCCAAGACAATGATTACACCAAAGAAGAAATGAAAATGGTGTGGGAAACACAAAAAATCTTTGCTGACGATAGTATTCGCGTTAACCCTACTGCTGTGCGTGTGCCAGTGTTTTATGGGCACGCAGAAGCCTTGCATGTTGAAACCAAAGGCAAAGTTGATATTAGCCAAGTTAAAGCTTGGTTAGATACAGCGCCAGGCGTGATTTTGATGGCAGATAACGAGGATTACCCAACCCAAATAGGTGACGCAGCGGGTAACGACGACGTTTATGTTGGCCGCGTACGCAAAGATATTAGCTGTGAAAATGGATTAAACCTGTGGGTAGTCGCTGATAATATTCGTAAAGGCGCTGCCACCAATAGCGTGCAAATAGCTGAAATATTGCTAGCTGAGTATTTGTCTTAGTTAACCCGAACTTTATCAATTTAGATAAGCTTGTTATTGCAGCGCAAGAATCTTATGTAGGTCGAAATTTATTTCGACGAAAAGATACGACAGGTTTAGTTAATTCAACTTGGTTACTTTACTATGTATTAGAGCTGTCGAGTTAAAACTCGACCTACTAAGCATGTTTTTGTGAACTCAACAATAGTTAAAGGGAACATAGCTATATTGATAAAACTTTGTTATTGCGGCGCAAGCCGCAATCTAGTTACTCTGCATAAGTTCTAAATAAACCCTATTAATGACCACTTCTTTTCTCGATAAACCTAGTGATTTGCTAAGCTCATTTGGCTGTATCGCTTATCCTGATGCCAAATTACTCATTCTTGGCTCCATGCCCGGCAAAGCCTCACTTGAACAAAATCAATATTATGCCCATCCGCGCAATGCATTTTGGCCCATAATGGCCGAGTTATTCGGCTTTTCACTTACGCTTGATTATCAACAACGATTGCAAAAACTAGTCGATAATCAAGTTGCGTTGTGGGATGTGATGAAGCATTGCCAGCGTCAATCTAGCCTAGATTCGGATATTGTTGAATCAAGCATCGTCGCCAATGATTTTGTTGGCTTGCTCAAGCAGCATGCAAACATTAATGCAATTGCCCTTAATGGCAAAAAAGCACAACAAAGCTTTCAACGCTATGTTTGGCAAGGCTTATTTTCTGAATTTCCGCACGTTAAAATTATCGAGTTGCCGTCAACCAGCCCCGCCAATGCCAGAATGAAATTGCAGGAGAAAATTGATGTTTGGCAAACAAACTTGCGGCCAGTTTTATAAAGATAAGCGTGTTATTTTTGTTGGCGCAGATTTATCTGCATAACACCAAAGTACCAGTTTACATGCAATTAACAATCGCCAGCCAGTCTTATTGGGGCGTTAGGGTTTACTTTCGATCCTGATTGTTTTGATAAGCGCTCTAAGATTGTCAGGGTTAGGCAGCAATGTATAATACTGATAATCAACCATAAATGAGAATGCCATGCCAACTATTTCAATGTTTTATGGAATAATTATACGTATGTATTATTTCGATAATCAGCAACATAATATGCCTCATATTCATGTGCACTATCAGGAAAGCGCCGCAATTATTGAAATACCATCCGGTGATGTTTTACAAGGCGAATTACCTAAATCAAAACAAAAGCTTGTAGATGCGTGGATTGAAATACATAAAGATGAATTGATGGCTGATTGGCAACTTGCAATAAATGGTGAATCTGTTTTTAAAATAGACCCATTAAAATAGGTTATTTGTATGAACCCTCGCGTAATTTCCGTTGAAGCAGTAAAAGAACATATTTTAAAGATTTCCTTTGAAAATGATGAGGTTAAGCTTTTTGATGTAAGCCCATTTTTAGACAAGGGCATTTTTAAGGAATTACAAGATTATAATTATTTGAAACAAGCTTCGGTTGCTTTTGGCTGTGTAGAGTGGCCTCATGAACAGGACTTCAGTAACGATACTTTATATTTACTCAGTACCCCTCTAGGCAGCTAACAAAGTGTGAACACCAAAACATGGTTGTTAGCAGCCAATGGTTTTTACTAAAGTGTGGCTTTTTCATTGTTAAAATTTGTTCAATACCACTTCAATACAGCCTTGTAAGTGCAGGCTATTTAAGCCGAGCTTTTTAGTCTGCCCTAATTGCTTTGTTATATTTTCCTTACTACAAGACTGAATTAAAGACCTTTTAAAAGTACTGGTAATGATATGACAACGAGAGTTCTTACAGAGTTTGCAGCCAGCATAACAGAGCTAAAAGCAAACCCAATGAAAGTAGTGGCTAGTGCACATGGTGAGCCAGTTGCGGTTTTAAATAGAAATAAACCCGCTTTTTATTGCGTACCAGCCGAAGCTTGTGAATTGCTTATGAATAAATTAGAGGATATAGAGTTATTAGCCATTGCAGAAGAAAGAAAAAATGAGCCGGCCATAACGGTAAACCTTGATGACTTATAGGCTTGATTTTAAAAAGTCAGCTCCTAACTCTGATATCAATAGCAACGGAAATTTTATTCTTTTTGGTTGGTCTTTAGGCCAATGGCTACGCGTGTTATCGGGTTGAAAAGTGAGTTGCTGGCAGTAAACAAGGTATCAGCTTTATTCGGTTTTGGTTAATTTTTAACAGACGAATTTGAATATTTTTTACGTCCATGCTTGGTTCATTTATATGTGTAACCTTGTTTACCTATCGGCCTAAACGCCGACCTACAAACGCAGCAAAGATTAACGCTAATCACTAATGTTAGACAACTTAAAATAATGCAAACTCTTTTCTAAATCCTCGCTTAACTCAACAAGCTTTTGTGTCATGTGTTTGCTGTCTCTTGATACATCCGCGACTTGTTGAGCAGAATCGGAAATCATATTAATGCGTTGACTAATATCCTCACCGACTTGATTTTGTTCTTCTGCCGCGGTGGCGATTTGGTTGTTCATTTCGTTTATGGTATTGATCGCCGTGGCGATTCCCGTTAATGAATCATAAGTTGCTGTGACTTTATCGACCGCTTCATGGGCTGCTGACATGCTGGACTCCATCGATGTGATACCTCGACTGGCGCCACTTTGTAATTTGTCAATCATGACTTGAATTTCACTGGTGCTGTCTTGGGTGCGTTTAGCTAGGTGACGTACTTCATCGGCGACCACGGCAAAACCGCGACCCTCTTCTCCAGCACGGGCGGCTTCAATAGCTGCGTTTAATGCCAATAAGTTAGTTTGTTCAGCAATAGAGCGTATTACATCGAGTACCGAAACTATTTCTTCTACATCACTGCCGAGATCGGTGATCACCGTATTGGTTGATTGGATCTGTGCGGTTAAATCTTGCATTTTACTCACAGAAACTTGGACAACCTGCATGGCGTTTTTTCCTTGCTGATCGGCTTCGTTGGCCGCATCAGCCGCATTTGCGGCGCTAATGGCTACAGTTTGCGATGAAGCTGACATTTCTGTCATGGCGGTGGCTACCATGTGGGTTTCATTTTTTTGTTGTTCAAACAAATCTTCAATTTGACAAGAGCGTTGCTCTGAATCATGGGTTTGATGATTGAGACTGGAGACAACCTGCCTGACATTTTGCATGATTTGGCTTAGGGTTTCGCGCATAGTTAAGGTGGAGCCCAATATGGAACTGCGCTCTGTTGCAACGACTAATTGATGATCGACGGTTAAATCACCTTTGGCAACGGCACTTACATGATACAAAACATCTTTAGGCTCACCGCCTAGGATATTCAGTATTCGATTGGCGGAGTAGAGCAATGTCGCACCTAAGATTAAGGTGAGTACAACACAAATGGTTAATTGCCAACGCGCGGTTTGCCAAAAACGGGCGTTGACTTCATCAAAGCCGATCCCAGTCCCTACGTACCAACCCCAGTCTGAGGTTTGTCTAGCAATCGATAGTTTCTTTTCAGTTGAGCCATCGGCTTGCTTTTGCGTCCATTCATATTCGGCAATATCCTGTTTATTTTTATTATTGCGTACCGCATTAAGCATAATAGTGCCGACACTTTGCCCATGGCTGTCTTTAAATTCGTGAAAGCTGGTGCCATGTAGCTGAGGATCTAATGGCGTGGCGATAAAATTAAGCTTTTTGTCAGCTACATATACATATTCTGATTGGTGGTAAATATTGTTGCGTAATAAATGGCGAGCGATATGTTGAGCGGTTTCAAGGTTGATGGTGTTGTCGGTTACGAGTTTTTCAAGTGTTTGTACTGTGCTGTAGGTTGAGCGAAATAACTGTTTAACTCGGGCTTGATTATCAGAGTCGCTGGCAACTTTTAATGTAAATAAGCCAACGGACATTAATCCAAATAAACACATTAGAATTGCAGCTATTAATAGCCAGACTTTAGCTTTGAGAGTGATCATGGCGCCTCCTCAACTTAAATTTTACGTCATTTTAACAATAATGACAGCGTTGTCATTATTGTTTCTATCAGAGGGAATGTCAATAAAAATTGAGTGAAAAATGAACGGTTGTTTTTCTTACCTGAAACGAAAAAAACCAGTCATAAGACTGGTCGAGTAAGCACACTCGAGGCTCCCAGCCAAGCTCAGCGAGGCACTAAGCTCTTAGGGATAAGGACTCACAGGGAGGGTGATTCTTTTTATCTGTAGGTTGAGATGACGAATGAAGCCCAACATTACTTTGGCTTTGTTTGGCCTCGCTAGCTCATCAGCAACCTACAAAAACTAGCTTGGTTTAAGCCCATATTTAAAAGTAATAACACCAGTTATTGCCGCAATAGAGGTTAATACAATTGCGTTAACTATTTCACCGTACAACCAAAAGCCTGTTGCAAATAGGGCAGCATAAACCCCTATTGTTGCGGCAAGGGCGATTAATAAACCTTTGACTAAGTCTGTGCGACTGAATTGTATTTTATTCCAGAACGCATTGAGGGTTTCTTGAGACTCGGGTTGGGTAACTAAAGTGATAGATAGCCAGCCTAAGGTGGTTACGCCCACGCTCAACAGCATTTTTTGCCAACCAAGTAAATCGCTAAATGGTCCAAACTCGAAAAACATACTGACAAGGAAGGAAAAGATCATGGCTGAAATTTCGCTCCATGCATTAATGCGTGACCAGAACCAGCGTAATAAGAAGAGTAAACCTGTACCTGCACCAATAGTTAATAGTAAGCGGAATCCTTGCAAGGCATTTTCCAGTAATAACGCCATTAAACTGGCGCATAACATAAGCACTACGGTTGCAATGCGGCCAACCAAAACTTGTTGTTTGTCGTCGGCATCGGGCTTTACAAAGCGCTTATAAAAGTCGTTTACAAAGTAAGAGGCACCCCAGTTTAAGCTGGTTGAGATAGTGGAAACATAAGCTGACACTAACGACGCGACAACCAAACCTAATACCCCCGCAGGCAAGAAAGTTAACATGGCTGAATAGGCTAAATCGTCTTTCACTAAATGAGCAGGTACGTTAGGGAATGCCGCTTTTAAGCTTGCCAAATCAGGGAAGACAATAATTGAAGCCAAAGCGACTAAAATCCAAGGCCAAGGGCGCACCGCGTAGTGGCATAAATTAAAGAAGGCTGATGCCGCCAGTGCGTGGTTTTCGTCTTTGGCTGCAAGCATGCGCTGGGCAATATAGCCGCCGCCGCCCGGTTCCGCGCCTGGGTACCATACGCTCCACCATTGCACAAGTAGCGGGATAACAAGCAATGGAATATATAAATCAGGGTTAGAAAAATCCGGTAAAAAAGCTAATTTTTCACTGACAACTTCATGTTGCAACATTTGACTCAGGCCACCAACTTCAGGGTGATTAACCGCAAAGTAGGCTGCTAAAATGGAGCCAACCATAGCGACCACAAACAGTAACATGTCGGTGATCAGTACGCCTAAAAAGCCGCCTAAGGTAGAAAAAATAACCGTGATCACACAGGCAAGAACAATCACCATGGTGGGGTCAATACCAAATAAAACGCTACCAATTTTCACTGCGGCTAGGGTGACGTTGGCCATGATCATTACGTTGAAAAACAAACCCAAATACAAGGCACGAAAGCCACGTAAAAAGCGCGCGGGTTTGCCTGTGTACCTGTGCTCATAAAATTCAACATCTGTAGTAATGCCTAAACGTCGCCACAATTTAGCGTACACAAAAGTTGTTAGCATGCCAGTTAGTAACATGGCCCACCACACCCAGTTACCCGCTACGCCTTGCGAGCGCACAATGTCGGTGACTAAGTTGGGCGTATCAGCGGCGAAGGTCGTAGCCACCATGGAAATGCCTAATAGCCACCAAGGCATGCTTTGGCCAGCTAGAAAATAAGAAGCAGAGTTTTTGGAGGCGCGCTTACTTACTAAAAAACCGATCAGCATGGTGGATGCCAAAATGCTGATCACTATGGCCCAATCGAGAGTTGCCAATTGCATTGTTCTGCTCCTAAATCATATGGAAATGTGATTAGCTGGCTTGGCCAGCAACCCAAGTTTGTTGTACGGATAAATCGTCATTAAGTAATACCCAATCGGCTCGATAGCCTACGGCAATTTTGCCCATTTGCTCGTCTAAACCTAACCATGTGGCTGGGGTTAGGCTGGCCATTTTTAAGCAATCGCCTAGTTCGATGTGTAAATCGTTAACGCTGTTTTGCACGGCTTGCTGCATGGATAAATGAGAACCGGCCAGTTGCCCAGTATCAATAGTTAGCTTGTCACCTTGCAATGCAACCTGTTCGCCAAATAAATTGAAATGACTTTGCTTACTGCCAATTAATGCCATGGCGTCGGTCACGAGAACTAACTTGTCTGCACTTTTTAGGCGATAAGCTAAGTTGGCGCTGGTACTGTGTACGTGATGATGGTCAATAATAATGCCGCAATAGGTCTGTTGCGCAGCCAGTGCAGCCCCTACTACCCCTGGCTCGCGACTGGTTAATGGCGACATGGCGTTAAATAAGTGAGTAAAGCCGGTCGCGCCTGCCGCCAATGCCGCTTGAGTTTGCTCATAGGTGGCATTGCTATGGCCTAAGCTCACAATAACGTTAAGCTCTGTCAGGCGCTGGATCTCCTCAGGGCTAACCGCTTCTGGCGCCAACGTGACTTTTTTAATACCTAAGTCGTTGCGCGAAAATAGTTGCCATTCTTGATCGCTAATGTGGCGAATATGTTGCGCGGGATGCACGCCTTTTTTCGGTACGGATAAATGTGGGCCTTCAAAGTGAATACCCACTATGCCAGATAAAGGCTGTTTAATGGCTTGCGCTACCGCGTCTGCTGCTTGTTGCATCACATCAATATCATCTGTGATCAAGGTGGGTAGCAACGCGGTTGTGCCATACTGGCGGTGAGCATTGAACATGGCCTGTAAGCTGGCAAGCGTTGGCTGATTGTTAAACAGTACACCACCGCCACCATTGACTTGCACGTCGATATAACCGGGTGCCAAGGTGCCATTTAAGCGGGTTATGTCTTGTGGATTTATGGCGTTATTCGTTGCCTTACTTGTTAGATTTTCAGCAACTTCATTTTCTGCTACGTCAATGCCACAGATAACGCCGTTTTCGACGCTGATCACTGCATTGTCGATAAAACCTTGACCGTTAAAAAAGCGAGTAGGGCGGTAGTGTTGTTTCATGCTTATTGTGTCCGAGTTACTTTATTTAAACCTTGAGGTGCATCCGGATTATAGCCGAGCTCGGTTGAGACTGTGGCGATATCCACATAAAACTTTTGTAATACCAACAAAGGCGCAGTGCGCGGATGGCAATTTGTATCTACCTGATTTAAATGAATTATCTTAGAACCACGCTTTTGTAAATCGATAATTTGCTCTTGATGATATGGCCGAGATTCATCGTGCACGTCAATTTCTAACGCCAATATGCGTTTACCGGCCAAAGCGATAGGACCATGCACAAATTCGGCGCTACTGTAACTTTCAGCATGAATAGAACAGACTTCTTTGAGCTTTAAGGCGATTTCGCGTGAAACGGCATAACCTAAACCGCGTCCTAATACCACGCAGTTGTGAACATCTTGAAATTGCTGGGTGGTTAATTGGCGCTCTGCATCAATCGCGGCTTGTAGCTGTTCAGGCAGCGCGTCTAGCGCATCTAGCAAGGCTTGATTTTGAGTCCAATGAGCAACAATTTGCGTGATAGCCGACAGCGTACACAAGTAACTTTTTGTTGCGGCAACGGCCTTTTCTTCTCCCGCTCCTAAAGGCATTAAAAAATCGGCTTGTTCAGCTAACGGCGAAGTTTCGTCGTTAACTAAGGCGACTGTAGTCGCTCCGGCATTTTTAGCCATGGCTAATTGCGACAAAATATCTGGGCTGCGACCTGATTGCGAAATCGCTAATACGAGTGTGTTAGATAAATCGAGTTGTTTATCATAAACACTGGCGACCGATGGTGCGGCATGGGCAACTGTGATACCGGCCTCTATCTCTATTAAGTATTTACCAAATACCCCAGCATGATCGGACGAGCCTCGACCTATGATATAAACAAATTTAGGTGGGTTATTTCTAATACTTTCACCTAAAGCTTGGGCTTTGGCTTGGTTGTTTTTTAACTGGTCTCGGATCAAGCTCGGTGTTTGGCGAGCTTCTTGTTCCATGATGGTTGTTGTCATGTTTAACCTCAAAATATGCGACTAGTTTTTAAATTGGTTTAGGGTAAAAAATACGGCGCCGTAATCAGGCTGATAGACTGCCGTTTGAATATGCTTGGCTACATCGTCGGCCAGCCAAGATTTAATACGTTCGGAAACGCCTCCTATCATTGACAGGCGGCTAGGATGTTTGGCTAACAGTTGGCGAGCGAGTTCAGAGATTTGCTCAGCACCGGTTTGGATAATAGATCGCGCAGCTTCATCACCATCTTCGGCGGCATCAAAAACTAACGGCGCCAATCTGGCAAAATCAGCAGGACGTGCGTTAAGCATGATCTCGGCTACGTCATTGGCATTACTGCAATTTAAATAGCTGAGAATGCGCGTAATCATTGAACTAGAAGGGGCTAAGTTATCCATAGCGCGTAATGCGTATCGAATCGCTTCAAAACCTAACCAAGCGCCGCCGCCGTAATCACCCACGGGAAAACCATGGCCGCCAAGTTGACTAAATTCATTGTCTTTTACCACTAAGCCACAAGAGCCTGTTCCAACAATAATGACAGCGCCTTCGTGATTGTCGTTCGCGCCAATACAAGCGATGTGTAAATCCGTGGTGACAAAACGCGATTTAAACGGATGTTGCCAAGCTAAAACTTTTTGCTTAACCGAGGCAAGGTTGACCCCAGCTAGCCCCATTCCTACGTGAACTTGGTCAAGCTTTAACTGAGGTAAGTTAGCGTTTTGAATAGCAGCCTGACATGCATCAATGACAGATTGCATGGCA
This sequence comes from Saccharobesus litoralis, assembly GCF_003063625.1. NCBI lineage: Bacteria > Pseudomonadati > Pseudomonadota > Gammaproteobacteria > Alteromonadales > Alteromonadaceae > Saccharobesus > Saccharobesus litoralis. The sequence goes on along the minus strand of NZ_CP026604.1, from coordinate 4,623,941 downwards.
GAGTCAAAGTCTCTGGCTGGATTAGCAGGGCCCGCTAGGCCCGTGCCAAGAAAACCTTGAACAGTACAGTAGAGTCTGGCTCGACATTTTGTTCCGCCACCATCTACACCGATAATATACTTCTGATCAGCCACTGTGCTTCTCACTTTTACTTAATTTAGATTGGCGCGTCGGTTATCTTTTTAGATAAATGACAGCGCTGTCATTTAATTCTGGCAAACCTAACTTAACTTGTCAAAGTTTTTGTCGGTTTTTATCTATATTCTTCTCGCTCAGGTCTTATGGTTCATTGTCAGCGCTTACTCGCCCCAATCACATAGTAGAGCATATGCTCATGGGGCCTCGAAGCTTGACGGCTTCCCCTAAAACCTGATCGCTTTGACTAATACTTTTTAGTTACTTTTCTGCTGCTTGTTATTTCGCTGAACAGCGTTACGTTTTTGCAACAGAGAGTGCTGCGCTAATGTAATACAGACTTTTGTATTCATATTTTCCCATGCAAAATCAAACATTTGCATGGACTTTTATGCTGAGCCTGCTAAAGCGCCTCAGTGCGACTATAGAAAGTACCTAACTGCGATTTGGCGCGCACCTCAACTTGGCCATTTACCTTAACTGGCTGGTTGTAGTCTTGCCAAGCACCTTGGTTAATCCGATATTGCAGCTGGGTTTTTGGCAGTATATGGTTCATATACAGTTGACCCGCTTGCAATTTAGCGCCTGGCGTGGCGACACGATACTGCACTTGAGCTTTTTCTAATTTAGCCAGTTCGCGACTGAGCGCCTGATTAAACATTTGCCAATCTCGGTCACGCTGTTGCTGATCTTGCTGGGTTAGATAGCCTGATTGCTGACTGTATTGGCGGTTGGGTTGATAGGCCAGTTCCCAATCTGCCTGATGCCAAGCTCGTTCCGCTAAAGCGAGTAGGCGAGGGAAGAGTAAATAATCTACTGTGACATCTAGTCGCGTAGTTTCACTCCATAAATGGGCTTGTAGTCCGGCGGCACGTTGGCCATTGGTGATACTCGTTTGACTATCATCGGCTGAGTATGGTTGGTTTTGTCTATCGTGCCAAACTTCTGCCATGGCTGGGGTATTGTCTGGCATAAATTGAAATACCTTGTAGGTATTAGTCGCGCGAGATGCCCAATAGTAACCGCGTTCATCTGGATGGGCTTCATAGGGAAAATCAAAGTAAGTTACATCCGGATTTGATACCACAACTTGCCAGCCCTTGTTGATATGATCGTGTAAAGTTTGGTGGCCATTCCAAAACAAGGTACTCCACACATTACTTTGAATTTCGTTAGGCAAGTTGTTGGCATTTGCATGACTTAGGCCATCACTCCATGCAGCGGCTTTTATGCCCTTTTGGGCTAGTTGGTTGGCAACTTGTTCAACAAATCGCGCGCCAAGTTTTTCGCCGGTTAAGCTTGGGTCTTGCGCCATTAGCTGTTGGCAAATAGGCGATTTAACCCATGCGCCAGCAGTTTCGTCGGCACCAATGTGATACTTATCTAGCTTAACTCCAGCTTGGCGGTGAAGTTGAGCCAGCTCGCTAACCACTTTATCGACAAAGTGCAGGGCAGAGGGCATACAAACGTTGATTGTATTGTCGCTATAAAATTGTACCGATTCATATTGGGTTTTATCGGCAAAGTCACTCAGCAAATATTCGGTGGCTAATGCGGTTTGCCCTTTGGCCATGTAGTCGCGATAGCGTTTTTCCATGGCTTTGATCGCCGCCCGAGAATGGCCAGGCATGTCAAATGAGGGTAGCACAGTGACAAAATGCGCTTTGGCGTATTTTAGTAAATCGATATATTCATCGACTGAATAGAAACCGTTAACTTGAGTTTGTTTATACGGCCCGCTGCCTAATTGAGCTTGCAAGCATTGGTTTTCTTGTGGGTCAAAACAGCGGTTAGCGCCTAATTCGGTTAGCTCGGGCAAGCCAGGAATTTCAACTCGCCAGCCTTCATCGTCCCCCAAATGCAAATGCAAAGAATTGAGCTTATAAGCCGACATTTCGCGAATTAGCTTTTTGATTTGGTTAACACCATGAAAATTGCGTGAAACATCAATGTGTAAACCGCGAAAATCGTATCGTGGTTCATCTGTAATCTTTTGTACTGCTAGCTGCGAGCTATCTTGTATATCGATTAAATTTGCTAGGGTTTGAATAGCATAAAAAGCCCCTTGCAAGTTAGTGTAGTTAATCTTGATGCCTTGCTTCGTAATATCGAGTTGATAGGCTTCAACCGGTAATTGGCTTTGGCGTTCAAAGGTGAGTGGTAAGCCGCTGGCAATATTATTAAAACCGACCAAATTTAAGCGGAAAAAGGCCGATCTTAATTCGGCATATAGAGCTTGGTCTTGTGCGCTAATACTAAAGCCACGCTGCAGGTTTATAAAACCTTGGCCAATTTGTTGTTGCTTTACATTGGGAATAACGCGGTTCGCCGCGGTTAACCCTGTTGACGGTTGAATGTTTATGAGTTGCTCATCTAATAGCCTGTCAGCATTGGCTTGATAAATATTTTGTGGCGTAGCCCATAGCGTTTTATCATCAGGGGTACGTTTAAATTGGCTTTCATAGTCGCTTATTGGTTTAACAAACGGCAAGATTTCTTGCCCTGTTTGTTGGTCAATGCGCGCCTTGGTTGAGCGGATTAATTCTGGTTGGCCTTCGCCTGAGACAATAAAATAGTTGGGAATAGCGTCGAAATTGGATAAGTGCCAGTAATCTGCTTTAAATTGTATTTTATAGGTTTGCTGGTTTAGAAAACCGTTAAACGCTGCAGTAGGCTGGATTTTATGCAGATCACCATTGATATGAATAATATCGAATAACTCGCTGGACTCGCTGCGAATGGGAGCTACATGACTAAAGTAAATTTGCCAATCGCTATTGGTATATTCGTATGGCAGTTGCAAACTAATTTGCCCTTGAAAACAAGCACCACCGGCGTATTGTTTGGGACAAGTTTCATCGGCGCGATTGGTGATAACTTGATACTGAACCGCGAGTTGTTCTGCCAATCGTTGAACCGGATTATGCCTTGAAGATTTACAGGCGCTTAGTGCAAAAATGGATAAAGTCAGTAACAAGCCTAAACGTTGCATTTTGTTACCCTCGTTATTAGAAAAAAATACCCGCTAGTTAATAGTCGAACGTAGCGGGCAAAAAGAATGTTACAAAGAGAACAGACATCCTTGTCCAACACACATTAATTTACAGTTCAGCTTGGTTTAGAAGTTAAAACTGGTGCTAACATAGTAACTGCGACCAAAGGTATACAAACCAATTGGGCGGTACTTTTGACCTTGATAATGGAAGACTTCAGAGTCTGTTAAGTTTTGACCTTCTAACGTTACCGACCAGTTATCAGTAAGGTTATACGAAACTGATGCATCTAGTTGTGAGTAAGCATCGGCCGTATTCGCGCCACCAAAGGTAAAGCCAGTTAGATAACTACTACGTTGGTTATAAGCAACGCGAGCAGAAATATTATCATTCTCAAAATAACCCGTTAGGTTGACAGTATTTTTAGAATTACCCGCTAAATCGATCGTGTCGCCTGCTGCATTTTTGCCTTCGGCGTCTGAATACGTGTAGTTAGCTACCACACCAAAGTATTCGCCAATTGGCATTTGGAAGCTGACTTCAATACCTGTGTTTTTCGCTTCTGCACCGTTATTAGGACGAGTCATAGTGAAAATACAGGTTTCACCTGGTTCAATACTGCCGCTTTGGTCACAGTCGTAGCTAAGCGTTGCTTGTTCAGCTGAATTGAAAATAAATGAATCAATTTGCTTATTAAACAAGGCTAAAGACAACAAGCCTTCGTCTGAAAAATACCATTCAACAGATAAGTCGAAATTAGTGGCATCGTAAGGTTTTAATTCGGTATTACCGCCGCTGCCTGTTAAGTTAGCGCTAAGTGTTCGAGTGGCGGCTAAATCAGCGTAGTTGGCGCGCGACATGGTTTTAGACGCCGCACCACGAATAATTAAATCGTCACTTAAGCTGTAAGATAAGTTTAATGACGGTAGCACATCACTATAGCTAGAGCTTTCACTAAACCAAGTATTGTCGCTTAATTCGTATGCCGCGGACGTAACCTCGGTATTCACTAAACGCACACCGACATTACCTTTTAGCTCACCCATATCTAGGTTCGCTTGCACATAAGCGGCTGTAATATCTTCGGTTAATTGATATACATTGCCGTAATCAATAGTAGGTGTAATGCCGCTGACTTTATCGGCATCTGCGCGAATTTTGTCGATATCAATAGTGGCGTATCGAGTTAAAGTACCCGCATTAGCTACACTACTATGTAAGTCAGGTGACATTGCACCATCATATTTACTGGTATCTGCATTGTCGATTAACGCTGAGTAATCTTGAGTTTCTGTTGTGACACCCGATTGCGAATGTTCTTTGTCACGGAATTTAACCCCAACTTCAATTGACGAGATAACATCTCCATCAAGCTCGTATTTAAAATCGGCTTGAGCATAGGTTTCTTTGTCTACTTCAGGGCGAGAATTCCAACGATACTGACGGAAGTCAAAACCTGCGTATGAGTCGGTCGGCAATCCACCTAACTCAGTTGGGAATGAGAAGTTAATTAAACCGTTGTCGTAGATTTCGATGTTTGAACCTGACGCATGACCAAAGTTAACCAAATCTTCGCGATCATAACCACCGTTGGCTTCTGTTACCCCAACTTGGGCGTGAATGGTGTAGTTATCGCCGGTGTAATTCGCTTCTAAATCAATAACTTGTGTTGTTAGGGTTGAAACACGAGCTAGGGATTCATTCATTTGGTTAAGTTGATAATCGCCATGACCATTTTTGCCTATGGTGTATTTGGTTAATGCGGCAACACCACTTGGATCGGTTAGGGTATAGTCTTCAATACCGGCACATAATTCAAAGTCTGAGGCTGGATCCCACGGCGTACATGGCATATAGGCAGCCCAACCGTGCGACGAAATATAGTTATTATTGGTATTGGTTTGTTTTAGCTCAGAATCAACAATATTTAAGGTGAGATCCAAGTTGTCTGATGGACGCATTTGCGCGGTTAAGTTTAAGCCTAAACGATCACGCTCTTGGTCAAAGTAGGCTGAACCCATGCCCCAGTTCCATGAGGCTGTTTTACCTGTATTGGTGTCGTAGTCCCATCCTGGAATTGATTTACCAACAGATGCTGCGGTATCGGCGCGGGTAGCGTCAAACCAACCAAAGGCTTCTAAACCGTCACGACGTTGTTCGCGGCCTTGTTGAATAATAGACGCTAATATACCAAAGGTTTCGTCTTCGTTTTTCCAGCTAAAAAGCCCAGAAAATTGCGGATCTGAACTTTCTGTTTTGTCGTTGTAACGCACACCGGCCGAGCCATAAATTGTACCAGAATCTAAATCTAACGGTTTGCGGGTTCTTAAAATAACAGTACCACCAATAGCACCTTCGTCGATTTTTGCTTCGGGTGATTTGTAAACTTCTAACGCTGAAACCAGTTCAGACGGTAATAAAGAGAAGTTAAAGCTGCGTGAAGAAGGCTCTAGTGCCCACCATTTGGTTGTGGCTACGGCTTGGCCGTTTAACAAGGTGTTGTTTAATTGTGGCGCTGTACCACGAATAGAGACTTTTTCACCTTCACCGAAATCACGAGTAATGGATACACCAGCTACACGTTGCAATGATTCGGCGACGTTTTTGTCTGGAAATTTACCAATATCTTCTGCGGTGATCGCATCAACAATTGAGTCGGCAAAGCGCTTAGTATTTAAGTTGGCTTTGGCACTAGCGCGGATCCCTTTAACTGCAATGACTTCTATTTCTTCTTCTGCAGTTTGTTCAGCGGCCAAGGCTGGCGCTGTATATGCTAGTCCGGTAAGTAATGCTGCATTTACAGCAAGAGTGATTGGCGTTAATTTGAGTTGTTTCATGTTTTGTGCCCTTAGTTTAAGTGTCTTTAAACGCGCCTGCCAAAACTATAGTCTTCTCGCTCAGGTCTTATGATTTATTGTCAGCGCTTACTCGCCCCAATCACATAATAGAGCATATGCTCATGGGGTCTCGAAGCTTGACGGCTTCCCCTAAAACCTGATCGCTTTGACTATACAATTCATTAAATGACAGCGATGTCATTATTTATAGCAATCAAATGACAGCGTTGTCAATTGCCTTTTCAAATTATTTTGTTGTTTTTTTGTTAATCGCTTGTTTCTAAGAGGAATTCATAGGTTTTTACCGATAACTCAGTTATTGTTTGAAAGATATTGCGTGCATAGGCAAAATATAGTCGACCCTAAGGAATTACCCAAAAACGATGAAAGCTACGATAAACGATGTTGCCAAATTAGCTGGCGTTTCAATTAAGACTGTATCCCGCGTTATTAACAACGAGCCCAGTGTCAGACAAAATACGCAAGACAAAGTAAGAGAGGCGGTTCGGCAATTAAATTATCAACCCAACCAGTCGGCAAGAAGTTTAGCGGCCAGTAAATCTTATGTGGTGGGGTTTGTGTATGACAATCCCAATGCTTATTACATTATTGATATGCAACAAGGTATTTTGAACGCTTGTCGTGAAAAACATTATGAATTGTTGATCCACCCAATTAACAGTAAATCGGACTCGTTATTAGATGAATTAAAAGAGATGCTGCGCCAGTCAAGGGCATCGGGTTTAATTTTAACGCCGCCATTGTCTGAAATGCAGGATGTTATTCAAATGCTAACCGAGGCCGACGTAAATATGGTACGTGTGTTATCTGGCAAGCCTTATGCTACTGAAACACCTTGTGTATTTGTTGATGACCGCACAGCCGCATATCAAATTACTGAGCATTTAATTGCACAAGGCCATCAAGCTATTGCATTTTTTAGTGGGGATGAAGAGCATCAATCGACAGCTGAGCGCTTAGCCGGTTACAAAGCGGCTTTAGCTGATCATAATATTTCTGCTGATGTTGAGTGGGTGTATAGCGGCCAGTACTCATTTGAATCAGGCGTTGAAAACTGCAAAGCTATGCTGGCTAAATCGGCCAAGCCAAGTGCGGTATTTGCTTGTAACGACGAAATTGCGGCTGGAACTCTGTTTGCCGCGCGATTAAATGGTTTAGATGTACCCAGCGACATTGCTATCGCTGGCTTTGAGAATAACCCGTTTTCTCGTCAAACATGGCCTAAATTGACCACGGCAGCCCAGCCAACTCAGGATATTGCTAACGAGGCCGCCGAGCTGTTATTCAGAACTTTACAACAAGCCAATAAAAAACAGCCGCAAGCCTGCGAAAATATTAGTTTTGAGCCGCAATTGGTCGTGCGCGAGTCGACTTAGCTTTTAATCGATTTAAAGCTGTTTAATACGGCCATTTGATCTGGGTGTTTTTGTGTTTGCTTTAAACAAAACTGATTCAATTGCTTTAATAAATTGAGTTGGTTTTGTTGATGACTACTGCCACGTGTCGCGGGAACTTGGCTTGCTGACTGCTTGGTTGTTTGCGTGACCGTCTGCGTGGGTAAGTGTCCCATGCCGTACAATACAAAGCGGTAGTTAATTTCATTAAACAACTGGCTTTTGGCTGCGAAAAAGTCGCTAGCCTCGACTGGTTTATAACGCCAAACAGCCAGTTGCTGCTGTAAAACCTCGTCTTGGTTTAATACCTGTTGCCAACTGCGCCAAAACTCACTGTCTTGTCGATCACTCAATACATAATGTAATACGATAAAGCGTTTAAGATCTTGATAAATATCGCGTAATATTTGGTTATATTGGTTGGGTAGCAATGAGGTTGCTTTGCTTAATTGACTAAAGTCATGAAAGCGCGTGTATTCTCCCCAAAGCCTTAACCCTGCCTCAATTAGGTAAATGCCCGTTGATTCAAGCGGCTCAATAAAACCCGACGATAAACCAATTGCGCAGCAGTTGTTGATCCACGTTTGTTGGCGATGGCCAATGCGCATTTTTAAGAGTTTAAATTCAGCGTCACGGCCTAGTTTAGTATTGTTTTGTAAGAGATCCTGCCTAAGCTCTTGTTCTGCTTGGCTTTCGCTACAGTATTTGTCGCTAAAAACATAGCCATTGCCAACGCGGTTTTGCAAACCAATTCGCCAGCGCCAACCGTGTTGCATGGCAATCGCTTGCGTATGGGTGGCTGGCTGTTGCTGGTCTGGGTATGGCGTTTGAATAGCTAAAGCACGGTTGCACGGCAGTTCATCTTCTAAGCTTAACCAATTATTGGCGCTGAGTTGATTAATTAAAAGGCCACGAAAACCTGTGCAATCAAAGTAAAAGTCAGCCTGTTTGTTTGCAATATTAGTTTGAATGGCTTGGATAATACCATTGTGCTGAATGACTTTATCAATCGCCCCAATTGTATGTTTAACCCCACGTTTTAAGGCAATGGACTTTAAAAAGGTCGCTAATTTTCCAGCATCAAAGTGATAAGCGTAGGGGATAGGGGCTTGATACGCTGGCATGTCAATGGTTTTAGGGGCTTTGTGGGCAGCAGATAGGTAAGGCGATATGGAAACGCTATGAGCGTAATCATGCTTGGTATGCGCTAAGTTATCCAGCCAACATTGCGCTAAATTATCACCCGCTATCTCAGCGGTTTGCATATCAAAAGGGTGCCAGTAACTGTGGGTTTTCCCTTTTTGCGCTTGCTTCCAGTTAATGAACTCAATACCTAATTTAAAGGTGGCGTCGGTTGCCGTAAAAAACTCGGCTTCATTAATACCGACCATATCGAAAAAATGGCGGATACTATGCACAGTGGCTTCACCAACCCCTACGGGCGGTAAATCTGAACTTTCAATGAGTTCTATACTGACTGTTTGTTCAAATCGATTGTATAAGTGACTCAGGTAGACGGCTGTCATCCATCCTGCGGTTCCACCACCACAAATTAAAATTGAACGCATTCTGACTCCGATAAGTGTTTATGCTGGCTGTTATTTTAGTATCAATTAAAATGACAGCGTTGTCTATTGGTGTTTTTACGCCATTTTTACTGTTTATTTCGCTATAAATAAGTAAGCTAGCACTTTTTCAATTTAATTTTGATTAGTTGAAAAAATTGGTGATCACTTTCACACTGAGCGCGAAGCAGTCGAAGTGTCGGTAAATTAGAAAGTAATAAGACTTCGACAAGCTCAGCCTGAAGTTGTTTATTTAATCTAAATATGGTTAAAAGCATCACGAGTGATAGTAAATTATGCGAGTGATTCAACTGATCATTTCTTTATTGAAAAGGTACAAACAATGTTTTTTATATTGCTAAGAGTAGGTGAGTTTGTCCGCTTTGGTTAATTTTCGTATTAAGCATTTAGATAAAATGCAGGCTATTATGCTGAGTCGTGAGATAGAGGGAGCTTGTTATGAAGCAACGGATGATCCGCGTTTTTGTGTAGGGCTAATTCCATTAAACGCCATGAATTTTGATGAGATCACCTTGTATTTTGTTAGGCAAAATCTCGAACTGGATAATTGTGATTTATTGGTGGAGGTGGACAGCTCAGCTGTAACCGAAATTAATTTACCGACTATCGTTAATCAATTTCTCAAGCATATTGATTGTCAAATCAGCCTAAAGGTGAGGTAGGTAAGGTTAGTTATTTATGATCAAAAAAGCCGTTGCGAGTTTGGCAACGGCTTTTAAAATGAGACTGCTTTTAAAATGAGAATAAACGCAGCGTTTATTTGATGTTTTTGCGAATAGCAGCGATAGCGGCTTTAGAGTCACGGGCTTTTAACGCTTCTAAAATGTCTCTGTGCTCGTCAACTAATTCTTGTGATGTTTCAATACGCTTATAGTTCATGCGCATACGCATAACAATCGGATACCATAAGTTAACTAAATCTTCGCCACCGGCTAGCTTAACGTAGTACTGGTGAAATTCGATATCAGCCATGGTGAGTTCAGTAAACTCTTCGCGGTCGAAGTGACCTTGCATGCGCTCAATGATTTCTTCTAATGCTTCTACATCTTTATCTAGTAGGGTTTTCTCTAAATGTTTAGCGGCGTATTCTTCAATTTTACGACGTAAATCAACACTGAGTTTTTGCATGTCATGTGTTAGTGGCGCACTAACAGAAGAGCCAATATTATTTTTACTGACTAACAAACCTTCTTTCGTTAGCTTAAGCAATACGTCACGAATTGGCCCGCGAGAAACACCAAAGCGCTCAGCAAGTTGTTGCTCGTTTAACTTAGTGTTAGCGGCAAGTTCACCAGAGATAATATCGGCACGTAAAACATCTGCGATTTGTTCGCGTACAGGGATAATTTTGTTAGCTTTCATAATATTATTTTACAAGAGGATGCATACTTTTAATGGCTCGATTGTATACGATTGCCAGTATATTGCGAACCCTATCAGCTAAAGTTTTTGCATTTTTTCCTGTATTTCGTCGAAGATAGCCGAAATTTGGTAAATTGTTAACAAAATCTCATTCAAGAATAGATATAACTTACATTTTTTAGCTGTAATATCTTATACCTTAATTAGGGTTTATCTTAGCCTCGTTAAACTGCGTTACGGGTTGTATGAATAAGCAGTAATGTTCAATACAAGTTACTGGTTTACTTTTAAAGATGGGGGGCTTGTTATTAGCCCATGCGTTTGTTAAGTGCCGATTACTGAGAGTAGCTTAACATTGCTTCGGCTCCTTCAATTAGCTGCGTATTATCTAAATACATGTTGCTAATTGGCTCAAAAGCTAAACCATTATTGTTTGCTATCAAAACAGCCGCCGCATACATAGCTGTAGCGCCTTCAAAAAAATCACCACCCCAACGAAATGTAATTACTGTAGGGTTTGTTATTTTTAGTTCTTCATTTGGTGGTAGCATAGACTCAATATCGGTATATTTAATTGAATATACCTCGACACCAGATTTTTGGCTTTTGGTAGTCGAAGGCAAAAAGCCAGTGTGCTTCATTAAGTTAATATTTTCTTCAAATACAATGGGAACAGAATGTTCTTTTGCTTTGTTATTGAATGATTCAGTATTTGTAACTTGATCTAAAGCTACTATAACGAACAATTCCATAGACATATTTATTCTTCCACTTGATGGCCTTGTTGAACTAAGCCGCTACGCGGCAGAACTTGTTTTTTAGCTTACCGCTCTCGCTTAGGTTATCAATACTTTTAAAGATGGGGGTCTTTATTAATATTGATTACCTGTATAGATTTTTTGTTAATTCTTAATACCTAAATTTGCTTAAGATCGCTGCGCATTTGTTCGCGTAACTCAACCGACCTTTGCTTAGTAATACCTCCCAACTCGTTTAATTTACGTTGATTTTCCTGAGCAAGAGCTTGATCACCATTCATGATTATTTGAACGAGATCAGAAACCATTTTTGTTGAGATATTAAAAAGCTGTTCGTAAAGCTCTTGGAGTTCATCTAATAGATTAGCTACCTTATCGCTAGCAGTTAAACGTAATGCATTTGTTTGCGAGCGCATAGCTTGTAGTTCTTCAAAACCATCGTAAGTTAATTTACCTATTTCTTCACTAAACTTAATTGTTGCTTCGGTAGCTGCTTCATTATTATTTACGGCTAAAGCTCTTTGATACGATGAATTAAATTCATTGATAATAGGTAAAACGATAGTCTGGTAGTCGTTTTGATGTTTACTATGAATATTGTCCATGTTTTTGAAATAGTCTTCATATTGACTTGTTTTCATTTCAAAGACTTTTTTTCGCCGTTCAAGATCTAAATCTAATGATTGCTTTAAGCTCACAAGTTCCCGTTGATGGCGTTTTTTATTGAAATAGACAAAAGCCCCCCAGAAAACATTAATTAATGTGAATGCCCAAGCGAAGTAATCTGGATTATTTGCGATGACTTTATAAATATCTTCCATGGTTAGAGTAATCACCATTTAGGTATAACAACGTATTACCAAGCACTCTCAGATATGTTAACAATATCGTCACGTCATCTTAGTAACACTTAATTATTTCTTAATAGGGTCAGCAACTTAGCATCAATTTATTTGGTCTTCAATTAGCAATTCCACATTCCGTAAAATGAGCCAATTACTTAATCGAGCCAAGTTTAAAATTACATGCCGCACCTTATTTGTGACTTAGGGAGCCTTCCCTCTGATAGCTCTTTACATCGACAGTAAAAAAACAATTAGGCCATACAAATATTAGAGCAACGCAAATTTATCCCCATGCTCTTAACCATGGTGCAAATTGCGTTGTGAGTCCATTTTCTAAGTTATGAAAAAGCCCAACACACTTGATGTTTATCTATGTTGAGCTTATTGGCTTTATTGAATTGAGTTTATTGGCATCAGCACTGGTGGCTTAAGCCAAAATATCTTTTATCACTTTACCGTGCACATCGGTTAAACGGAAGCGGCGGCCTTGATATTTGTAGGTCAGTTTTTCGTGGTCGACTCCCATTAAGTGCATGAGTGTTGCTTGGAAGTCGTATACGTGTACTGGGTTTTTGCTAATATTATATCCGAAGTCATCTGTTTCACCGTAAACGCCGGGTTTAATACCGCCTCCGGCCATCCACATGGTAAAGCAACCTGGGTGGTGATCGCGGCCATAGTTGGTTTCTGTCAGCTTACCTTGTGAGTAGTTGGTGCGACCAAATTCACCGCCCCAAATCACTAAGGTGTCGTCGAGTAGTCCACGCATTTTTAGATCTTGCACTAAGGCTGCTGAGGCTTGGTCTGTGTTTTTACATTGTTTTTTAATGCCGCCCGGCAACCAACCATGTTGATCCCAGCCTTGATGATACAGTTGAATAAATTTAACGTTGCGCTCGGCTAAGCGTCTTGCCATTAAACAGTTAGCGGCGTAGGTTCCGGGCTTTTTGGCATCGGGGCCGTATAGGTCAAAGACCCAGTCGGGTTCATCACTGAAATCGGTAGCATCTGGAATGGAGGCTTGCATGCGCTCTGCCATATCATATTGTGCCATGCGTGATTGTATTTCATCATCTAACCATTTTTGATGCTGAATATCTTGCAATTGGCGGAATCGGTCCATTAAGCCTTTGCGATCTAAGCTGCTTAAACCTTGTGGGTTGTTTAAGTAGAGTACAGGATCGGCACCGCCTTGAAACTGCACCCCTTGATGTATTGACGGTAAAAAGCCATTACCCCATAAACGCGAATACAAAGGCTGGCCGCCGCCGTTGGCCGACACCATGACAATAAACGGCGGTAGGTTAGGGTTGTCGGTACCTAAACCATAACTTAACCAAGCGCCTATGCTGGGGCGTCCGGCAATCGGGAAACCGGTTTGTAAAAAAGTAATGGCCGGATCGTGGTTGATTTGATCCGTATGCATAGATTTAACAATACATAAATCATCAACTATTTTGGCGGTATGTGGCAGTAATTCACTGACCCAAGCGCCTGATTCACCATGTTGTTTAAAGTCAAATACCGAACGAGCTAACGGCAGTGACGTTTGTTGGGCGCTCATGCCCGTTAATACCTGATCACCGCGCACTTCATCGGGTAATTGTTGGCCGTGACGTTTGTCTAACTCGGGTTTGTAATCAAAGGTTTCAAGCTGTGATGGCCCGCCGCTTTGAAATAAATAGATGACTCGCTTGGCTTTTGCCGGTTTGTGAGGTTGGCCTAATACACCATCTAAATTAACAGCTTGCTGCGCCATTTTCTGCGCTTGACTGTCGTTGGAAAATGCAGCGTTAGGTATACCCGATAATACACCTGCGCCGGTTGCAAGCCCGGCGCCTTTTAAAAATTGACGTCGATTAAACATAATTGTTCTCCTCGCTTATGCCTAGCGCTTAATAACGGTAGCGTCGTGGTTGATCAGAATATTGGTGATAGATGTTAAAGCCGCTAATTGTTCGGCTTGAATATTATCGCCTGTCACTTGGGCTTCACCTATCGCGAGTAACTCGTGACTTTGTTCTGATTTATTGGCAAAACTGCTTAGCATGTCTTGGTACATTTGTTCGACAATGGCTAATTCGTCATCACTGATTTTACGACTGGTTAATGTTCGGTATATGGTACGCAGTTGTGCGGTTTTATCCGTTGTTTGCTGCATAACTTTGCTGGCTAACACGCGTGACGCTTCGACAATTTGCGGGTCGTTTAGCAAGGCTAAAGCTTGTAGCGGCGTACTGGTTTGTTGGCGTGTACCGACACTATAGCTGCGCATTGGCGCATCAAATGCTGTCATGTTTGGTGGTGGAGCACTGCGTTTATGTATGGTGTACATGCTGCGGCGATAGAGTTCTTCTCCTGCACCTTGTTTGTATTCCATATTGTTCATTTTCCAAATATCTTTGGGTTGATAAGGCTTAACGCTTTCACCGCCTAACTTATCGACTAATAAGCCACTGGCTGCTAAGGCATTGTCACGGATCATTTCAGCTGTTAAGCGTGCTTTGGGACCACGCGCATACAGTCTATTTTCTGGATCGATTTCAGTTAGTTGCGCATCGGCAATTGAGCTTTGGCGATAGGTTTGTGACATCGCCATTAACTTAAGCATGTGTTTAACATTCCAACCGGAGGCGACAAACTCACGCGCTAGCCAGTCTAGTAATTCAGGGTGCGTGGGTAATTGACCTTGGTTGCCAAAATCTTCCGGTGTGCGGACTAATCCTGTACCAAACATCATTTGCCAATAGCGGTTGATCACAACGCGAGATACCAGAGGGTGATCGGGATGGGTTAGCCATTTAGCTAAACCGTCGCGTTGATTACCCCAGCTTGGGTCATAAGGAAATACGCGTTCTGGCACCCCAGGTTGCACCGGCTCACCGTGCGAGGCATAGCTACCACGCTCTAAAATATAGGCTTGGCGTGGTTCGGGTAGCTCTTCCATAACCATGATTTCTTTAATGGTTTCAGCTAAGCTGTTTTGTTGTTGGCGCAATTGGGTTAGCTTGGCGACATCTTGTTGATAGCGCTTGTTGTACTGGCTATTAAATAAGGCTAACAGTGCCTCACTTTTGCTTGGTGCCTGTACTTGGTTGGCGTTGGCTATTTCGATAGCGGTTAGGTCGCGCTGATATACCTTTAAGTTGTCAACAACAGCCCCTTTTAACCCGCGGCTACGCCAGCGAGCACCTACTTTAATGCCAATTTCTTTTAGCACTCCTTCTTTAGTATGTTTGATGTCTTTGTATAAATTGTCGCGCTCGACAGTCATGGCAATTTCTTGGCCGTTAACAAAGAATTTAGTGCCAGCGGCTTTTGATGAGCCATCGTAGGTCATGGTTACGTTTAACCATTTATTGCGTTGCACTGTTTGCTGAGATTTAAGAATAATGGCGTTGTAGGGGGCAGTATGGGCTAAACGTACAATCCATTGGTTATTTTCTAGGCCAAAATCAAACCCTTTAAAGTTATACAAAACGCCAGCTTTGTTGTAGTGCACCAATACACCTTCTTCTAGGTCGTCTGGTAATTTGACATCAATACTGACACTG
The DNA here is from genome assembly GCF_003063625.1 of Saccharobesus litoralis. NCBI lineage: Bacteria > Pseudomonadati > Pseudomonadota > Gammaproteobacteria > Alteromonadales > Alteromonadaceae > Saccharobesus > Saccharobesus litoralis. The sequence continues at coordinate 4,608,456 of NZ_CP026604.1, read as the reverse complement.
AACGGGCGAGCTCGGTCAAAGTCGTTAAGTTTAGGAAAATACAGGGCGTCGTCACCGTTTAACACGATTGCTTGGCGGCCTTCGCTGATTTCATGCACCATGTCTGGCCCATTCTTTTCATTGGGCTGCGCGCCCCAAATGACTTTACCGGCTAGGTCTTGGTTTTTAACTTCAGCAATTGATTTTACACTGTCTTTTTTGCTGAACGGGTAGTAGGCAATTAACGCGTCGTCGCCAGTGATTTTGTCAAGCGATGGGTCTTTGGCTAACCATTTTTTAAACTCGGCATTGTTTAGCGAATGGGTTTGGTTAATTAACTGACTTTGCTTAGCTATTTCAGCTTCAAGGCTGGTTAATTGCTTTTCCTGTTCTGCGTTAGGTAATCTTAGCGTGGGTACCGGAATGTCGTTCGGATCATAAGAAATCTGACCTGAATCGTCTATGTTGTTAAAAAAGGCAAATGTAGAGTAATAGTCTTTGGCCGATATGGGGTCGTATTTATGATCATGACATTGTGCACAGTGCATGGTTAAACCCAATAAGCCAGTGCCTATGGTTTGTACACGATCCTTGACGTACTCAACACGAAACTCCTCTGCGACAATTCCACCTTCGCCATTTTGTGCGTGAATGCGGTTAAAGGCGGTGGCCAAACGTTGTTCAGTGGTCGCGTTGGGTAATAAGTCGCCAGCGACCTGCCAAGTGATAAATTCATCAAACGGACGATTTTGATTAAAGCTGTCAATAACCCAGTCGCGATAGGGTGACATGTCGCGGTAAAAGTCGGTGCTGTAACCATGGGTGTCTGCGTAGCGGGCTACATCCATCCACTCTGTGGCTAAGCGCTCGCCAAAGCTTGGTTTTGCGAGCAAGCGATCAATTAATTTTTCATAGGCATTAGCAGAATCATCTGCGAGAAACTCGTCAATTTCGCTCAGTGTCGGCGGTAAGCCGGTTAAGTCAAAGCTAGCTCGGCGGATCAAGCTTTCTTTATCTGCGGGGCTTTGCGGGGTTAAACCTTTGGCTTCAATTTGTTTTAAAATGAAGTTATCAATATCGTTGTTAACCCAGTCAACTTTAGACACTGTAGGGGTTTTAGCGCGTTCAGGTTTGATCAAGGCCCAGTGCTTTTTATACTCGGCGCCTTGTTCTATCCATTTTTTGATAATGGCTTTTTCGCGATCAGACAAAACGAGATTGGAAGAGGGCGGTGGCATGATGGTATTTTCATCATCAGATAAAATACGCTGCCAAATTTCACTGTCTTCTGGATTGCCAGGGATCAGTGCCATTTTTCCTTCTGCGGTTTTGTGGCTGGTGGCTTTGTCGTAACTGGCTAAGCTTAAGCCGCCTTTGGCGTTGGTTTCGTCTAGGCCGTGACACAAATAACAGGTGTCGGACAAAATGGGTTTAACGTGAAAGTTAAAGTCGACTACCTCAGGTAATGGCTCAGCAAAGGTTTGTTGGTCGTCTTGACTGCCACACGCCACTAGAGTGCTAGCAAAAATAAGTGATAACCAATATGGCTTGGCTGTCGATGTTTGCTGAAAAGTGCGCTTTAACTGGGGTATCAATAAGCTTGTTTGTAAATGATTAGTGTTTTTCATGCTAATTCAACCTACACACGAACGAGTTTAATGGGATAAATTTGGTTGCTGTTCCATTGGCCGACATACAGGTTTTCTTCATCATCGACTGCAACAGCGTGGCAGTGATTGAATACGTCCCATGTGCTTTGCATGGATGTGAGTTGGCCGTTCTCGTAATGTGGGCGCGTACCGCCGGGGTTAGAAACAACTTTGTTGTGCTTGTCTAAAATAGTGATAAAGCCAGAATTGGGCGCCATTTTGCCATCGATTTTTGACCAGCAAACCGGAGCGTAAAAATGCTCGCCTTTGAATACGGGCCCACCGGCATAGGCGCCGGGTAAGTTAATTTCGCCTAATAATTTTCCATCTAGTGTGTATTGCTTAATTTTTTGCTCACCACGAGAACTTATTAATAAGTGATGGCTGTTAGGATCGCGGGTATCTACTGCGATCCCGTGAGTATTTTTCAGGTTTAGTTTTTTATCTTTGTTTTTCCAACCGCCCCAATGGTTTATATAACGACCATTAGAATCATAATGGATAACGCAGTCAGAGCCGTAACCATCCGTTACATATAAATCACCATTTGGGGCAATGGTGATATCAGTTGGCTGAAAACGCATTCCCGGTTCGTAAATGCCTAAGTTAAGCGGGTGGCCTAATGTGTAAACTAATTTACCGTCTAGCGTTAATTTGGAAACAAAACCGCTTTGCCGTGTCCATTTATTTTTCCATTGGTTATCAGGACGGTTTCTGTCTAATATCCAGCCGCCATCAACAATATAGATAAAGTCTTCGCCATTTTCGCGTGACACTTTAACTGAGTGCGCCCCTGGGTGTTGTGTGCCCCATGCATCTAATACTTTGCCGTCTTTGTTAAAAATAACGAAGTTATTAACATCGCTATCGGTCACCATAATTAAACGGCCTTTGGAGTCAAAATCTAAACCATGACTATTTTCGACAGGGAACTTGCTGCGGTCTTGCTCCCCCCAGTGATAATCTACCTTGTATTGAAAATCACCATGGCCAACAATTTTACCGTGCGGGTTACGCCCCGCTTTGGGTAACGGCTTAGGTGGTGGTTCATGCGCATTGGCACTTTGGCTCATGCCGGCCAACAATAGGGTGGTACTTAACGCAGATGATTGTTTAATAAACTGACGTTTGCTTTGATTAACCGTTTGGCTAGTTTGGTCTTTTGTATTTGTGTTGTTATTTTTCATAAATTTTGCCTTGCCTTATTCGGCTGCGGTTTGGGCTATTTGTTCAGGTTTTTTATTTAGCCCTTTGTTATGAATTAAGGCTATTTCACTATGCTTTTCACTAAATTCATTGGCGGCTTTTAGGCTGATGTTGGTGTCAGCTAGAAAGACTTTTTTCAATTTAGGGAATGTGGCTAACGTGCTAAATACCTGATCATCAACTTGCGTGCCGTACAGATTTAAATAGGTGAGGTTGCTTGCACCCGCGAGCGCTGCAATGCCTTGGCTAGTGACTTGTGTGCTATCGAGTCGCAATTTAATGAGATTAGATAACTGTGCGATCTGCACTAATTGCTCGTCGGTTACCTGCGTTTTAGACAGGTTGAGATAAGCGATAGCCGTTTTATTGTCGACTAACGTTTGTATTGCACTATTGGGTAGGTTTTTAACTCGAATTGAAGCGTCAATATCTAAGTGCGCTACTTTTTGCGAAATCTGCTTAACAATAAACCCTTGGTTATTTAACGATGTGATTATTTGTGGATTAGGCGTTGCTATTTTTGCTAGCGGCCACGCTCCGGCGCTGGCACTTAAACCTAAAACTCGAGCCATTGCGCCTTGGTAGCGGTCGGCAATTTTTTGTGGGCCGACTAAACCAGAGGTTGGCGTACCGGCTTTTATCCACCACGCGATAACATCAACTTGATCATCGCTTAAAGGCGTTTTACCTTCAGCCGGCATAAACTTTTTATCATGTTTATCTATGCTGATCCGTTTATATAGCTCACTGTTTTCAAGTTGACCATTGCCCCAAGTGGATGCTGTTTTTCCCCCTTTTACAATACCGTCGACCGACGCTAGGTTTAAGCCACCTTTTGCTTTTGAATCATTGTGGCAACTGACACAACGTTGTTTAAACATAGGTTGAATAAGGTCAAGGTAAATATCAGCTTGGGCGATTGATGTCACTTTTTCGCGAGGTGCTGCGTGGGGTTCAAACCCTGCGATCTGCCGTACAAAATTAGGCGCATGCTCAACGAGGTAAGTTTCACCATGAGTCATGTTGGCGCCATAATGGCCGGTTGTGAACAGTAATAGCAATTGAAAACCAGATAAGCCTAAAACCAAGAGTTTGTTTAATTGGCTTTTAATGGAGAAGGCTAACCAGCAGATGATGGAGAGAGTCGCGACTGAAATACCAAATGCTTTATGAATATCGACAGCTTCTGGATTATATCCACCGCCTAAAGAGAGCATGTAGCCGAGTATACAAGCTGCAATAGCAGATATCGCTCCCCATAACCAAATTTGATTTAATAGTGGATTTCTTTGTTTACCTGTAATTGATGTGTGCATTTCCATCAGGGCTGCCATTAGCAAAATTCCTATGGGTAAATGCAAAACCAGGACGTGGAAACGCCCAAAAAATTGAATAATGTCCATTTCAACACCACGAACTATTTTGATGCTGACAATGTTACATAAGTGTAAATAATTAAAAAATTGATGGAGTTGGGTTTGTTTTGTGTGTTTTTGATTTTTTCTTAGTGGGGGAGCTAATATCAAATTTATTCATCTGATTATAGACATAAATAGCAATAAATAGCAGCTATTTGTCCTACTCAGTAGGTAGATTTGTGTGGATTTTATTTTAAACGAATTGTAACCATTACCTAGTAATCAGAGTTGTTTGTTCCGTAGGCGAATGGCCCAAGATAAAACCATTTATTATCCAAATTTGTTTCGTTAATTTAGGTAAATATTTGTTTTTTTATGATGTATATTTTGCATTTCCTATTGCTTTTTACCTCGATTGTTTACAAAATCCACTTTGGATATTTGATTTTTTTTGATGAGTTAAAATATGAGACCTGAAAAATACGAAACCGGATCAGGCGGATTTGTCTGGGAAAACTTGATGCCAGACAATCTTTTTAGTCACGTGAAATTTCATGTTTATACTGCTCATGACATGCAAATTGGTCGTGAGTGGGCAGGTGATCAATTTATTAATCATTATAATCGTATCTATTATATTGAGTCTGGTGAAGGTGAGTTGGTATTTAAAGATAAGAAGATCACTATGAAACCAGGGTATTTATATTTGATCCCACCTTATCAACTTATTTCACATAGCACTAAAGATGGACTGCATTTTTTGTGGACGCATTTTCAAGCATCCTTAGAAGCTGAATTAGACTTATTTATGCTATACGGCCAAACGGCTGAAATTGATGTGTCAGATAAACCTGAATATAAGGCCAGTTTTTTAAAATTAATTTCAGCCGTTAACGATAAGCAACCTAGTGGTGTTATTAATCGTAAAATTCATTTGCTCAACTTGGTTGCGCCTTTTATTCAGCAGTTTCAGCAAACAGAAATTCATGAAGCGGGTTTTAGACACCAGTCTTTATTGCCAGCACTTAATAAAATTAACGCTAATTTGACTAATCCGCCTGACATTAAAGAGTTAGCGCAAGACGCGAACATGTCGCCAGAACATTTCTCGCGTAAGTTTAAAGCGGCTTTTAATATTGCGCCTAAACGTTACATATTGGCTAAACGTATCGAGTTAGCTAAGCAATTATTATTGCTAGAGGGGGATTCGGTAGAGCAAGTCGCTGAACGTTGTGGTTTTTGTGATCTTTATCATTTTTCACGTACCTTTAAGCAAGAAACCGGTTCGTCACCGACCGCGTTTCGTAAAAACTTTGTTGTAGCTGGATAGATGACAGTTATTTCTTAATAGTATTAAAATCTATATTTTATCTGTGAATAGTTAGACTGCTGAATATGACGGCTTTCTGTTAGGGTGCTTAAGTTATTAAGTTAAAAAACTCGCCCAACTAAGAAGGCCACATATGTTCACAAAAACGCTCAATACGACACTCGAAACAACACTCAAAACAACGCTAAATCAAATAACTAAACTTTCCCTCACATTCTGCGTGCTAAGCTCACTTACTGCTTGTCAGTTATTGTCTGATCCTAGCAATTCACCTGTGATTGAACATAAACTGACATCTGACTGGCATGATTTAATGCCTGGAAATTTAGACCAATGGCAGATTTGGATGGGTGTTCCGCACTCGTCTGTAAAAGGTTTACCAAAAGGCACATACACAGCCACGAACTTAAATCAGCATGGTGATCCATCATTAGCCATGGGACTTAATAATGATGTTAAAAATGTCTTTCAAGTTGACCATTCTAAAGCGCAACCCGAATTAAAAATCAGCGGTGAGATATACGGTGGTTTAACCACATTAGCCAGCTATCAAAATTATCACTTAACTATGCAAATTAAGTGGGGCGATAAAAAATGGGCGCCGCGTTTAAATGCTAAACGCGACAGTGGAGTATTGTTCCACTGTTATGGTGAGCATGGAGCATTTTGGCGAGTTTGGAAAGCGTGCCAAGAGTTGCAAGTTCAGGAAAGCGATTTTGGTGATTACATTCCTTTAGCTGGCCCGACCGCGACGATAAAAACCAATACTTTAGAAGGTCACTATTTGTATCAGCCCGAAGGTAAACATAACCGCTTAGTAAAAGGTTATAGTCACGCCTATTTAGAGCCGGATGCACCGCACGGTGAATGGAACCAAGTGGATTTGTATGCACTTAATGATAAAGCGGTTTTTGTCATTAATGGCCAAGTGGTTATGGCGATTGAAAACTCACTCGATAAAAAAGGACAGCCGCTTACGTCTGGTCAACTGCAAATCCAATCTGAAGGCGCTGAAGTTTATTATCGAGCAATTAAAATTCGCGCGCTTGATAAGATGCCATCTTCATTTACACGTTATTTAAGTGAATAAATTTTATTTTTACGGATCTCTGCTATACCTATAACAATAACAATCAAACCGCTACCTAATTTGTGAATTAGCGAAATTCAGTGGAACTGAACTAAACATAAGTTAGGCGGCTGTTTATGTCTTATTGGGGAAGACTAAGATGGGTGAAGTATGAAAAGAAAATTAGTTTCACTGAGTGTTTTAGCCGTGGCTGTGTCTGCCTCGTTACCGGCATCAGCTGAACTTCAATTTAGAGGGTTTGCTTCTATCGTTGGTGGTACCTCTTCTGAAGATAGCTGGGAGTATCGAGGTTACAGCGACAAACTTAACTTTAAGCCTGAATCATTATTCGCATTACAAGCCTCGACTGATTTAGGTGAAGGGTTATCCGCAACCACACAAATTATTGCTCGCGGCGCAAATGACTACAATGTTGATATGGAATGGGCCTATGTCACTTATCAGATTGATAGAAATTGGAAAGTTAATGCCGGTAAGTTAAGAGTGCCTTTTTATCGCTATTCTGATTTCCTAGATGTTGGCTTTTCTTACAATTGGGTAAAACCACCTCAGTTAGTATACAGCTTACCTTTCAATACTTACGAAGGTATTTCCGTTATCAATAATGGTAGAGTTGCTGATTTTGATTATATTTTTCAAGGTTTTACAGGCGCTTATGATGGCGGTGAAGATAGTAGTGTTAAAGTAGACGGATTATCCGGTGTTAATTTAACTTTAGATTATGATGAATGGTTAAGTTTACGTGGGGGTTATATTGTCGGTGACGTGAGTTTTGACGCCGGTTCTAGTTTTGGTGCTTTAACCCAATTGCTCGATTTTTACCGATTAGAACAAGCGAAAAACGATCTTGTAGCGCAGGAAGACCCTGGGGTTTTTATTGGGGTAGGTGGTAAAATCGATTACAACAACTGGTTAGCAGAAGTTGAATATACTGAGCTTAAAGTGGATAACTCATTATTAGCAGTGCAAAAACGTTCATATGTGTCATTTGGCCGACGCATTGATAATCTCGTTCTGCAAGTGACGTACGAAAAGGCTGATGATGAGTCGAATGAAGTCGCACTTTCTTCTATTCCAACCGCGTTGGCGAGTGATACGCCGACATTAAGCCCGCAAGGACCTGTAACGCTCCCTGCCGGTACACCAGTGGTGATGTTGGATGCGACTGGTCAGCCTACACCACAACTGTTATACAACTTTATTCATGATAATGTATTGAACGAGCCATCGGTTTCTGAATTATCAGATGCTACAGTACTATCTTTTGGGGCGCGGTACGACATTAGTTATAATGCAGCGGTTAAAGTTGAATATTCTAAATTTGAACAAGATAATCGTAATCGAGATGCATCGGCGCTGCGTTTCGGTATCGATTTAATGTTTTAGGGGGTTGATATGTTCAGGAAAATATTAACTATTGCTATAGGTTGTATTAGCTTTAGCGTTTTTAGCTTATCAGCCGAGGTGGCTATTATTGTTAATCCGAGTGTCGCAGACAACTTAGATAGAAAGCAAATTAGCCGAATTTTTATGGGTAAAGATAAGGCTTTTCCCTCTGGCTCTGATGTTATTCCTTTTAATTTGAATGAAGGCAGTGGTGTTCGCAACGAGTTTGAGAAAATGGTTATCCAACGTTCGCCTGCGCAAATTAATGCTTATTGGGGTAAATATGTGTTTACGGGTAAAGGTACGCCACCCGATCAGTTAAAATCAGAAGCGGATGTGATTGCAAAAGTTAAATCCTCCCCTAATGCGATCGGCTATATTGACGCCAAAAACGTCACGCCTGATGTAAAGGTTATTGCTACGTTTTAGTTTGTACCTTTACTTAATACAGAGTCAGAAAATAATCTGGCTCTGTTCCTTCACTTTATCTAAAATCTTACCTATTGTTCTTGGTCATTGATTTACAAGAAAAAAACTCCTTATATTTTGGCCAAAATCTTTAATTTGTAAAAAATCTTGAAATTAATTAAAACCCTTTAGGGTCTTTTACAATAACGACATATTAATCATTCACATGACACAATTGAAAAGGTAATTCAAATGAGCGCATTCAAAAAAAATTCAGTAGCAGCAACTGTAGGTGCAGTAATGGTAGGTTCTTTGGCGGTATCAGCACCGGCTTCAGCTGCGCCATTTACAATGCAAGATTTAGACGCTGGTTACCAGTTACAAATGGCTGAGGGTAAGTGCGGCGAAGGTAAATGTGGTGGCAAAGCCAAAAAAGAAGGCAAGTGCGGCGAAGGTAAATGTGGTGGCAAAGCCAAAAAAGAAGGCAAGTGCGGCGAAGGTAAATGTGGTGGCAAGGCCAAAAAAGAAGGCAAGTGCGGCGAAGGTAAATGTGGTGGCAAGGCCAACAAAGAAGGCAAGTGCGGCGAAGGTAAATGTGGCGGCAAGGCCAACAAAGAAGGAAAGTGCGGAGAAGGTAAGTGTGGCGGCAAAGCTAAAAAAGAAGGCAAGTGCGGCGAAGGTAAGTGTGGCGGCAAAGCTAAAAAAGAAGGCAAGTGCGGCGAAGGTAAGTGCGGCGGTAAAAGCTAAGTAGTCGCTCGCGTATTTATTAAAAGTAGTTGTTTTTATAGTTTCTTTATATAGTCTTCTCGCTCAGGTCTTATGGTTCATTGTCAGCGCTTACTCGCCCCAATCACATAATAGAGCATATGCTCATGGGGTCTCGAAGCTTGACGGCTTTGCCTACATGGATGTAGGTACTTAGGTTTCGTCTGGAACTAGAAACCTGCCCCTAAAACCTGATCGCTTTGACTATACATGACAGCTACTTACTGTTTTATTTGAGGCCGTGACAGCTTTATTTACCTAAAATGTATGGGTATAAAGTGTCATGGCTTTTTTACGTTTTGTGTTTAGCATTTTGCGTTTTTATATTTTGAGAGAAGAGAATGGCTGGATTGGCTAATTTAAATCGGGTCGGTTTAGGTTTGCGGCGCGATATGCTTAGCGAATTTGTTGAACAAGTTCCACCACAAGCTGAATTTATGGAAGTGGCGCCTGAAAATTGGATGACGTTGGGAGGCAAGTATGCTGAGCAGTTTAGCTTTTTAACCGAAAGTCAGCAGTTTGTTTGCCATGGTTTATCACTGTCAATTGGCAGTCCTGACCCTTTGGATATTGAATTTGTGCGGGCGGTTAAGCAATTTCTTGATAAACACAATATTTTAGCCTATTCGGAGCACTTGAGTTATTGCTCTGCCAATGGTCATTTATATGATTTGATGCCAATTCCGTTCACTAAAAGTGCTGTTAAACACGTTGTACAGCGTATAAAGCAAGTACAAGATATTATTGAACGCCCTTTAATTATGGAAAATGTATCTTATTACGCAGCGCCTGGTCAGGAGATGACAGAACTCGACTTTACGTTAGAAGTGCTAGAACAAGCCGATTGTCAGTTATTGCTCGATATTAATAATATCTATGTTAATTCAGTTAACCATGGCTATGATGCCGAGCATTTTTTACAAGCAATGCCGACGCAACGGATCGCCTATGGGCATATTGCAGGTCATTATCAAGAGGCTAAAGATCTAATAGTTGATACGCATGGAGCCGATGTCATTGAACCCGTATGGCAGTTACTTGAAAAAGCTTATTCTCTACATGGTGTTTTTCCGACATTGCTGGAGCGCGACTTTAATATTCCCGAAACGGATGAATTAGTACTCGAGCTAGAAAAAATAAAAGTTATTCAGCAAAAGTATCAAGCTTTGCAAAAGGTGAGTGCTGGATGACAGACTTTACTGAAATACAACAGGCATTCGCTAACCATATCCGTGACCCTGAAAATGCGGCCATGCCAGAAGGAATTGAAAACCGCAGAATGAAGATCTATCGCGATTTGTTCTTCAATAACGTGTTAGGGTTTATTACGTCAGGCTTTCCGGTATTAAACAGTTTATATAATGAAGAGGATTGGCAGCGTTTAGCTCGCAAATTTTTTATTCAGCATCAATGTGAGTCGCCAATATTTTTAGATATATCAGAGGCCTTTGTTGAGTTTTTGGCAAATGAGTATCAACCAACCGCGATCGATCCGCCATTTCTGGTTGAATTAGCACACTATGAATGGGTTGAGTTGGTTATATCAATTAAGCAGGAATTAGCGGATTATCCATGTATCGATATTGAGCAAGCGAAGGAGCAGCCGCTTGTTATAGCAGAAACTGCATGGCCACTTCATTACCAATATCCTGTTCATCAAATATCTAATGAATACCAACCGCAACAACCCACTACAGAAGGGACGGGGTTGGTCGTGTATAGAAATAAAGAACTGGATGTCGATTTTATGTTAGTTAATCCAGCGACCATTCAATTGCTCGGATTGATACAAGCAAATCCTGGTTGCCTTTATCAAGATATTTTACAGACAGTTCAACAATCCATGCCGCAATTTACTCAGGAACAAATAGAAAGTGGTTTTGAACAAACCCTGTCTGGATTGTTAGCTAGAGGTATTGTTCGTCAATATTGTTCTTAGTATGGACATTATTTGAGCTGTTTTTTGTTCGAATTGTTGTTAATTTCATCGCTTTGCTGGTGTTTTAATCAAACAGTAATTTTTTAAGAAAAAAATGATAAAACTCGTTGACTTGAAGAATAATTTCTTTAATATGCGCACCCACGAAACGGTGAGATGGCCGAGAGGCTGAAGGCGCTCCCCTGCTAAGGGAGTATAGGGTTTGTAGCTCTATCGAGGGTTCGAATCCCTCTCTCACCGCCATTTCGTGAAGTGTGTTTTAGATGCGCGCGTGTAGCTCAGCTGGATAGAGTACCTGGCTACGAACCAGATGGTCGGAGGTTCGAATCCTTCCACGCGCGCCACTTTCTTCACACTGCGTTTTTCCAAAGCGCGCGTGTAGCTCAGCTGGATAGAGTACCTGGCTACGAACCAGATGGTCGGAGGTTCGAATCCTTCCACGCGCGCCATTCCTTTCCTAAGTTATCTATTCTTTTTGGCTATTTCAGCTAAATTTTATTTTTAAATGCCCAAAACATTAACTCAAGCAAGACACAAGCTGGGGTGAAAAAGCTATTCTTTTTTCTGGGTGTTTAAATATTACCCACAGAGAATTTAAGGGCGGATCGCCGTTTATAGCTTGAAAAACTTAGAGATCTTGCCGCATATCGGCTAAGATACTAAAACTTATTATAACCAAATGCAGAGAATTAGTTTGAATTGGCTTTTAGCAAGCTAATTTAAATGAGTTTTCACATACGTTATGCCGATTTGATGGGACGAAAATTTGATTTTTACCTATCTGCACGGTATACGTACTGTTCTGCATTTTTTAAATGAATGATGGTATGGAAAATCTTAGTAGTACGTTACTAGAAGCCGCTAATTTAATGTTGGTGGGCATGGTCGTGGTATTCGGCTTTTTAAGCCTACTAATTGTATGTATCCAATTAATGTCAAAGGCTTTTGCTGGTGAGGTTGAAACTAGTGTGACTCAACCTAGCAGACGTCCCGCTGTTCAGAATGACCAAGCGCGTGCGGCGCAAACAACAGCCGCGATTTCTGCAGCAATTCATAAACACCGTCAAAAGTAAGTTCTAGCAGGAGAATAATATGTCTAAACCACTCGCGATAACCGAGCTTGTGTTACGTGATGCGCATCAGTCACTGTTGGCTACGCGTGTTCGTCTCGAAGATATGCTGCCTATCGCAGAAAAACTCGATAAAGTCGGTTACTGGTCTGTAGAAAGCTGGGGCGGTGCAACGTTTGATTCTTGTATTCGTTATCTTGGTGAAGATCCTTGGGAACGTATTCGTGCTCTGAAAAAAGCGATGCCAAATACGCGTCAGCAAATGTTATTACGTGGCCAAAACTTATTAGGCTATCGTCACTATGCTGATGACGTTGTCACCAAGTTTGTTGAGCGTGCTCACACTAATGGTGTTGACGTTTTCCGTATTTTTGATGCAATGAATGATGTTCGCAACATCCAAACGGCAGTTAAAGCGGCAATTGATGTAGGTGCTCATGCTCAAGGTACATTATCTTATACTGTTAGTCCGGTTCATACATTGGACTCATGGTTAGACTTAGCTCGTCAAATTGAAGATTTGGGTGTTCACTCTATTTTCATTAAAGATATGGCGGGTTTACTTCAGCCTTACGTTGTTGAAGAGTTGGTTACACGTCTTAAAGAGACTGTTTCTGTGCCAATTGCCATGCAATGTCACGCGACAACAGGTTTAAGCACAGCGACTTATATGAAAGCAATTGATGCGGGTATCGACATGCTAGATACCGCTGTTTCAAGTATGAGTATGACTTATGGTCACACTGCTACTGAAACCATGGTATCAATTGTTGAAGGTACAGAGCGCGACACAGGCTTGAATTTAGAAGACATGGAAGATATTGCAACTTACTTCCGTGCAGTACGTAAGAAGTACGCTAAGTTCGAAGGCGAATTAAAAGGTGTTGATGCACGTATATTAACGGCTCAAGTTCCTGGTGGCATGTTAACTAACATGGAAAACCAGTTACGCGAACAAGGTGCTTCAGACCGTTTAGATGAAGTATTAAAAGAAATTCCACGTGTACGTGAAGATCTTGGTTATATTCCTTTAGTCACACCAACTTCGCAAATCGTTGGTACGCAAGCCGTATTGAACGTATTAACTGGTGAGCGTTATAAGTCAATTACTAAAGAAACTTCAGGTGTACTTAAAGGTGAGTACGGTGCTGCGCCTGCGCCATTAAATGCTGAGTTACAAGCTCGCGTATTAGATGGTGCTGAAGCTATCACATGTCGCCCAGCTGATTTGTTAGAGCCTGAGCTAGATAAACTTTCTGCTGAGTTAGACACTTTAGCATCTGAAAAAGGTATCTCTTTAGCGGATGAGAAAATTGACGATGTATTAACTTACGCGTTATTCCCGCAAATTGGACTTAAGTTCTTAGAAAACCGCAATAACCCTGATGCATTCGAACCGGCTCCAACGGGTGAAGATGAAGCTCCAGCTAAAGCGGCTCCAGCTCAATCAACTAGCAATAATGAGCCAGGCGCTTATGATGTTAGAGTAGATGGCAAGTTATTCCATGTTGAAGTTGCGCCTAGTGGCACAATTAGCAATATTACCCCAGCTCAAGCTGCTGACGAAGTCGTACCACAGTCAGCATCAGTGTCTGGTGGCGAAACATTGAATGCGCCATTAGCGGGTAATATCTTCAAAGTTGTCGTTTCTCAAGGTGATCAAGTCGCTGCTGGTGATGTTGTGATCATTATGGAAGCAATGAAGATGGAAACCGAAGTGCGTGCTGCGAAAGACGGCACAGTTGTCGATCTATTCGTTAAAGAAGGTGACTCAGTAGCTGCTGGCGATCCAATCTTATCTTTGGCTTAAGAGGGAATTAAATGGAAGGTTTAGTTACCCTTTGGCAATCAACTGGACTGGCTAATTTTGAGCTAGGTCAGGTGTTGATGATGGCAGTGGGCTTTCTACTGCTATATCTTGCCATTGTTAAAAAATTCGAACCCTTACTATTGGTTCCAATCGGTTTTGGCGCGTTATTAACTAATATTCCAATTGCTGGCTTATCTGATCCAGGTGGAATGTTGTACTACGTGTATTACATTGGTATCGATAGTGGTGTCTTTCCGCTGTTAATCTTCATGGGCGTTGGTGCTATGACAGATTTCAGCGCGCTAATTGCTAACCCTAAAATGTTATTATTAGGTGCTGCTGCGCAGTTTGGTATTTTTGCGACTTTGTTCGGTGCCATTTTGCTTAATGCTGTACCTGGTTTTGAATTTAGCCTAGCTGATGCATCTGCGATTGCTATCATCGGTGGTGCTGATGGTCCTACTGCTATTTTTGTTGCGTCTAAGTTAGCGCCTGAGTTATTAGGTGCGATTGCTGTTGCTGCTTATTCATACATGGCATTAGTTCCACTAATTCAACCGCCAATTATGAAAGCCTTAACTAATGAGGAAGAACGTAAGATCCAAATGGAGCAATTACGTCCTGTTTCTCAAAAAGAAAAGATCATCTTCCCGTTAATGGTGTTATTCGCGACTATTTTATTCTTACCTTCAGCAACACCGTTAGTCGGCTGTTTCTGTTTAGGTAACTTAATGCGTGAATGTGGTGTGGTTGATCGTTTAAGCAAGACTGCGCAAAACGAATTAATCAACATTGTAACTATCTTCTTAGGTTTAGCGGTAGGCTCAAAATTATCAGCTGAAGCTTTCTTAACGGTAGAAACATTAGGTATTTTAGCCTTAGGTGCGGTGGCATTTAGTATTGGTACTGCAACTGGGGTATTAATGGCTAAACTGATGAGTCGTTTATCAGGTGGTAAGATTAACCCATTAATTGGCGCCGCAGGCGTTTCTGCGGTACCTATGGCGGCTCGTGTTGTTAATAAGGTTGGCTTAGAGTCTAACCCTCATAACTTCCTATTGATGCATGCTATGGGGCCAAACGTAGCAGGTGTATTGGGTTCCGCTGTTGCGGCAGGTATATTACTTGCGTTGGTTCAAGTGTAATTAGCACTTTGCTATATAATCCTTTTAAAAAAGCGCCTTTAGGCGCTTTTTTTGTTTTTGAATTGAGATTAGTTTAGATCTAACTTGTCGCTAGAGACTCGCTTAAAATACTTACTTTTGGTGTCTTTCGGCATAGTAGAGCAGGTCGTTAGGGTTTTTCAGGAAACAGGATCTAGGTCTGTACCTTGTACTTCGATAAATGTTGCAGATATTAGGTAATGTCGCAGCGGAAAAACAAGTTTGTATCAGCTCTGCTGCTATTGTCGTACATGGGCGTAGGAAATGCCGTTAAGTGTCTGGAACAGCTTACGGCGACCTATATGGATGTAGGAAATACCGTTAAGCGTCTGGAACAGCGTACGGCGACCTATATGGATGTAGGAAATGCCGTTAAGCGTCTGGAACAGCGTACGGCGACATCAATGTAGAGTAAGATTAGAGACCCGTTCAATTTCCATTGTTGGGCCGAATTGATTTCGGTTATTGCAAGCTATAAAAAAACCAGTGACTTAGCACTGGTTTTTATTCGTTAGTGAATTAAAACGGTAAAATAAGCTTATTTACAGTTTTCTTTGTCAGTACATTCACCATACAAATATAAGCTGTGCGCAGTGAGTTTAATGCCGTTTTCATTGGCTATTCTCTCTTGACGCTCTTCAATCATTTCATCAGCAAACTCAATAACTTTACCGCATTTTAAGCAAACGAGATGATCATGATGTTGTTTTTCACTTAATTCGAATACGGATTTTCCACCCTCAAAATGGTGACGGGTAACAATACCTGCATCATCAAATTGGTTGAGTACTCGATAAACAGTCGCTAAGCCGATTTCTTCTCCACGCTCTAGTAAAATCTTGTACAGATCTTCTGCGCTAATGTGCTGCAATTCTGGTTCTTGCAACATTTCGAGAATTTTTACTCGAGGTAAAGTGACTTTCAGACCGGCTTTTTTTAATTCTAAATTGTGGTCAGACATAATAAATAAACTTTATATAACCTATTGCGTACATTATATAGCAAGGCCGCTAATATAAAACCTTACTCTGTAAGTTTATTTGTTAATATTGAGTTGAATGCGGAATAAGATAGGGGAAAAGAGAAGCGAGTGGCTTCTCTTTTAAGTGTATTAGGCTAATTCGTCTAAGCACATTTCTTCACGAAGTTGTTTACACCAAGCTTTAACTCTTTGGTCGGTTAACTCGGGCTGGCGATCTTCATCTATGCCGAGTCCAACAAAAGTACTGTCGTCGACTAAGGCTTTTGACGCTTCAAATTCATAACCTTCTGTTGAGGTGTGGCCGACAACAATAGCGCCTTTAGGCTCTACGATATCGCGGATCATCCCCATGGCATCTAAGAAATATTCAGCATAGTCTTCTTGATCACCACAACCAAAGATAGCGACAAGCTTATCATTGAAGTCTAGCTCTTCTAAATCAGGAAAAAAGTCGTCCCAATCACATTGGGCTTCACCATAATACCAAGTGGGTATGCCTAACAATAAAAAGTCATACTTGGCTATATCTTCTTTACTCGCTTTAGCAATGTCATAGACATCGACTAAATCTTTACCGATTTCTTTTTGTAGCATTTTTGCGATGGCTTCTGTGTTGCCGGTGTCGCTACCAAAAAAACAACCTATAACTGACATAGTTTATCTGTCTCGCTAAGAATCAAAAAATACTTGGATTATTCCCTTTACAATAAAACCGAAACAACCCAAAAATAAAACTAACCAAACGGCCAACTTACCAATTAAAGGCACATTGCCTTTATCGAGCACATCTTTAATTGCTAAGAATATAAACAGAAATAGTGCTGCAATACCTAAGTAAAAGCCGAGTGTTTCAAACTGCTCAAACGTCATAATTGTAAATTCAACGTTAAATGGACGCGCATTTTAACATAGATGGTGGTTAGTTACACAGAGGACGCGCCAAGAAAATCACTGACGATACGATTGAATAGCGTAGTTTTTTCAGCATGCAGCCAATGACCAGCACCTTGAATGATTTTAGCTTTACTGTTTGGAAACAGTTTGACTATGGCTGGTTGATGCTGACGTTGAATATAATCTGACTCGCCACCTTTAATAAATAGAGTAGGGTGAGTGTATTCAGCCTCAAGCTCTGGAAAGCCAATAACGTATGAATAATTATTGATGATGTATTCAAGGTGCATTTTCCAGACAAAAGACTCAGCTTGACGACTTAAGTTACGCAATAAAAACTGCCTAACACCAGGTTCGTCGACGTATTTGGCTAAGGTTACATCTGCATCATTACGGTTATTAATCGTATCTAAATCAATCGCCTTTAAGCCATTAAATATTTGCTGGTGGCGTTCAGGATAGGTGACAGGCGCGATGTCAGCTACGACTAGTTTATTTATGCGACAGGGTTGCTGTATAGCCATAACCATAGCCGCTTTGCCGCCCATAGAGTGGCCGAGAAGGTAAAAATTTGTCACTTGGAGCGAATCTAGGGTTTCGAAAACATCGCTTGCTAACGTGTGATAATCCATCGCAGCGTCATGGGCTGAGGCTCCGTGATTTCGCAAGTCAACTGAAATCACCCGATAATGCTTACTGAGTGAACGGGCAACCATATTTAAGTTATCTAAACTACCTAGCAGGCCATGGATTAAAACTAAGGTAGGGCCTTGCCCTTTGTCAGTAAAATTGAGGATCATAAAACGCGTTAATTATTTTGAAGATTTCATTTTTTTATAGAGTTGAGCATGTACCCTGACTTGCTTAATGGCGTTATCGGTAACTTCGACAATATCTACCGGATAGCCATACAACTTAATGGAAACATTAGGCTGTGGAATTTCTTCTAAATATTCGAGTATTAAGCCGTTTATGGTTCTAGGGCCGTCAATGGGCAGTTTCCAGCCCAAGTCTTTTGCTAAATCTCTAACATTGGCGCTGCCTTCAACTAAATATGAGTTGTCAACTTGACGGCGGTAATCTTCATGTCGACCAGGTTGAGCTCGATTTTCAAAGTCGCCAACAATTTCGACAAGAATATCTTCTAAAGTTAATAAGCCTTGAATGTCACCATACTCATCAACTACTAGTGCAAATCGATAGTTTTTACGCTGGAAATGTAATAATTGGGTGTTGAGTGGCGTGCCTTCTGGTACAAAAACTAATTTCTTGGCCGCCCGCAGCAAAGTATCTTTCGAGAATTTCTTTTTCGACGTTAAACGCAATACGTCGCGGGCGTGGATGTATCCGACGGCATCGTCTACTGTATCTCTATAAAGTAATAAGCGAGTATGTTTTGTGCCGTACAGCTGCTTAACAATATCAGCCCATTCGTCGTTAATATCAATGCCTAAAATTTCATTGCGAGGCACCATGACATCTTCCACCGCAACTTTTTCTAAGTCGAGAATGCTCAGTAGCATATCTTGGTGTTGACGTGGGATCATAGTACCGGCTTCATTAACTACAGTACGTAATTCTTCTTGGTTAAGTACCTGTCCATTGTCATCAGGTTTAACTCTAAATAGTTTTAAAATACCATTAGTGATGGCGTTAAGCCCCAAAACGAAAGGATAAAAAACCCACATTAATGGTTTTAAAATGATGGCAGCAGGGTAAGCAATGCGTTCAGGAAACCAAGCAGCCAGCGTTTTTGGCGTAACTTCTGCAAAAATGAGTATGATGGTGGTTAAAGCTACGGTGGTAATTGCGGTGGCAACCCCTAAACCTAAGTGACCAAATAAGCGCATACCTATCGTGGTTGCAATAGATGCCGCTAGAATATTGACTAAGTTGTTACCGATTAAGATAAGACCAATGAGTCTATCTGGGCGTGACAATAAATTGTGCACGCGCATGGCATTGCGATTTTTTTGTGTAACAAGATGCCTTAAGCGATATTTGTTTAAAGACATCATGCCTGTTTCTGAACTAGAGAAAAAAGCAGAAATTAAGACAAGTACACCCAAAAATATTAGCAGGGTACCGGTAGATATGTCGTCCAAGAATTAAGCCCTTTAATTATTGAATCAGTTATATGGTGATGAAACTGATATTTTCAAGCCCATGGTGTTAGCTCATTATAAAGTCACGTACGAAACGTGAGCCAAAGTAACCCAAGGTTAATAGTGTTGAACCGCTTAGTGTAAGTACCAATGTAATGGTTCCTCGCCATCCCCAAATTGCATGCCCTAAAAGCAAACAGCTAAAACATCCCCAAGCGATAATAGACAGTATGGCTTTGTGGGATTGGCCTGAACCAAAGAAGTTATCGAGAAATAGAGCACCTGTGATAATAGAAATGGTTAGACACAACGTACCTGTGATCAGCAATTGGAAAATTTGTCGTTCAATTTCATTTAACGCTGGAATAGGTAATCGTAAAATTGACAGGTCATGCATTTTTAAACGATAACTGACAAATCGATATTGGAAAGCTAAAAGAGTCGCTACCGTTAATATGGCATAGGCGCCAATCGCAAATCCGATATGTGATAGGGTTTGGCTCGACCAAGACGCGACAGTGGGTAAGTCTACTGGCGCAACCAATCCAATGAGCAACATAACGGCGGTAAATACAAAGCAAACAGGTAACACAAAGAAATTATTGAACTTTTGCGCAAAACCAATTGATGCAAAAGAAACCACTAAGCTGACGATATTGACGACCAAGACTAAATTGTATGAATCTGGCGAAGCAAGATCAAAATGCTGATGGATAAACAAGGTATGCATCACAACCGCAAGTAAGCCAGGGGTGATGATGATTTTAAGTTGGTAATTGTAGTGCTTGAAAAATAATAACAGTAAGGCAGCCGCACTGATTAAATAACCTAAAACGCCTATAACAGCGAAAGCCATGTATTACCCTTGAAATAGTGTTAATTCCTCAACTGCGGATAATAACAACTTTCTTTGATAATTAAACGAATTAACCTTGGAAAATCTGTCTATCTTGCTGTGATTTTGCACATTTTTTATTAATAACTGTGTTTCAACACTTTAATTCACCGTTCATGACCTGCATATTGGATTAAATTGCGGTTATAATGCCGCCTATATTTACAAAGATATTTTTGCCTGCCGCTTAGCGTATTTCGCAAGCATTATGTGTGCATGCTGCAATTTTAGGTAATTTCATGTTTCAAAATTTATCAGATCGTCTTGGCCAAACGCTTAAAAATATTACAGGTCGTGGTCGTTTAACTGAAGACAATATTAAAGAAACGCTGCGCGAAGTGCGTATGGCGCTATTAGAGGCAGATGTTGCTCTACCTGTAATCAAAGCATTTATCGCCAATGTTAAAGAAGCGGCTTTAGGTACTGAAGTCAGTAAAAGTCTTAATCCTGGTCAAGCTTTTGTCAAAATTGTTAATGACGAGCTTGTTAAAGCCATGGGCGAAGCGAATGAAGAATTAAACTTAGCGGCCCAAAAACCGGCTGTTGTTTTAATGGCGGGTTTGCAAGGTGCGGGTAAAACCACCTCTGTTGGTAAATTAGCGCGTTATTTGCGTGAACGCGAAAATAAAAAAGTTTTAGTCGTATCGGCTGACGTATATCGTCCAGCGGCGATTAAACAGCTAGAAACCTTAGCCGGTGAAGTGGGCGTTGAGTTTTTTCCAAGTACGGTAGAACAAAAGCCGATCGATATTGTTAACGCCGCAATCCAGCACGCAAAAATTCAGTTTTTCGATGTGCTATTAGTTGATACTGCAGGGCGCTTGCACGTTGACGAATCCATGATGGATGAAATCAAACAGTTACATGCGGCAATCGAGCCAGTAGAAACTTTATTCGTGGTTGACGCCATGACAGGTCAAGATGCTGCCAATACCGCTAAAGCTTTCCATGAAGCGCTACCATTAACGGGTGTTATCTTAACTAAAGCGGATGGTGATGCTCGTGGTGGTGCTGCACTTTCTATTCGTCATATTACCGGTAAGCCAATTAAATTTATTGGTATGGGCGAAAAACTGGATGCATTAGAGCCTTTCCATCCGGATCGTATTGCTTCTCGTATTCTCGGCATGGGTGATGTCTTAAGCTTAATTGAAGAAGTTGAGCGTAAAGTAGACAAGAAAAAAGCCGAGAAAATGGCTAAGAAAATACAAAAAGGCCAAGGCTTTGATTTAGAAGATTTTCGTGACCAATTACAGCAAATGAAAAACATGGGTGGAATGATGTCCATGTTAGATAAATTGCCGGGTATGTCGAAATTGCCTGACAATATGAAAGATAAGGTAAACGATAAGCAATTCGTCCAGTTAGAAGCCATTATCAATTCAATGACGCCAAAAGAGCGTCAGCGCCCTGAAGTCATTAATGGTTCGCGTAAGCGTCGTATCGCCAATGGTTCAGGTACCACTATTCAAGATGTAAACCGCTTGATTAAACAATTTAATCAAATGCAAAAGATGATGAAGAAGATGTCTAGCAAAGGCGGCTTAAAGAAAATGATGAAAGGCATGGGCGGTATGCCTGGTATGGGTGGCGGCGGAGCACCAGGGCAATTACCACCAGGAATGGGCGACATGGGCAATCCAGGCGCGCCAGGTGGCTTACCAGGACTTGGTGGCGGCTTACCGGGGGTAGGTGGCAACCCATTTAAGAAAAAATAATCACTATTAATATTTGAAAAGTCACCTTCGGGTGACTTTTTTGTGAATGGAACAAAAAATGGCAAACGAACTAAATGTATTTTATCCGGCAGCGGGTAAATGCAGTGCAAGAATAAAAATAGAACAGGTCAAAGAAACCGCGAATCCTGATGTTTTGGTGGGGAAAGCACAGTTACCCTTGACCGACCACGTTGGCAAGGTTGTGATATACAAAACGATTTTGCAAGACGGTTCAATTGATCTGCGTGCGGTTTCTGCTTACTGTCCACACCAAGGCTATGATATTAGCAAAGATCCGCTAAAGGCCGATGGTAATGTCTACTGTTCGTTACATAGAAGGCCAATCTGTATTTATAGCGAATATAATCAAGCGTTTGCGGTTGAAAATAGCGGTGATGAATACTGGATAATAGAAAATTAGAGGTAAGGATAAGAACATGAAAAATTTTGACCAACGCTTTTTTGACCAGCTGGTTGAGCGGGCAAAAGCCTCACCGCGGCGGCGTACCAATGAAAATCTGCATGATGATTATAATGCGCCAGTGCAAAGATTATTTATTGCCATGGAGCCAGATAGCTATGTGCGCCCGCATCGTCATATAGAAAGCAACAAGTGGGAATTCTTTTATGTAAGCCAAGGCCGCCTTTTGTTTTTACTTTATGATGAGCAAGGTACGGTCACTAAGAAAGTTGAACTTTCGGCTAATGGTCCACAGCAAGGCTTAGAGATCCCACCTAATGTTTGGCATTCAACTGTCGCGTTAGAAAGCGGCACCGTTTTTTTTGAGGTCAAAGAAGGACCTTACACAGTGACAACGGACAAAGGTTTTGCTCAGTGGGCGCCAGTAGAAGGCGATCCTGAAGTGGCTGATTTTATTGCTAAGTTAGTCAATATCCAAGAGGGTGAATCGGCTCGTTTTTAATCTTAGAATATTTACTTTTAGTTTCGTTTTTTGAGCACCAATTGGATAAGCTAGGTATAGTTCGCAAAAACCTAATCGTTTGGTGCTCAAGTGCTTATTAATAATTATTCCTCGTTTAATTCGTATTGGTTTTGGTATAAGGTCGAGCGATATCTAGATAAATAACCATAGAACTCGGGACTATATTCATTCAAAAAACTAAGAAACTGAGTTTCTAACATATCTAAATATTCGCTAGTTAATTCAAATTTGGGCTCTGATTGAGAGTACGTAGCTTCGATATACTCAGATAATGTTCCCTGCTTTTGAAATTCTGTTCTAAGCGCTAATAATAAATCTTTCCTCAGTCGCTTAAAGGTTAATTTCGACCATTCAGAATGCTCCTCTAGTTGTTGAAACCAAGCTGCAGATTGACGCATCAATTCAACTTCTTTATTGCTAATAGAGGTATTTGCTTCTGGTAGATTTCCTACTAATCTGTGCTCTTCGGACAAGCCTAACTTAACACTGAGTATCTGATTGTATCTTTGTGGTGTTTTTCTTAACATTTCATAAGGCAAGAAAATAATATCCTGACTTTGATAATACTCAGCCCAAACATCGAATAATTCTCTTAAGTTCAAAGTCGCTAGCAAAAACTCTTTTTCACTTTCAACAAAGCTCTGTAGATCGAGATGACCGCCCTCCTGAATATATTGTTTATAGATTGATAATATCCAATCGATGGGATCTCTAATTACAGCTAAAACTTTGGCTTCAGGGATTTGGTTAAATATGCTGTCAGCAAAAAACCAACGGGCTTTGGTAACTTGCTCTGCACTTACTGAATAGCCCCAAGCAAAAGTTGACAAGGCTTCCGATGTATAAATGCCACTGACTGGTTCATCAACTCGCTTGTCAAAAGTTAACGGGGTAGCTATTGGTAAATCTTCATAGTCTTTAAATTGATGAATAGCCTGCCTAATATTGCTCACCATGGGCGCTAAATTTTGCCAGCAGCAATTTAAGTGTTTATGTGTTGACCAGTAATTTTGTAGTGCTGTTGAGCCAGTCTTTGGTAAACCGATATGAATTAAATTGAGTTTTGCTTCTTCCATTACATTTGGCCGTAATTTTTCTCGAGATTACATTAACACTATACCCCTTATTGTATTAGATAGTATGTGCGTTGTATATTTATAAGGGGTTAAATTCATATCTAACCTACACCTCTTATATAAAACAATCAATACAATTTGATACAAGGAATTTTACTTTATGAGTATACGGGTCATTCGTGCTTGTGTTTTTGCTCTTAGTTTCACGGTATGTGGAGCTCACGCCTTTGATAGAAACGAGTTATTGGCTTTTTATCCCTTTGCGGGAGATGCCAAAGACTATAGTGGTAACGGGCACCATGCTTTTGCAGTGGGGGCTACGCTTACTTCTGATAGAGAAGGGAACCCCAACAGTGCTTATTTTTTTAATGGTAACGATCTAGTGAGGGCTCCTAGCTTATATGGCTTTGATTGGGGCAGTCAATTTACGGTCACTGCTTGGTATAAGCGGACAGGATTATTTGGTAAATACTCAGGAATTGTAAACAACGGGTATTATACCAAAGGCAGCTTTGAAATCCGTATGGGGCGCGAGAATGGCGGAACTGCTATTTTAGGTCGCATTAATAGTGAAAACGGTGGTACACCAGGTTTAGGATTCAACGATGTGTATCCAGCTAACAACCAGTGGCATCACGTTGTGTTAACCTATGACGGCTCAATAACTAATTTTTACTTAGATGGCCAATTTATTGAGTCTAGCACTGCTGCCCGAGGCAATATGCAAACTAAATATAATATTTTAGCTATTGGTATGGGTGGAAATGGCGGTGGACGTGGTGTAGAAAGTGAATATTTTTATGGTGCAATTGATGATGTAAGAATTTATCAAAGAGCTTTTACACCTGGTGAAATATTAACTTTATATCAAGATGATGCTGAAACTGGTTTTATATTGGATGCGGGCCAAAGCCAAATAAAAATGGCTGGAGAACAAATAACTTTAGATGCCACATCAAGTTATGATTCGGATGGTAACGTCATTAGCTATCAGTGGTCTTTAGCTAAGAGTCCTAAGAATGTTCCTGTCACGCTGTCCGATATATCTTCAGCAACACCTAGCTTTACTGCAGTTAAACCAGGCTATTATCGATTTGAATTAACCGGAACAAATGGTCAAATAAACCTATCTGATACCGTTGAAATTCACGTCATTCCAACAGTTGATGTTAGCGAACTCATTGCTTATTACCCCATTGCTACTAATGCTCAAGACTATAGTGGCAATGGCCATCATGGTCTTGTTTCTGGCGCTATGCTTACGGTTGGCAAAGATGGCGACCCATTTAGTGCTTATTATTTTGATGGTAGAGATAAAATCACAGTAAATACGTTAAGAAATTATGCGTTTGGGGACCAACTTTCTGCGAGTATTTGGTTTAAAAGAACGGGACTAGTTACGCGGTATCAAGGTCTCTTAAACAACGGCTATAATACATTTGGTAGCTTTGAAATCCGCATGGGTCGAGAATCCAATGGTAGAGTTATCTTTAGCCGAGTTCGCAGTCAAGGTGGGGCTACCCATGGCATTGGCTTTAATGACGTATTTCCCAGCCTTAACCAATGGCACCATGCCGTGTTGACCTATGATGGAAATTCAACCAAGTTTTATATTGACGGAGAATTTATCGAGCAAAGTGCAGCTGCCAGCGGCGATATGCTAGTAAAAAATACACCATTAACCATAGGTCACGCTGGAACTGGAGCAAGTAATACAGAGTACTTCTATGGCGCAATTGATGATATTCGAATATACAATCGAGCATTATCAGCAGAAGACGTTGAAATGTTATTCCTTGGCGAATCAGCATCAAATGATACGGATGAAGATGGTATTGCAGATGATGACGATAACTGCCCACAACTAGCAAATGCCAATCAAGTAGATACAGACGGAGACGGTATAGGAGACCTATGTGATCTCGATCTAGACGGTGATTCGATTGATAACACTTTAGATAACTGCCCAACAATAACTAACAACGAACAAAAGGATCTTGATGGGGACGGCCTTGGCGATGTTTGTGATAGTGATATGGATGGTGATTTGGTATTGAACGAAGTAGATAACTGCCCGTTAAATGCTAATTCAGACCAAGCTGATATGGATGGAGATGGTTTAGGAGACTTATGTGATCCTGATATAGATGGTGATTTTTTCGACAATGATCTCGATAATTGTCCGGACATTTACAACAGTGACCAAGCCGATTTTGATATCGACGGGATTGGTGATGCATGTGACCCTGATATCGATAATGACACTTGGCTAAATGGTGAGGATTGCGCTCCATTTGATGCAACTATAAATCCAGGAGCAACAGAAATCATAGAAAATGGAATCGACGAAAACTGTAACCCAGATGATGATACCGCATCAGGGATAGCAGCAAGCCTGATCGAGCTTATTCAACAAATAGACGTTGCAAATCTTAAAAGCAAAAATTGGGGGAAAACATTTGCAAATAAGTTGAATGAAGTTGTTAGTCTTGTCGAGCAGGCTGTAAATGAATCAGACCTTAATACAGGACAAGCTTTGTTGGGAGACGCATACGATAAGCTTGAAAATGATATTATTCCTAAAACAGATGGATGTGCTATTACTGGTGAAGTTGATAATAACGATAAAATATCCCACTGCAGCGATCAGACTCAAATTTATCTAGGTTTAGTTCAATTTCAAAGTGCAATTCAATTTATTAATAAATAAAAATTGTAGAGTTATTAGTCGTTTGCGTTCTTAAAAAGGTTAGCGATAATTGACTAAGCAATCGGTACGCATAAACTCACAGTTTACAGAGTGGTAATCTTCCTCGGTAAACAATGCTATTTGTGCTGTTCGCTTTTCTCAAAGGTGTCTAGTTACCTCATTAAAGGTAACTAGCATATGTGAAGCAACTCATACTTTCATCGCTTAAAAGGTATACGCTTTAAACATTCTTTTTGGTACAGCCTAATTTGCTTTGCTTCTTCTGCACAAAATTGCTTGATTGCCGGTTGAAACGTCGGCTCTGCTAGCCAGTGCGCTGAGTAACTATAAATGGGTTCAAAGCCCCTTGCCAGTTTGTGCTCGCCTTGAGTTCCGGGGTTGAAACGCTGCAAATTATGCTTAATTGCGTATTCAATGCCTTGGTAATAACAAAGTTCAAAATGTAAGTATTCGACCTCGGTTAAACATCCCCAATACCTGCCATATAAATTTTGTTGGTCTTTGAAAAACAAGGCTGAAGCAATCATTTTATCTTGCTCGTCAAAAGCTGCGATCAAAGCTAAGTTGTCTGGCATTACGTCAAATAAATGTTCAAAAAACGCTTGGTTTAAATAGCCTTGTTGCCCGCGCTTTAAATAGGTGACTTGATAGCAATAGTAAAACTGCTTAATGAGTTGGGTGTCGAGTTGATGTTCAGTATGTGAATCAAAAACACGAATTGACGTGACAGCTTGCTGAGCCGATTTTCGTTCTTTTTTGACTTGTTTGCGCTTGCGAGAAGTAAAACGATTGAGGTAGTGCTCAAAATCATTATAGCTGTGATTAAACCATTCAAATTGTACCCCCAAGCGAATATTAAAATCGTGTGTAGCTAACTGTTCAGCAAATGCTTGCGGAATAAAATTGATATGCCAACTACTGAATTGGTTATCCAAACAAAATTGCCGGCCAAATTCACAGAGTTGGCTTAATTGCTCTAAATTATGATTGCCCAATAGCTTAGGGTTGGGAATGGGCGTAAAGGGCAGGGCGGAAAGTAATTTCGGATAATAATCAAAACCGTATTGCTGATAAGCCTGCGCCCAACTCCAATCAAACACATATTCACCGTAACTATGCTGTTTTATATAGCTGGGTAAGAATAAACTCAAATCCTGATTAGCTATGTGGCTAGTATGCCAACCGCTTTTTAAATTGACACATTGTTTGTCTTCTAAGGCTTTTAGAAATACCGAATTAAGAAAAGGGTCGTTATCCAAATTTCCTAAATTATCAGGTGTTTTAGAATAAACAGAAAATTGATTATCAGGCGTCATTAACAATGTCTTTGTACTGAGTCGTTGAAATTTTCGTTGGATAGGGCGTACTATAAGTCATCCGCAACAATACAACACTAAATTGAACAACCAAATAAATGATAGTGGATCAGGTGAAAACGAAAACTCACTTGAAACACAAAAGCAAATCGAAAAAAAAGCGCGTCATTATTTAACGTTTTTACTCGCTCGGCGTGACTATTCGCAAGTTGAAATTAAGCGTAAATTTTATTCACAAGGTTATTCCAGTCAGTTATGTGAACAACTCTTATCTGAGTTTATTGATAAAGGTTATCAATCCGATAGCCGTTTTACTGAAGTGTTTGTGCGTAATAAAATTAGTCGCGGTTATGGTAAAAATAAAATTTTTGCCGAGCTGCAAGCCCATAAAATTAGTTATGCAGAATTTGAATTATGCTTGGCAGAATTAGAAGTTGATTGGTTTAGCCAACTGCTACAACTTTATGAAAAACGTTACGGAGAAACAGGGCCTGACAATGTCAAAGATAAGCAAAAAATCAGCCGGTATCTCATGCAAAAAGGCTTTAATCAACAAGAGATAAATCAATTATGGCGTGAACTTGCTTGAAATTTATGCAATCAAGAATTTAATTGTTAGTTTTAATGGTTTTGCACGTTTGCTTGGTTAACTAAATACCAAGATCATGTTACATTCCCGCCCCAGTAATTTGAGCCATATTCATACCAAATAGGATTGACCCCATGAAAATGAACACTGCACAGATCCGGCAGGCATTTTTAGATTATTTTGCACAGCAACAGCACCAAGTTGTTGCGAGTAGTTCACTTGTTCCAGCAGATGATCCAACCTTGTTGTTTACCAACGCAGGTATGAATCAGTTCAAAGATGTATTTTTAGGCAGTGATAAGCGTAGCTATAGTCGCGCCACTTCGAGCCAACGCTGTGTGCGAGCCGGTGGTAAGCATAACGATTTAGAAAATGTTGGTTATACCGCACGTCATCACACCTTTTTTGAAATGTTAGGTAACTTCAGTTTTGGTGACTACTTTAAGCAAGACGCTATTCGTTTTGGTTGGCAGTTTTTAACCGACACGCTTGGCTTACCAAAAGAAAAGCTTTTGGTTACGGTTTATGAATCTGACGACGAAGCGTTTAAAATCTGGAACGAAGAAGTGGGTGTCGCGGCCGATCGAATTATTCGCATTGGTGATAAATCCCCTGATAAAAAGTTCGAGTCAGACAACTTCTGGGCTATGGGTGATACAGGCCCATGTGGTCCTTGTACCGAGATTTTTTATGATCATGGCGAGCATATTTGGGGTGGTCCTCCTGGTTCTCCTGAAGAAGACGGTGATCGTTTCATCGAGATCTGGAACCTAGTCTTTATGCAATTTAACCGTCATGCCGACGGTACTATGGAAAACTTGCCTAAGCCGTCTGTTGATACCGGCATGGGGCTAGAGCGTATTGCCGCTATTATGCAGGGCGTTCACTCCAACTATGAAATTGATATTTTCCAAAACCTAATTAAATACACGGCTGACTTATTAAACGTAACCGATTTAGAAAATAAATCGTTACGTGTTATTGCGGATCATATTCGCTCTTGTAGCTTCCTTATCGCTGATGGTGTTATGCCATCGAACGAAGGCCGTGGTTATGTATTGCGTCGTATTATTCGCCGCGCGATCCGCCATGGTAACCAGTTAGGCGCGAAAGATGTTTTCTTCTACAAAGTGGTTCAAGCCTTAGTTAATGAAATGGGTGAAGCGTACCCAGAGCTAGTGAAACAACAAGCGCTAGTAGAAAAAATGCTGCGTATTGAAGAAGAGCAATTCTTAAAAACCTTAGATCGTGGTTTAGCTATTTTAAATGACGAATTAAAAACACTAGAGGGCGCGGTTATCCCTGGTGATTTAGTCTTCAAGCTTTACGATACCTATGGTTTCCCAGCTGATTTAACCGCCGATGTGGCGCGTGAGCGTGACTTAACCATTGATGAGCCAGGCTTTGAAAAAGCCATGCAAGGTCAGCGCGATAAATCAAAAGAAGCCAGCAGCTTTGGTAAAGATTACAACGATGCACTAACAACTGAGCAAAGCTCTGATTTTACCGGTTATGATTTAGAAACTGATACTGCAAGCGTTGTTGAAATTATTAAAGATGGTGAAGTGGTAAGCGAACTGGCTGCGGGCGAAGAAGGCATTGTGATCCTAGACCAAACACCATTCTATGCTGAATCCGGTGGCCAAGTCGGTGACACAGGGTCATTTGCGCAATCAGGCCAAACGGTCTTTACTGTAGCTGATACCGTTAAGCTAGTTGGTGCGATTGCCCATAAGGGGAAAGCATTGGCTGCTATCTCTGTTGCCAGCAAAGTAGAAGCTGTTGTTGATGCCAAGCGCCGTCAAGCAATTAAACTTAATCACTCTGCGACGCACTTAATGCATTCGGCACTGCGTAACTTATTGGGCGATCATGTATCGCAAAAAGGTTCATTGGTTGATCCTGATAAATTACGTTTTGACTTCTCTCATTTTGAAGCGGTTACTGCTGAACAAATTCAACAAGTAGAAGATCAGGTTAATGCTGAAATTCGCGCCAATAACGCCTTGCAAACAAAGTTGATGAATATTGACGACGCAAAACAGGCGGGTGCAATGGCGTTGTTCGGTGAAAAATACGATGATGAAGTACGTGTTGTCAGCATGGGCGATTATTCAATTGAACTTTGTGGTGGTACTCACGTAGCAAGAACAGGTGATATTGGATTATTTAAAATTGTATCTGAAGGTGGTATTGCCGCTGGTGTACGTCGTATAGAAGCGGTTACTGGTCAAGCAGCATTAGCGCAAGTGAATTCTCTTGAATCTCAACTGGCACAAATCGCCAGTTTGCTTAAATCTGATGTGGCTAGTGCAACAGAAAAAGTCAAAGCCGCGTTAGATAAAAATAAAGCCTTAGAAAAATCACTACAGCAATTAAAAGACAAGTTATCCAGTGCCGCCAGTGCTGATTTGGCATCGCAAACAACTGAGATTAATGGGGTTAAAGTATTAGCTGCAGAAATCGAAGGGGTTGAACCTAAAGCATTACGTAATACAGTTGACGAGTTAAAAACTAAATTAGGGAGCGCCATTATCGCTCTTGGTTTAAAAGGCGAAGGTAAGGTTAACTTAATTGTCGGTGTAACCCAAGATTTGACCAGCCAAGTGAAAGCGGGTGAGTTGGTTAACTTTCTTGCGCAGCAAGTCGGTGGTAAAGGCGGTGGTCGTCCTGATTTAGCTCAAGCGGGTGGTTCTCAACCTGAAAACCTAACTGCGGCTATTGCAACTGTTAACAAATGGCTTGAAGAAAAGCTGTAAACCAGTATTATTGGCCAGCTTTTATTAAAAAATTGTAAATTGACGTGAAGTTCTTAATTTTATGAACTAACTTTAATTTGCAATAACTTTTTTAAACGGTTAGTTGGATTAGGAAAAGGAGTAGGAAATGTTAATTTTAACGCGTCGCGTTGGCGAAACTCTAATGATTGGTGACGATGTTACTGTGACTGTCTTAGGTGTTAAAGGCAACCAAGTTCGCATTGGTGTTAATGCACCAAAAGAGATTTCTGTTCACCGCGAAGAAATCTACATGCGTATACAAGCGGAAAAAAATCAACAGGAACCTAACGGCAATATGTAGTCGATTAGATTTCAGTTGATATAGTCTTCTCGCTAAGGTCTTATGGTTCATTGTCAGCGCTTACTCGCCCCAATCACATAATAGAGCATATGCTCATGGGGCCTCGAAGCTTGACGGCTTTGCCTATATGGATGTAGGTACTTAGGTTTCGTCTGGAACTAGAAACCTGCCCCTAAAACCTGATCGCTTTGACTATAAATAAAAAGCCGATGTTAAGTCGGCTTTTTTGATCTTAGCGCTGTAATAATCATCTAGAGCCTATCTTGCTCATTCTGGCTTTATACTTCTTTGTTAGTGCTGATACTCGACTAAGGTTAGCGCATCTTTTCAATATCCCAGCGTTTTGATTAGCACATGGTGTTTTATTCCAACAAAAATAAGTAAAAAGCCTTAATTTTTTGTTAATCACCACTATATACCTGTAGGAGTAAGGGTTAAAATTGACCCGTAATCCACTTGGTTGTTATCCAAGATAATAGTTAGACTGTTTTAAAGGAATCCCACTTTTATGGCTGAGAACGAAGCTCGCCCGTCAAATTTTGTACGCAATATTATCGACAAAGATTTGGCAGACGGTAAACATGCCTCAACGCATACCCGTTTCCCACCTGAACCCAATGGTTATTTACATATAGGCCATGCAAAATCAATTTGTTTAAATTTTGGTATTGCCCAAGATTATAAGGGTAAATGTAATTTACGCTTTGATGATACTAACCCAGAAAAAGAAGATATTGATTACGTTAATTCTATTCAAGAAGATGTGAAATGGTTAGGTTTTCAGTGGGATGGTGATATTTGTTATTCATCTAACTATTTTGATCAGTTACATGATTACGCAGTAGAGTTGATTAAAGCGGGCAAGGCATATGTTTGCTTTTTAAATGCCGAGCAAACACGTGAGTATCGCGGCACGTTAAAAGAACCTGGTAAAAACAGCCCTTACCGTGATACCAGTGTTGATGAAAATTTAGCCTTGTTTGCCAAAATGCGCAATGGCGAATTTAAAGAAGGCGAATGTTGCTTACGTGCCAAAGTTGATATGGCATCTTCTTTTATGTGCATGCGCGATCCGGTTTTATATCGCATTCGCTTTGTTCATCATCATCAAACCGCTGATAAGTGGTGTATATACCCAATGTACGATTTTACGCATTGTATTTCGGACGCAATTGAAGGTATTACCCACTCGCTATGTACCTTAGAATTCCAAGATAATCGTCGCATTTACGACTGGATCCTCGATAACATTAGCATTGAAGCTCGACCGCATCAGTATGAATTTTCACGCTTAAATCTTGAATACACAGTTATGAGTAAGCGTAAATTGAATACTTTAGTGGTAGATAATCACGTTGAAGGATGGGATGACCCGCGCATGCCGACAATAGCCGGCCTACGTCGTCGAGGTTATACCCCTGCGTCTATTCGTGAATTTTGTAAGCGCATTGGTGTGACTAAGATGGAAAATATGGTCGAAATGGGCATGTTGGAAGCTTGTATTCGCGATGACTTAAATAGCAACGCAGCTCGAGCTATGGCGGTAATCGACCCTGTTAAAGTGGTTATTGAAAACTACCCACAAGGGCAGGTTGAGCAATTAGAAGTGTCTAACCATCCGCAGAATGAAGAGTTTGGTAAGCGAATAGTGCCATTTTCCCGCGAGTTTTTTATTGAAGCAGAAGACTTTCGCGAATCTGCTAATAAAAAATATAAACGCTTGGTATTAGAAAAAGCCGTTCGTTTACGCGGCGCTTATGTGGTTACAGCTACGCGGTGTGATAAAGATGCAGATGGTAATGTAACCACGATTTATTGTACCTACGACCCAGATACATTAGGTAAAAACCCAGCAGACGGTACTAAGCCTAAAGGGGTGATCCATTGGGTATCTGCCAGTGAAGGTAAGCCTGCGACAGTACGTTTGTACGACCGTTTATTTACTGTACCAAACCCAGCGGCTGAAGAAGACTTTACACAAGTATTAAACCCTGACTCGTTAGTAGAAATGAAACATGCCATTGTAGAGCCAAGCTTGGCTGAATTAGCGACAGGTACTGCGG
The DNA here is from genome assembly GCF_003063625.1 of Saccharobesus litoralis. Taxonomy (NCBI): domain Bacteria; kingdom Pseudomonadati; phylum Pseudomonadota; class Gammaproteobacteria; order Alteromonadales; family Alteromonadaceae; genus Saccharobesus; species Saccharobesus litoralis. Next base: position 4,574,930 of record NZ_CP026604.1, on the reverse strand, counting down.
TTCAATTTGAACGTATGGGTTACTTTTGTCCGGATCAGTCTAGCTCAGCGGATAATCTAGTATTTAATCGAACGGTTACTTTACGCGATACTTGGGCTGGTTAGTCTATACATTCAAACGTGTTTGATAATTTAATAAGCCGACGTTGAGTCGGCTTATTTGTTTATTGGGTGCTACTACCCTGTTACAAAAAGCAAAAATATAAATAAGCCTAATACTGCAATATTAAACATGAGTATTGCTTTAAAGCCTTTCATGCCTTGTTCTATAGTCCAGCCGTTGTGTCTTAAATACAGATACCAAAGGCCAAATGTGATAAGTGGAACAAATAAAAATAGTCTAATCATTTTGTAAAATAGCTTGTTTTCAATACGTTAGGCGCTGTAATCTGCAAAGTATAACACCCGTTTGTGAGTTAGTAGGCCACTCAATTTATGATAAGTATAAATGGCAAATTTGCCAACTATATGGATAAAAGACTTATTTCTGTTTTTTTGTTGGGTATGTCTAGTGGCTTTCCTTGGGTGATCATAGGCTCAGCGTTGTCAGCTTGGTTAAAAGATGAAGGTTTTTCTCGATCTGAAATTGGTTATTTAGGCGCTATTTTTATTGCGTATTCAATAAATTGGTTGTGGTCGCCTTTGGTCGATCGAATTAAATTACCTGTTCTACATCGCTTTTTAGGGCAGCGGCGCAGTTGGATATTGTTTTGCCAATCCCTTATAGCGGTAGGATGCATTAGTTTTGCCAATTTAACCTTGCAAAACCAATTAGTGATACTTGCGGTGAGTGGCTTACTTATATCATTTGCTTCAGCGACTCAAGATATTGCAATTGATGCTTTGCGCATTGATTTTTTTAAGCATGACGAAAGTGAAAAAATACCTCTAGCCGCGAGCATGGCGACATCAGGTTGGTGGACTGGATACGCGGCGCTTGGCAGTATTCCGTTGATATTATCTGATGCCAGCGGCTGGCAATGGCAAGATGTCTATTGGGTGATTGGCGCTATTATGCTGTGTTTGATGCTCCCTGTACTTTGGATACGCGAACCCAATAGTAATCGAGAGCAAGTGCAATCTGCATTAGAAAAAATATATGCTGAAAAATTAGCCAAGCAAGGCGCTAAGGGCTCGCTTTCTCAATTGTTAGCTTGGTTAGTGGTATCTGTTTTTGAACCCTTTGCTGAATTTTTTAAACGTAACGGCATTAAACTCGCGTTAACGATCCTTTTGTTTATTTTCACGTTTAAGTTAGGTGAAGCCATTTTGGGGCGTATGTCTATCGTTTTTTATAAAGAAATAGGCTTTTCCAATACCGATATTGGTATCTATTCTAAAATGATCACTTGGTGGGTAACAGTGCTGTTTTCACTAATAGGTGGTTGGGTTACTGCTAAACAAGGCATAGTTAAAGGATTAGTCGTTGCGGGTATTGCTATGGCTTCAAGCAATTTGTTGTTTGCTGTGATGGCTCAAGTCGGCCCCAATTTAAATCTATTTATATTTGCCGTGATAGTTGATGGTTTCACTGCCGCTTGGGGTACAGTGGCTTTTGTATCATTTATTTCTTTGTTGTGTAGCCATACATTTTCGGCCAGTCAATATGCGCTAATGGCTTCAATAGGAACTGTAGGGCGTACATTTATTGGTGCCTATAGCGGCGTGATGGTTGATGCGTTAGATGGTAATTGGACAATATTTTTTATCATCACTACTTTGATGATTATTCCTGCTTTGTTTCTACTTTGGCGAATTAAAGCACAAGTGAGCCAGTTGGAAACAAAAGCCAGTTAATGCGTGGGGAAGCGTTTTGTTAGCTGTTGGTTATGGCCTTATCCCTACACAGTCAAAAGGCACGCAACCTTGGCCTTCTAAATACTCAACACATAACTGCATTTCTTCAACTAGGTAGTCGTCCTGCAGTAATTGTTGTTCTGGCCAGTAACTGAGTAGATGGATTAAATGCCAAAATACACGCTCGACTTGCGAATAGGGTTCATCCTTACGAATAGTGACCTGTGTCCATTCTTCGAGCGTATCCCATAAAAACAAATTAAGCTCGTTGTACGGTAAATTTTTTTCACAAAATTCGCGTACATAATAGCTAAGTTGTTTCTTTTTAAGCTCTATGAATTGGTTAACTATCACGACTATAAGTATTCCTCAATTAATTCTTATGCTCTACTTTGTCATTCGTATAACAATACATGTCAAAATATATCTTTGTATATCAAATGGCCCAAAATAGCTGAATACTGGTCGTCAACAGGTTTTCTCGTTGACGACCTAAGTATAGACGCTGATTAGCTTTGCGGAAGTAAGGTGACGCGTTTAATTAGAACAATTTGTTTGGGAACGTCCGGTTGTCCTAACTTTGGGTTAAATTCAGTCTCTAGTTGCTTAAACTTTTCTAATATTTCGCTATTTGAATCAATTTCTCCAAACACGGTATATCCCCAGTTACGACCTGGGTTCAAATGATCATTGTCATTGAGGTTAAAAAAGAATTGTCGAGCTGCTGAATGAGGGTCATTCATTCTAGCCATGGCAATCGTTCCTTCATCATTTTTTAAGCCATTGCCACTTTCATTAACTATGCTGTCTCGTTTAGGCTTTTCTTGAAAGTTTTTATCATAGCCGCCAGTTTGAGCCATGAAATCGCCAATTACTCGATGAAAAATAACCCCATCAAACTCACCTTTAACAACATAGGTTAAAAAATTATCAACCGTAATAGGAGCACGTCGGCGATTAAGCTCTACTGTAAAGTCGCCCAACGAGGTTTCGAATTTAACTCTTGGATACAACACATCGGGTTGAATTCGTTTGTCCGCAGCAGCTTGCGCACTAATGGCCGTGGAAAAAAGCAGTAAGGTGATAACCTTGAAAATGTGAGAAATCATTTTTAAGTGTCCTTTATTCATTTATTTTAAAAGCAGCAAGAATGACAAATTTGTCATTGCTGGCAATATTTTTACAATTGCCGAAAATACGTTTTAGCTTAGTATGATAACCAAGGTGGCGATTACCAACAATGCGTAGCTCCCCCTTTACTTTGAGTACGCGCTTAGCATCATTAAACATTTGCCAAGCAATGTGGTCGGTAACGGCATTTGCCTGATGAAAGGGAGGGTTACATAAAATAACATCAGCGCTATTTGATGCTTGATTAGTTAAGCAATCATCTTGTATTACATTAACCTTTACTGTTTGGCTTTGTTGTTTATCTTTAGTGTTATTTATATTTTCTAGTGTTGTTTCTACTGCCTGTGCAGATTCGTCGCTAGCGATTAATAAAGAAGGCGTAAACGCTTGAAGTACGTTAACACTGAGTAAGCCATTCCCACAGCCTAAATCAATGACGCTTTTTTGATTACAGTTAGGTAAATTTTCGGCTAAGAAGCGTCCGCCTATATCAATTTTACCGCGAGCAAAAACATTAGGCGCAGCGGTGTAATTAACACCGTTAAGCGGTTTTTTAGTGGTTGACCAATAAGAAAATACGGGTGTAGATTCCACTGGGTCGAGCAGAGTTAAGTAACGGGCTTTTTGTTTAATGCGGCTGGGAACCACTTGTTTAAAGTAGCTCTTGAGTAACTTGATTATACTCGGAGTCAATTCAACTGCTTTGCTAGCGATGATAATGGCCGGTTTTGTCTTACCACTACTGCGCAAATATTCGACTAACTGTATTAATAAAAACTCGAGGTAAGCTACGGATTTAGGCAATTTAATGATTATACTTTGCCAATGGTTGTTTGCTGAAAAAGCTTGTGTTTGCGAGAGCACATGGACTGAGCTATTCGTTTCTGTGTGAAGGGCTGTTGGCCAGTTTCTCGTTAAATTATTTTTTAGTGCTAACTCACTCACTTTTGAGTCGGTATAACTATATAAAGCTATATTGGCAATTAACTTTAATGTTTTTAATTGATGCAGGCTCACTGCCAAAGCACCAAAGGCGTCGTTGATTAGCAGGGTGTTGCCTAACGTTATTTCCCCATCAAGGATCTGTTGTAACACATATTTGTCAGCGGCATCCCACGCACGTAAATTGGCATCGGCAAGTTGTGGTGGATAACGCCACAATTCAACTTGGCTAGCCGGCTTTGGTTCGTGTTGTGATTGCTGAGAAGAGTGCAATGCTAATATTGTTTCGTTAGACATGAAAAGTCGCTACTTTTTATAATCTTCTGTTTAGGTTTCGTTTGGTAATGGAAACCTGTCTTGATCCATCGATTATTTTGATTATTGATTTAATTCAAGGCACGAATAGTCAAAGCGATCGGGTTTTAGGGGCAGGTTTCTAGTTCCAGACGAAACCTAAGTACCTACATCCATATAGGCAAAGCCGTCAAGCTTTGAGACCCCATGAGCATATGCTCTACTATGTGATTGGGGCGAGTAAGCGCCGACAATGAACCATAAAACCTGAGCGAGAAGACTATAAAAAGCGTGGATTTTAACTAAACATATCAAGAAAACCTAGCTTGTTTAGCACAATGTAATGATTAATCACTTTGGACAATTCAGTTATAATGAAAAAGTGGTTTGTTTAGGGCGTGTTTATGCAGTTTCAGTTATTTGATAATACGCATTCGGCTTCGCAATTGGAGTTGCAAGGTAAAATGCCTTGGCAAGATAGCGATGTATATTATTTCCCTAATTTATTTTCGTTAAGTGAATCTCGGCATTATTTTCGACTACTTGAGTCGTTAAACTGGCAACAGGAAACCTTGAATTTATATAATCGAGAGGTCAAAACCCCGCGGTTACAATCATTTTATGGCGATAACGGCGTTTATTATACGTATTCTGGCCAGCGGTTTGATGCTACAGAATGGGTACAGGTGTTGTCGTGTCTTAAACCTTGGTTAGCATCGACATGTAGTCAAGTGCTTGGCCGTACCATCCAGTTTAACGCTATGTTGGGTAATTATTATCGTGACGGTAATGATAATATGGGATGGCATGCGGATGACGAGCCGGAATTAGGCCAAGAGCCTGTTATCGCGTCGTTGAATTTTGGTGCAGCCCGAGACTTCAAATTTAAGCACAAATTTTCTTCTCAACAACATAACTTGCTATTAGAAAATGGTAGCTTGTTGATTATGGCAGGCAAAACTCAACAATTTTGGTATCATAGCTTACCTAAAAGGATGCGAGTTGCAGAGCCTAGGATTAATTTAACCTTTCGCTATTTAATTAACTCGCCCAAATAAATCATTGCGTGAGTAAAATGTCAGTCGAATCAGTAATTATAGAAAAGCTAACTCAAACCTTTGATCCAGCCGTACTTGATGTGATTAATGAAAGTCACATGCATTCTGGACCAGCAACAGAGTCTCATTTTAAGGTTATTGTTGTTAGTGACAACTTTATTGGCCAGCGCTTGTTGGCTAGGCATAGAGCGGTTAATTCTTGCTTAGCTGATGAGTTGGCAGGACCTGTTCATGCGTTAGCCATCCATGCTTATCATCCTGAAGAATGGCAAACGCGAAAAAATGATGTTCCTCTATCACCAAATTGCTTAGGTGGCAGTAAAAAAGCCTAATAATGTTAAGACACGCCCCGATAAGACGATTAAAACAATAAACAAAAATAATGAAGCAAATATCTTTTTTTATTGATCAAGTTAGTGAATGGCTTGGCAAAATAACCGCTTGGTTTACTTTACTCATGGTTGTCTTGATGACATCTGTCGTTGTGATGCGCTACGGCCTAAATATAGGCTCGATTGCGCTACAGGAGAGTGTATCTTATTTTCACGCAGCGGCATTATTGTTTGCCGCTGGCTATACATTAAAATATGACGAGCATGTTAGGGTTGATGTTTTTTACCGTCACTTTTCACTTAAGAAAAAAGCAATGGTTAATTTATTAGGCCATCTTTGTTTGTTATTGCCTGTGGTGATATTTATCTTTTGCATGAGTGTCGAATACGTTGCTAATGCTTGGCAGATTAAAGAGGCTTCCGCTGAGCCGGGCGGCTTACCCTTAGTGTATGTACTTAAGTCATTTATTTTAGTGTTTAGTGTTGTCATGGTATTGCAGGCAGTCAGTGAAATTATCAAAAGTATTTTGCTATTAACACAGTCACAGTCACAGTCACAGACACAGTCACAGACACAGTCACAGTCTCCGTCACAATCACAACAACAGTCACACAAGGAGAGTATCTAATGGAATGGCTCTCAGTATTACTTTTTGTTGTTGTCTGTTTGGTTTTAATGTCGGGCTATCCAGTGGCGCTAGCCTTAGCCGGAACCTCAATAATATTTGCTACCTTAGCCAGCTTGTTTGGCGCTTTTGATTTTAGTTTTTTTAATGCCTTGCCGAGTCGCTTATTTGGCATTGTTAATAATCAAACCTTGCTCGCGGTGCCTTTATTTATATTGATGGGTGTCACGTTAGAAAAGTCTAAAATTGCTGAAGATTTGTTGATATCTATGGCGCAATTGTTTGGCCGTTTTAAAGCGGGTTTGGCGCTAAGTGTAATTTTAGTTGGTATGTTACTAGCGGCCAGTACCGGCATCGTTGGCGCAACGGTTGTGACAATGGGCTTATTGTCTTTACCTGCAATGCTTAAGCAAAAATACCCAGCATCCTTAGCAACTGGCATTATTTGTAGTACGGGGACGCTAGGGCAAATTATTCCACCTTCAATTGCTTTAGTCTTGTTGGGTGATGTTTTGTCAAACGCTTATCAACAAGCGCAAATTAGCCAAGGGATTTTTTCGCCTGAAACGGTTTCAGTGGGTGACTTATTTGTCGGTGCCTTAATTCCGGGGTTAATACTGGTTGCTTTTTATGCGCTGTACGCCATTTACGCAGTGTACACAGACAAAAATGTTCAACCGGTTAAAAACGATAATGACAATATTAACCTTATCGCGTTACTGAAAGCGTTATTACCACCACTGACGTTAATATTTATTGTTTTAGGCTCTATTTTATTGGGGTTTGCAACGCCGACCGAAGCTGCCGGCATAGGCGCATTTGGTGCTTTAGTTTTGGCGGCGGTTAAGGGCAAGCTCAATGTGGATCAAGCTCAGTTAATAGGCCAAGACACAGTTAAAGTCACGAGCATGATTTTTCTGATCTTAATTGGTGCGTCTATCTTTTCCTTGGTGTTTAGAGGGTTAGGGGGCGAAGATTTAATTCATGATGTTTTCCATAATATGCCAGGTGGGGTTTGGACTGCCATCCTTGTGGTGATGCTGGTGATATTTGTATTGGGTTTTATTCTCGACTTTATTGAGATCACTTTTGTTGTAGTGCCGATTGTTGGACCTGTGCTTCTAACTATGGGGGTTGACCCGATTTGGTTAGGGATCATGATAGCCATTAATTTGCAAACTTCATTTTTAACCCCACCATTTGGCTTTGCTTTATTTTATTTGCGTGGTGTTGCCCCAGCGAGTATTAAAACCGCGCAGATCTACAAGGGCGTTGCGCCATTTATTGTTATTCAACTATTGGTTTTAGTATTGCTGGCTGTATGGCCTGAGTTGGCTACTTGGTTACCTGAAATAATGTATGGCTAACAGATAAAGAATTAGGACAATTATGCGCAAAGTCACGGATTTGAAGCCATCAACCGCAGTTGAATTGTTTTTTTTCAATGCAGTTCATAAAAAAGCCCGAGCGCGAGCTGAATATATTGGTTGTATCGAAAACCAATACATGATGTTTCGTTGGCCAAAGTCGAAAGATAGTCGCGATGCGAGTTCGCTACGATCTGGGGTTAAAGTCATGGCACGAGCTTTGGTTGATGATTTTCACATGGACTACATTGTTTTTTCTGCAGCAGTTCAAGCTAAGATAACTTATAAAGAGCCTATTTTAGTGCTGGATTACCCACAAGAGGTGCAAACTCAAAAACTGCGTACTCAGCCAAGAATTAAAGTTGAACTAATGGCGGAAGTTAAAGTGCCGCAAATGAACTTAGATTTAATTGCCTTGTTAACGGATTTTTCGTTGAGCGGTTGTAAATGCGAATGTTTGCCTAGCGATGGTAGCAATCATGATTTTGCTGAATTAGAAGAAAATTTGTTAGAAAAAGAATTAACTATAAACGCGCAATTTGATCCGGTTAGTCAAACTGAAACCACGCTGAAAGCCGTAGTGAAAAATGTTAATGCTAAAGAAAAGTTGCATTTAGGCCTGAAGTTTGAGAAAAACGCCAACCAGAATTTACAAAGTATTTTTACAAAGTTGCTGCTAGATATGCAGGGCATATCGTTGACGGAACTTGAACAAGAATAAATAGGACAATTATGAAGAAGTATTGTTTAGCATTAGTCACAGGATTAAGCCTATTGTTGGCGGCCTGTGGTGGTAATGACACAGCAGAAACTGGCGCTGCGCCAGCCGCTAAAAAGTTTAAGTGGAAGCTTGTCACTAGCTGGCCTAAAAATTTTCCAGGTCTGGGACACGGCCCCGAACTATTCGCCCAATATGTTAACGAAATGTCTGGCGGTCGCTTAACCATAAAAGTATATGGTGCTGGTGAATTAGTTCCGGCTTTTGGAGTTTTTGACGGTGTGCGCAATGGTGCCGCTGAAATGGGCCACAGTGGCTCGTATTTTTGGAAAGGTAAAATTCCAGCCTCACCTTTCTTTTCTTCCATTCCTTTTGGTATGAACGCTCAAGAGTTGAATGCGTGGATCCATTATGGAGATGGCTTAGCACTTTGGCGCGAGCTTTATAAACCATTTGGCTTAGTGCCTTATGCCGGTGGCAATACAGGTGTGCAAATGGCGGGTTGGTTTAATAAGGAGATCAACTCGTTGCAAGATATTCAAGGTTTAAAAATGCGTATTCCGGGCTTTGCTGGCGACGTATTTAAAAAGGCCGGAGGTGTGCCGACTACGTTACCGGGTGGTGAATTATTCACTGCATTACAAACGGGTACAATTGATGCCACAGAATGGGTTGGGCCATATAATGATTTAGCATTTGGTTTTCACAAAGCGGCTAAATATTATTACACCACGCCTTGGCATGAGCCAGGTTCGATGCTTGAGTTTATTATTAATGAAAAAGCGTTGGCGGCATTACCTAAAGATTTACAAAAAATTATTGAAGTGGCCGCGCGAGCCGTTAATTCAGACATGCTGTCAGAATATACCGCGCGTAACCAAGAAGCACTACAAACATTAACCAAGCAACATGGTGTAGAGGTACGTCAGTTACCTGCTGATGTAGTTGCCGCCTATAAGCGATACAGCCAACAAGTCATTGACGAATTAGTTGCGACAGATAAAACGGCTGACAAAATTTATCAATCGTACTCTGCGTTTTATCAAAAAGTTAAGCAATACAATCAGCTATCTGAGCAAGCGTATTACGCTTCACGTGATCTTAACTGATCAGATCAGTTAACGATGACAATATCTTTAGAATAGCGCCGTTGTCGGATTCAGTTCCAATAAATCAATGGCGCTAGTCAATAAAAATTCATTCGATTAGGAAAATTAATATGGTTATCAAACCTAAAGTTCGCGGTTTTATTTGTACAAATGCTCATCCCGTTGGTTGCGCGGCCGCAGTACAAGAGCAAATCGACTATGTTAAGTCAAAAGGTCAATTAGAAGGGCCTAAAAATGTACTGGTTATCGGTTCTTCTACTGGCTACGGTTTAGCTTCGCGCATTACCGCTGCATTTGGTGCAGGTGCAAAAACCTTAGGTATTTTCTTTGAAAAACCAGCAACTGAGAAAAAAACCGGTAGCGCGGGTTGGTACAATTCTGCTGCGTTTCAAGCGGCAGCTGAAGAGGCTGGTTTATACGCAAAGAATATTAATGGTGATGCTTTTTCAAATGAAATCAAGCAACAAGCAATTGATATTATTAAAAAAGATTTAGGCAAAATAGACTTGGTTGTATACAGCCTTGCGGCGCCACGTCGTACTGATCCGAATACGGGTGAAGTTTATTCTTCTACGTTAAAGCCAATTGGTTCATCTGTTACCACTAAAAACCTAAATACTTCTAAGCGCGTCATTGAAGATATTACCGTTGAAGCAGCGAATGAAGCAGAAATCCAAGGCACGATTGATGTTATGGGTGGAGCTGATTGGGAAATGTGGATCGATGCATTACAACAAGCTGACGTGTTAGCCGAAAATTTCAAAACCACGGCTTATACTTATATTGGTAAAAAGTTAACTTGGCCAATTTATGGGCATGCGACCATAGGTAAAGCGAAAGAAGATTTAGATCGTGCTGCGGCTGCGATTACTGAGTCTGTTGCTAATGTAAATGGCAAAGCTTATGTCACCTCGCTAAATGCAGTTGTCACTCAAGCAAGCTCTGCCATTCCTATTATGCCTTTGTATATTTCAGGTCTTTTCAAAGTGATGAAAGAGCAGGGTACATATGAAGGGGTTATTGAGCAGATCGCAGGCTTATTTTGGGAAAACCTTTATGGCGAAAGCCCGCGTTTAGACGAGGCAGGTCGTTTAAGTCAAAACTACAAAGAGCTTGAAGATAAAGTTCAAGATGCTGTACAGAAAATCTGGGATGAAGTTGATACTGATTCAATTGATGAATTAACCGACTATAAAAGTTATCACCATGAGTTTTTGAAGCTGTTCGGTTTTGAAGTTGATGGCGTTGATTATGACGCGGATGTCAGCCCGTTAGTTGATCTTAAAATTGAAGAATAAACCTTGACATTTATTTGCTGACTTGAAGCAATATCGTTTATTTTTTAACAGGCTGCCTTGCGCAGCCTGTTGTTTTTTTACCCATCCTTAAATGTGAACAATCCTCATTAGTATCACCTGGTTATTTTTTCATCATTTCGTAGCAAAATTGGCGCAAGCTGCTAGTTTTTATTAGCGTAAAATTACGATTTTGTGCTAAAATTTGCCGGTTAATAACACTAGAGAATATATGGTTAAGCAGATAAGTAATAAGAACAACAAATTGCTTAACCGGATACCAACTTTTTTATTTTTATTAGTTTTAACATTAAAACATTAAGTGCAAACCTATGATAACTATCAAGAAAGGCTTGGACGTTCCTATTACTGGAGCGCCAGAACAAGCAATATCTGACGGCAATGCCGTTACAAAGGTTGCTGTCCTTGGTGAAGAGTACATTGGCATGCGCCCGACTATGCGTGTTCGCGTTGGCGACACGGTTAAGAAAGGCCAGGTTCTTTTTGAAGATAAAAAGAACCCAGGAGTAGTATTTACTGCCCCTGCTGCTGGTGAGGTTACAGAAGTAAACCGCGGTGCTAAGCGTGTTTTGCAATCTGTAGTCATTACTCTCAATGGTGACGAGCAAGAAACATATGCTAAGTATGACGCGTCTCAATTAAGTAGCTTAGGTCGTGAAAAGGTTCAAGAAAACCTTGTTAATTCAGGTTTATGGACTGCTTTACGTACTCGCCCATACAGCAAAATTCCTGCTCTTGACTCGACAGCTAATTCAATCTTCGTTACCGCAATTGATACTAATCCTTTAGCGGCTAACCCTGAAGTCATTATCGCTGAAAACCAAGAAGCGTTTATTAACGGCTTAACCGTTATCACTCAGCTAACTGAAGGTAAAGTTTTCCTTTGTAAAGCTGCAGGCGCTAGCGTTCCGTCAACCTCAGGTGTTGAAACTCACGAATTTGGTGGTAAGCACCCAGCTGGCTTAGTTGGTACGCATATTCATCATTTAGATGCAGTAAGCGCGACTAAAACGGTTTGGCATGTTAGTTACCAAGACGTAATCGCTTTCGGTCAATTATTTACCACTGGTGAATTAAACACTAAGCGTGTTATTTCACTTGCTGGCCCAGCTGCTTCTAAACCACGTTTAGTGAGCACCCTATTAGGTGCCAATATAGACGAGTTAGCGGCTAATGAAGTCGTTGACGGTGAAGTACGTACCGTATCGGGTTCTTTATTACAAGGTACCAAAGCTGCTGGTGTTCACGCTTATTTAGGTCGTTATCACAACCAAGTTTCTTTATTGCTAGAAGGTCGTGAGCGTGACTTCATTGGTTATATGACACCAGGTGCTAATAAGTTCTCTGTTACCCGAGCGTACATGGGACACTTATTCTCAGGTAAGTTATTTGGCTTAACAACAACGACTAACGGTAGTGTTCGTGCCATGGTGCCAATTGGTAACTATGAGCGTGTTATGCCTTTAGATATTCTTCCAACTTTATTATTGCGTGATATTTGCGCTGGTGACACAGATAGTGCTCAACAGTTAGGCGCACTAGAGTTAGACGAAGAAGATTTAGCTTTATGTACTTTCGTTTGTCCAGGCAAAACAGATTACGGTGTTTTACTTCGTAACTGCTTAACAACTATCGAGAAGGAAGGTTAAGCATGAGCTTGAAACAATTTATTATCGATATCGAGCCGCATTTTGAAAAAGGCGGTAAGCATGAAAAATGGTTCGCACTATACGAAGCCATTGCAACTGGTTTATTTACACCTGGTTATGTGACTAAAGGTCAAACTCACATTCGTGATGCTATTGACTTAAAACGTATCATGATCACGGTTTGGATGGCTGTATTCCCTTGTATGTTCTTTGGTATGTACAACGTGGGTTTCCAGGCTCAAGAAGCATTAATCGCCGGTTTCGCCGTTCCTGATTCTTGGCAAGTGGCTATCTTCTCAGCTTTCGGTGGTAACTTAACCGCTGATTCCGGTTGGTTCGAATTAATGTGGTATGGGGCGTGTTTCTTCCTACCTATTTATGCCGTGACCTTTATTGTCGGTGGTTTCTGGGAAGTATTATTTGCTGCTGTGCGTAAGCATGAAGTTAACGAAGGTTTCTTCGTAACCTCTATTCTTTTCGCGCTTATCATGCCGGCAACTATTCCTTTATGGCAAGTTGCATTGGGTATCACCTTTGGTGTAGTTATCGCCAAAGAGGTATTCGGTGGTACAGGTAAAAACTTCTTAAACCCAGCATTAGCAGGCCGTGCTTTCTTATTCTTTGCTTATCCAGCTGAGATTTCAGGCGATGCTGTGTGGGTTGCTGTTGATGGTTTCTCTGGTGCAACAGCCCTTGCTGCGGGTGCCGTAGCGCAAGTGGGTGCGATTGACTACAGTGTCAATGCTGATTGGTGGAATGCGTTTTGGGGTTTAATCCCAGGTTCAGTTGGTGAAGTTTCAACTGCGGCCGTATTCATCGGTGGCGCTTATATCTTGTACAAAGGTATTGCATCATGGCGTATTGTTCTAGGTGTTTTCCTAGGTATGGTTGCGACTGCATCATTATTTAACGCTATCGGTAGTGATACAAATGCTATGTTTGCTATGCCTTGGTACTGGCACTTAGTGGTTGGTGGTTTTGCCTTCGGTATGATGTTCATGGCGACTGATCCAGTGTCTGCGTCATTTACTAACCAAGGTAAATATGCATTTGGTGCGTTAATTGGCATCATGGTTGTATTAGTTCGTGTAGTAAACCCAGCTTTCCCAGAAGGCATGATGTTAGCTATTCTTTTTGCTAACTTGTTTGCTCCATTGTTCGATTACTTCGTTGCTCAGTCCAACATAAAACGGAGACTTGCTCGCCATGTCTAGTAATAAAGAAACTTTTGGCAAAACGGTTGGTTTCGTATTCGTCGTTTGTTTGGTGTGTGCTGCATTAGTATCGGTTTCTGCAGTAGGCCTTAAGCCTTTGCAAACCCAAAACAAATTATTGGATAAGCAAACCAAGATTTTAGAAGCCGCAGGCTTATTAGAAAAAGCGGGTACTGATATCAAAGGTACTTACGCTAAGTATGTTGAAGCTAAGATGATCGACCTAGATTCAGGTAAGTTCATCGAAGGTGACCCTGAGCTTTTCGACGAGCGTGCGAATTCACGTGACGCTAGCAAAAGTGACAAACCGCAAAATGATATTGCGGGTATTAACCGTCGTTCACATGATGCTGTTATCTACTTAGTAAAAGATGATGCAGGTCAGGTTGATACTGTGGTTTTACCTATCGTAGGTAGCGGTCTTTGGGACTTAATGTTTGGTTTCATCGGTTTAGAAACGGATCTAAACACAGTTAAGAGTGTTATCTACTCTGACCATAAGGAAACTCCGGGTTTAGGTGCAGAAGTGCAAAACCCTAAGTGGATTGCTTTATGGGACGGCAAGAAAATGTACGATGCACAAAATAACGTAGCGATCAAAATCGTTAAAGGTGGCGCTAAATCTGGTGACATCCACGGCGTAGATGCGTTATCTGGTGCAACTTTAACTTCAAACGGTGTTGAGCGTACGTTGCATTTCTGGCTTGGTAAAGAGGGCTATGGTCCTTTCATTGCTAACTTCCGTAACGGAGGACTTAACTAATGAGTTCTGATACTAAAAAGGTTCTTACCAGTCCAATCGTTGACAATAACCCAATCGCACTTCAGATCTTAGGTATCTGTTCTGCACTTGCGGTGACAAGTTCAATGGTAAACGCATTAGTTATGACTATTGCGGTTGTCTGTGTAACTGGTTTCTCTAGTTTATTTATCTCTACCATTCGTAACCATATACCTGGTAGCGTACGTATTATCGTGCAAATGGCGATTATTGCTTCGTTAGTAATCGTGGTTGACCAAGTGCTTAAAGCCTTCTCATACCAATTGTCGAAAGAGCTTTCAGTTTATATCGGCCTTATCATTACTAACTGTATTGTTATGGGGCGTGCTGAAGCTTTCGCGATGAAAGAAACACCTATGATGAGTTTCTTAGATGGTATCGGTAACGGTTTAGGTTACGGCTTCATTCTTATTTCTGTTGCTTTCTTCCGTGAATTACTCGGTTTCGGTACTTTGTTCGGTATTGAAATTCTTCCTCTAGTGCAAAACGGTGGTTGGTATCAAGCAAACGGCTTATTGGTTCTTCCATTTAGCTCGTTCTTCATCATTGGTTTAATTATCTGGGCTATTCGTCAGAAGAAACCAGAGCAAGTGGAGAAGTAAACAATGGAACATTATTTAAGTTTGTTTGTTAAGACCATTTTCATTGAGAACATGGCACTTAGCTTCTTCCTAGGTATGTGTACTTTCTTGGCGGTATCTAAGAAAGTCAGCACTGCGATTGGCCTTGGTGTTGCGGTTGTTGTGGTTTTAGGTATTGCGGTACCGGCTAACCAAATTATTTATCAAGCTATTCTTGCACCAGGTGCATTAGATGGCTTAATGGGTGTAACAACGCCAGCAGAGTCAATTGACCTAAGCTTCTTATCATTCATTACCTTTATCGGTGTAATTGCGGCTCTCGTACAAATCCTTGAGATGGTACTTGATAAATACTTCCCGCCTTTATACAACGCATTAGGTATTTTCTTACCATTAATCACAGTAAACTGTGCAATCTTTGGTGGCGTATCCTTCATGGTTGCTCGTAACTACACCTTAGGTGAAAGTGTGGTTTACGGTGTTGGTAGTGGAGTTGGTTGGATGCTAGCAATCGTATTGTTAGCCGGTCTTCGTGAGAAGATGAAGTACTCTGACGTGCCAGATGGTTTGAAAGGTTTGGGTATTACATTTATTACCGCTGGATTGATGGCTTTCGGCTTTCTTTCTTTCGGTGGTATTTCCCTATAGGCTAATGTCGGTCTTGGTTGGTGTGATACCAGCCAGACCTTTAGATAAGAATTAAAGGAAAAGTCGATGGAAATTATTCTCGGCGTATCGATGTTTACCGCGATAGTACTAGCGTTAGTACTGATAATCGTCTTTGCTAAATCTAAATTAGTATCATCAGGCGATATCACTATTTCGATAAACGGCGATCCAGAAAAATCAGTTACTGTTCCAGCGGGCGGTAAACTACTAAACGTATTGGCAGATCAAGGTATTTTCATTCCTTCTGCTTGTGGTGGTGGTGGTACATGTGGTCAGTGTCGCGTAGAAGTTCATTCTGGCGGTGGCGATATTTTACCAACTGAAGAAAGCCATATTACTAAGCGTGAAGCCGCCGAAGGTTGTCGCTTATCATGTCAAGTTGCGGTTAAGCAAGACATGTCTATTGAACTAGAAGAAGAGATCTTCGGTGTTCAACAGTGGGAATGTACGGTTATCTCTAACGATAACAAAGCGACATTCATTAAAGAGCTTAAACTGGCTATTCCTGATGGTGAGTCTGTACCTTTCCGTGCGGGTGGTTATATTCAAATTGAGTCACCACCTCATCACGTTAAATACGCAGATTTCGATATTCCTGATGAATATCGTGGCGATTGGGAACGTTTTGGTTTCTTCAAACTTGAATCAAAAGTTGATGAAGATGTATTACGTGCATACTCAATGGCTAACTACCCTGAAGAAGAGGGTATCATCATGCTTAATGTACGTATTGCGACTCCGCCGCCAAATAACTTAAGCTTGCCTTGTGGTAAGATGTCTTCATACATCTGGAGCTTAAAAGAAGGTGACAAAGTTACCATCTCTGGTCCATTCGGTGAGTTCTTCGCGAAAGAAACTGATGCTGAAATGGTATTCGTTGGTGGTGGTGCTGGTATGGCGCCAATGCGTTCTCATATCTTCGACCAATTACGTCGTTTGAAATCTTCTCGTAAGATGTCTTTCTGGTATGGTGCACGTTCTAAGCGTGAAATGTTCTATGTAGAAGATTTCGATATGCTTGCCGCAGAAAACGAAAACTTTGAATGGCATGTTGCGTTATCGGATCCACAACCTGAAGATAACTGGGAAGGTTATACTGGTTTCATTCATAACGTTCTTTTAGAGAACTATTTGAAAGACCACGAAGCGCCAGAAGATTGTGAATTCTACATGTGTGGTCCACCTATGATGAACGCGGCTGTTATCGGCATGCTGAAAGACTTAGGTGTTGAAGACGAAAACATCCTTCTTGATGATTTCGGTGGTTAATAGCCTTGTATTAGGTATTTAGTCAAAACAATCGAGCTTTAGGCGAAGCCGTCAAACATCGAGTTCCCATGAGCTTATGTGTTATTAAGTGATTGGGACGAGATTGTGCAGACAATGAAGCATTAAAGCTTGAGTGTGAAGAATAACAAAAGGCTCTGATTTCAGAGCCTTTTTTGTTTCTACCTGTAAAATATAGTTACAATATGAACTGTGGATACAGCTGTATTAAGGAACGCATTTTGAATTTGAACAAAATCCAATTTTCATTTTTTACTCTTGTTTTGCTGTTAGTTTCAGCATGTAGTGATACAAGTAATAAACTGACTCCAGTCGAATTGCAAGGTAGAACTATGGGCACAACCTATAGTGTTAAGTTCTTTGCCACTGAGCAGCAAATTCGCACAGAGCAATTCTACAAAGACATAGAAGCATTGCTGGAAACCGTTAATCAACAAATGTCGACCTATAGACCTGACTCTGAGATTAGTCGCTTTAACACTTCAGCTAATGACGAGCCGTTTATTGTTTCAAGTGATACGGCCTACGTTGTGCAAAGTGCAATAGATATTGGTGTTCAGTCTGAAGGTGCTTTAGATATAACAATTGGTCCTTTAGTTAATTTATGGGGATTTGGACCTAATGGCCATGTCGAAAGTGCACCAACATCTGAGCAAATCGCATTGGCTAAAGGCTTGATTGGCATCGACAAGTTATTGGTAAAAGGTAGAACATTAATTAAAACTCAAGATCAGCTGTATATAGATTTATCTGCAATCGCTAAAGGTTTTGGTGTCGATAAAATTGCAGAATACCTAGAGGCCAAAGGCATAAATCGCTATTTAGCCGAAATAGGTGGTGAAATGCGCGCCAAAGGCAAAAAAATGGACGGTAGTTTGTGGCGAGTGGCTATTGAAAAACCCACTAGTGCAGAGCGTGCGGTACAACAAGTTGTCGATCTGCAAGACAAGGCAATAGCAACCTCGGGTGATTACCGTAATTATTTTGAGAAAGAAGGTAAGCGTTATTCGCATACAATCGATCCTAGCAACGGCAAGCCGATAACACATAAACTGGCTTCCGTTACGGTTATTCACGACTCAACCATGATGGCAGATGGTTACGCGACGGCGTTAAATGTCATGGGGCCGCAAAAAGCGTTGGAATTTGCGGAAAGACAAAACTTAGCGGTTTATCTTGTGGTAAAATCGGCAGAAGGTTTCGATGTAAAATATAGCTCAGGATTTTCGAGTTATATTCAGTAATATTCGCGTTGAAATTAGCTGTGAATGATTTGCGGTTAGTTTAGAGGTTGAGATGACAATATTTCTTTTAGTATTTGCCATGTTTTTACTTGTGGTTTTGGCAATGGCGGTTGGGTATATCTTTCAAAAGAAAACTATCAGTGGTAGTTGTGGTGGTTTAGGTTCACTAGGCATAGATAAAGCCTGCGACTGCGACGATCCTTGTGATAATCGTAAAGCAAAAATGGCAGCGGAAGAAAAAGCCGCAAAAGAAAAAGCTTGGCAAGATAACCGTATCATCTAAATTCTCACCTTATTAACATCTGAGTCGTCAGTTGTACTTCTTTCTTTAAGATTTTATGACAATAAAGTGTGCGCAAACGCACACTTTATTTACCCTTTTAATTGCTTCCATATTTCGTCCACATTTTACCTTGAAAATGCATTTCATCGAGAAGGCGAGCAATGCCGTTCGTGCTTATCTTAGTTTTGGCTTGCGTTTTAAATGGGAGAAAAATTATGGCCAATGTTGTACTTGCTGATAGTCATTCAATCTATCGCTTAGGTTTAAAAACCTACTTAAAATCAACTACCTATAATGTTATTGGTGAAGCAGGGAGTTTTGCTGAGCTGCATGATGTTTTAGAAGAAAAACCATGCGACGTATTATTTTACGACTGTTACTTACCTTACGGTGAGCTGTTAGATAGCTTATTAAGGTTAAAAGCTTTACAACCTAATATGAAAATAATACTTGTTACTTACACGCAGTTTTTCCATATAAACCAAGAACGAATTCGTAAAATAATCGACGGTGTTTGTTTACGTACCTGTGAATTTAATGATGTGCTCAAAACCTTAAGTAGTTTTGATAAATCTCATGACGCTATGATTGCTTAATTGTGATTGTTTAAGCGTTACAGCACCTAGTGCTGTTTCCAGAAAAAATAACAAGTGAAGGCATCGATGAAGTAATAAAAACCAGAGTAATGTAGGTCGAAATTTATTTCGACAATAGCAGTGGAGCTGCTATAGGCTTGGTTTTCAGCTGCGACATTGCCTAAGGTTGTCGAGGCTCCAAAAGTAGGTGCTTTAAGCGAATCTCGACTTACAAAGAGCTATTCAACTAATTATAAAAAGGTACTGGTTTTTAATAAAGAATATAAGTGTTCTTATCGCGAAAACGAAACAAAGATTGCGTGAGTTCACTATCAGAATGTCGATAAACGGTTAGGCGACAAGGAGCCATGGACGGCTCCTATTTCTATACTCTTTTTGATTCACTTTCCTTCTACTCTAATTGCTTGTTATCTATCGCTTTGAAAAAAAGCAGCTTGCCACCAAATTGGTATAATCCCAGTCCCAGTAAAATTAAACTGGCTCCCAATAAAATACTTTGACTGATCACTTCTTGGTTTAACCATGCTCCAAGTATTAACGCGATAGGCGGGGTGATCAGTGTCACTAAAGCCACTGTGGTCGCTGTTAACTTTTGCAATATGTAATAATAGGCAATAAAGCCAATTAACGAACCAAATATACCTAAGTAGATAACCGCCCAAACAGAGTGTAATTGCCATTGTTCTAGGTTGATTTCGCCATTAGTTAACATTAACCAAGCTAAACCAAATATAGGTGTTGATAAAATTAACGAGCCCATGGTGCTGGCAAATGGATTAATCTCCAACTTGACCGTTTTAACTAAAACGCCACTTAAGCTAAAGCAAGTGACTGAGCCAGTAATCAAAACAATTCCCTTCCAGCTATCAGGATTAAGCTGTAAATTTTCACTACAGACTAAGCTTAAGCCCGTCACACAAATCAGCAAGGCGATATATTGATAACTGGTTGTTTTTTGCTTGGGATCGACGCACTTAGCTAAAACACCAGAAATGATTGGTGACAAGCCAAATATAAGCGACATAACACCACTTGTAATGTAAACCGATGCGTTATAGCCCAAAATCATTCCGCCAGCGATCCCTATGGAGGCATATGCATAAAGGCGGACCGCTTGTTTATGCCAAGGTAAAGGAATTCGAAATAACTTTAAAAATAACACGCCAACCGCAACTGCTATTAGCATACGGGCAAATACAGCAAAGGTCGGGGTTATAGACTCAGTACTCCAAACAATGCCTAAAGGGGTTGTGGACCAAATTAAAACGACGGCTAAATAAGCAGCTGGCACAGACATAAATGATTCCTTATAAATTAAGCGCCAAGTGAATGACAAAACAAAGGTATGTATAGTCAAAGCGATCAGGTTTTAGGGGAAGCCGTCAAGCTTCGAATCCCCATGAGCATATGCTCTATTATGTGATTGGGGTGAGTAAGCGCTGACAATGAACCATAAGACCTGAGCGAGAAGACTATATACGCCGTAAATGCGGGAGGGACTCATACTAACCCAACCGCAAAAGTGTTTTACGGCGGGTTAATGGATTAAATTAGGTTACCCGTCCGTTAAACAAACAGCCGCCATCGCGACTCGACGCCATGGGGCGAGTCGAACAATGTGTTTTGTTAATTTAACGGTTAGTTTCACTGAGTATTCCTTATCATAATCGGCAAGCATGACAACATATCAATAGCTCGTCTGCAATAGCAGTTTTGATAAACGCCCATAATTCAAGGTTAAGTAACAATTTGTGTTGCGGGTCACAGTTTAATTTATTCATTTTTGTATAGTGCCTGCCTTCCATAATTCATCCACATTTTAAACAAACAATGCGCGCACAACCCAGCAGACACGGAGTGTAAGTGTTGAATAATTATTTATATTTTAAATTGATTGCAATTGGATTACTGTCAGTATTGTTAACAGCCACTTTATTTGGTTTTTTAGAGCAAAGCCCAGAAAAGCTATATTTTTGGCAAGACGATACTGAACAAACTTTTGTTGCGGTGCAAAGTGCAGAGCAAATGACGGATTTAGACAGGCACTTAAGTGAGATGATGATGGCGACTGACATCAATAAGCTGACGAAGTTGGTTCAACAGTTTAATCAACAATATCCGGGGCATGTTGTTCCGACTTCTGTTGTCAGTCGCATGTTATTGAGTGGCTTAAATTTACCCGCGACACAGCACGCAGAAATACTTGCGGCATTGCAAAAATCAATCTGTATCGAAAACCTAGACTTAGCCGCTGAATTTATTCATTCCACTGCAAGTGATGCCCAGCAGATTGCATTTAATATCATTAACTCAGTGCAGTTTGAATCTTAGCTTCTTTATGTTTTTTTCAAAGTTTGTTTTTACACTATCTTTATTTTCGTTGCTGTATTTGTTCAGTTGTGCTCCGGTGTTAGCAGAGCAAACTACTGAGGTCATTGGCTCTACACAACAGTTGCAGAAAATGCAAAGTAAATATCAGGAACTCAGTACTAAATTAACTCAAATGAAAGTACCGAGTCCAGATTACCTGCAAACGGTAGTCGATTTAGTGGTATCTGGTTGGAATATTAATCCCGAGCAGGCGCTAGGGTTGGCTGATATCGCCTTGCCAACCTTGCGTCAACAAACCGCCTATCAAGAATTGGCTCGTATATTAGTGTTTGTGCCCAAAATATACCTAGAGCGCGGAGAGTTTAATCTTGCGTTAAATTTGATAGATGAAGGTATAGAAGCCAGTGAGCAGAGTAAGCAAGAACGTCTAAAGGCCGATAATTTAATTAATAAAGCCTATGTTTACAAAGCCATGGGTAAAACGGTCATGGCCAATGCTATTTTAGAAGAAACGCTGCAGCTGTACAAAAAACAAGGCATCAATAAGTTAATTGGTCAAAATCTAAATGAGTTGGGGCAGGTTGCTAAGCTTAATGGCGATTTGTTGTCAGCATTAGATTTTTATCGCGATGCGCTAAATTATTTAGAAGACGATGCAAGCTCACAAGAATATGGTGTCGCGTTAACTAATATAGGAGAAGTTTACACTGAGCTTGGTGATTATAAGACAGCTGAACAATATATTCTGCGCGGTGCCTTGTTATTGCAAGATAGCCAGAAGTCCGCTCAATTGATAGAAACATATCGTAAACTGGCCCACAACGCCTTAGGCCAACAAGATTATGAACAAGCGTTACAGCATATAGAAAAAGCGTTTAACGTGATGGATAGTACTAGCCAAGGTTATCGAAAAACCAAGTTGTATGTGCCTTATTCTCAAGCACTGCTTAACTTACAGCGATTTGAAAAATTAAAAAATATTCTTGATAAGGCTTTAACCATGGCGCTTGAACATGGGTTGGATAACGAAGCGATTGAAATTTATTTTGTCTACGTTGATTACTACTTAGCGATTGAAGATGTCGACCAAGCCGCAACGGTATTGCAAACCGTGTTGGATTTTTCTAGTTTACATCGGTTAGCCCAGCACAAACTATTCGCGTTACGTAAATTAGCCAATGTGCAAAGCGGTTTGGGGCAGCATGAATTAGCCTTGAAAACCTTTAGGCAATATCACGATGATTATATGGCGTGGTTACAAGACCAAAAATCGAATAAGTTAATTGAGTACCAAGCTATTTTTCAAAGTCATGAACGGGAGCGACGTATTACTGACCTAGAAAATGAAAATATGCAACATCAATTGGCTCATGCTAAGACTCAACAAGAAAAGCACAACTGGATGTTATTACTGGCTGTCGTGTTATTAACGGTTTGTTTTATTGTTATCCGCTTTTATCAAAAACGTAAGTTTTTCAATATGAAAGCCAGTTTGATGGCCGATATGGTCAAGCGTAAAAATCAGATGCTGGCCGATGTGTCACACGAACTCCGCACGCCATTAACGGCACTTAAACTAACCGTTGAGGCATTGCAATATAAGTTGCTAGATGACGTTGATGAGGCCTATCGCAGCTTGGATCGCAAAATTAATGATATGAACAATTTGATTGGTGACATTTATCAACTTGCCCAATCAGATATTGATAGTTTGCAGTTAAATCGGCGTTATCATCATTTTCCTAGCTTATTGGCCGGGTGGCAAAGTGAATTAAGAGAATATGTACTTTCACAAGGTTTTGATTGGCAGTTTAATAATTTACTCTCGGCCAACTTCAGTGTTGATTTAGATAACGAAAAAATCAAACAAGTATTAAATAATTTGATTGCGAATAGCTGTCACTATACGGATAAACCTGGCGTTATTCGGTTAACCGTATCTAATCGAAATCGTAATGTTCGTTTAGTGATCGAAGATTCAGCACCTGGTGTACCAAGTCAAGATTTGGAACGTATTTTCGAGCGTTTATACCGAGTAGAATCTTCAAGAAGCCGTCAAACTGGCGGTTCAGGATTAGGCCTTGCGATATGTAAGAGTATTATTGAGGGACACGGTGGTAATATAAAAGCTGAATCGAGTGAGTTAGGCGGTCTAAAAATAACCATCAATTTCAGAGTTATTGTTGTCGAAGAGCAGTAGGAACAGACAATGGCAAAAATTTTAATTGTAGAAGACGATATTGATATCGCGCAGCATGTACAACTTTTTTTAAAAGCCGCAGAGTTTGAAACTCATCATATGGCCAGCGGAGCTGGGGTTGCAGAATATGTGCTTAACGAAAAACCAGATCTGGTATTACTGGATATCATGCTGCCTGTTAAAGATGGTATTGATTGTTGTCGAGATATTCGTTCTTTTTCAAATGTTCCTGTTGTTATGCTCACCGCTAAAGCGGCAGATGCCGAACGGTTAACTGGCTTGGAGGTTGGTGCTGACGATTATATTTGTAAACCATTTAATGCGCCTGAGTTAGTGATGCGAATAAAGGCGATATTACGCCGCACGGCCAATAATGTTCATTTTAGTACTATTACCCTTGATCCCTTTAGACAAAAAGTGCAATTTCATGATACAGATGTCGGTCTAACGACATTGGAATTTAGCTTGTTTCAATTGTTATTTAACAGCCCAGGGCGAGTCTATTCACGACAACAAATTGTGGATTTAGCCTATTCAGATTTACGTGATGTCAGTGAACGCGTAGTCGATAGCCATATTAAAAATATTCGTAAACGATTTAAGCTGGCTGGTTGTGAAGAAATGGTTATTGAGTCCGTGTACGGCGCTGGCTACCGTTACAGCAGTTAACTTCAATTATGGATATACCGTCTGCTCGTTTGGGCCTTATGGTTATTTGCTTGCGTTGCCTCTTGACCTTACCTATAGGATGTCAGTACTAAGGTTTTGTCTGAATCAAGAAATCAGCGCCTAAAAATCACGTCACTTTGATTATACTCATCGAACACACTTCGATTATTCTATTTTATATTGTTTATTACTCTGGCAAAATTGAGAACCTGTTCTCAATTTAATTTTGGCCGTTCGACGTAAAACCTTGAATGGTGGCCTAGGTGATGAGCAATCTTATGTTGAATTTTATTCGATTTGCCATAGAACTGATCACCAGCTCATTTAAAGCCTTAAGTAACAGAACATTGGGTCGCCAAGTCTTTATGGTGCAGGTGTTTTTTAGTGGTTTTGAAGCCTTGAGCTTGGTGTGCTTAGTTTCCGCGTTGCTTGGCGGCTTAGTCATGTATATAGGCTATGACTTTTTTGTGTCTATTGGCCAACCGCATTGGATATATACCATTTTAAATACGGTATTGTTGCGCGATTTAGCGCCTTTTTTGATTTGCTTTATTTTATTGGCGCGCTCAGGCTCAGCCATATCAACCGAATTGGGTAACATGAAAGTCAATAAAGAAGTCGCAGCGTTAAATGTCATGGGCATTGGCACTATGAGTTACCTCGTGTTGCCTCGGGTTTGGGGCATGGTGACATCCATTTTTATCCTTGGCTGTTTTTTTTCAACTGTTGGTATTTTGAGCGCAAATTTAATCGCACTGCTATTTTTAAATGTATCGCATATCGAGTTTTGGAATGCCATATTGGGCGCAATTTCGGTGTTGGATATTGTCTTTATGGCAATTAAGTTGTGTGTTAGCGGTTTTTTAATTGCAACCTTATCCTGTTATTTTGGTCTTAAAGTTGAAAGCGCAGTCACCCAAGTTCCACAATACATGATTAAAACCGTTGGCTTTAGTGTATTGAGTGTATCGTTAATTAATGGCTTAGGGATCGTTGTTTACTTGTTGTTTTTTGGCCGAGTGGTTTAGACATGCAGATCCAATTTCGCGATGTACAATTGGCTTCACAAAGAGCTTTGCCCTTATGCAGAATACAAAATCAAGGTTTCAGTCATTTAATTGAATCTGGGCAAACAGTGGTGTTTTCTGGTCCTTCGGGCTGCGGTAAGTCATTATTGTTTAGTACGCTAGTTGGTTTACATAAACCGGCAGCTGGGAATATTTATTTTAACGAGCTAGATGTCTATGCTGCCGAAAGCAAAGCACTTGATGAGCTCAAGTGTCGTATGGGAGTGGTGTTTGATGTGCCGGCGCTGTTATCCAATCAAACGGTTGAGCAAAATTTAATGTTATGTGCAGACTGGTTTTTTGTTGACGAAACCTAC
Source organism: Saccharobesus litoralis (assembly GCF_003063625.1). Taxonomy (NCBI): domain Bacteria; kingdom Pseudomonadati; phylum Pseudomonadota; class Gammaproteobacteria; order Alteromonadales; family Alteromonadaceae; genus Saccharobesus; species Saccharobesus litoralis. The sequence continues at coordinate 4,549,353 of NZ_CP026604.1, read as the reverse complement.
GCTCAGCGTAAGCATAGAGTAAATCAATTAGCCAAAGAGTATGATTTTTTTAATTTACTGCCTTTGCGACCCAATCAATTATCGTTAGCTGAAGCCAGTTTAATTGCTGTCGCACGGGCGTTATTTCACCAACCGCAAGTATTAATTTGGGATTCCGTTTTTCATGGTATTGAAACAAGTAAAAAGTCGTTTTTGCTTAATAAACTACAACAATTAAAAAGTCGAGGTTCAAGCTTGATATTGTTTACTAATGCTCGGCAAGATTTAGCTGACTTACCTCACCAACTTATTGAACTAGACAGCCGAGATAAGGAACAAAATTAATGCGCCCATCTAATAGAGTGGTTAATTTGTTTATATTGACTGGTATTAGCTTGTTTGTGGCGTTATTTGTCGCGGTAAGTATCAAAAGTAAGGTATTTAGCCAGAAAATTTATTATTACACCGAAATGGCAGACGCATTTGGCCTTGTCGGTGAACCGCTTTTAACATTTAAAGGGGTAGATATTGGGCGTTTTACCGAATTTGACTTTGATCAGCAAAACAATATTAAAGCTAAGTTTTTCGTGTATGAAAAGTATCAACACTTGGTTACGCATGGCAGTGTTTTAGTCCGTAATCAAAACGTATTATTAACCGACGTTGCCACCTTTAAACTGTTGCAAACCCAAAGTAATACTGGCCTTATTGAAGCCAATCAATTAGTTCCTTTTCATACATCGCCATTGGGACGCGTTTATTTAGCGCAATCAGAACAAGCATTAGAAACAGATAAATTGGCAGCCTTGTTGGCCGATATTAAATTATTAGTGGGTGAGTTAAGGGTGGGTAACAATGAAACCACGGTTGGCCTACCGCAAATGATCACGCAATTAACTCACGTGTTGGCTGAATCTAAACAGTTTATTACTCAACTTAATCAGCAAAATACTATCGAAAACTTAAATCAGACTATTGGTCAGGCTCAGGCTGTTATGAACCAGTTGTCAGCATCTGTTACAAAGGTCGACTCGACACTGACGTCAGTTGACCAATTGCTGGCGGTATATCAGCAGCCCAACAAAATTATTGAGCAGGCAACCGGTGGTAAATTGCCAGAGGTGTTAGAGTCAGCCGAGCAAAATTTACAGTATGTAGAAGGGATCCTGCAACAAGTTCATGCTGAACGCCAACATATTGGTTTACTGATGTTGCAAAGCAATAAAGCCTTACAAGAACTGAATAAAACGTTGAAGGCTGTAAAATCTAACCCGTTATTAAAAAGTGCGTTTCCAGTTGAATCTTTTGAACCTCAAATTGAAGTGAGCCAATAATGGGACAGTTTAGGTTACCGATTTTATGCGCTTTGTTGGTTGTACTTTTAGCGGCTTGTAGCGCTTCTGCGCCTCGTGAATATGGTGTAACGCAAATTCAAGACCAAGCTCGGCACTACTATAATTGGGCTGAACAACTCAGATTGCAAACAGCCTATACAGAAGCCGACAAAAAGTATAAGAAAGCTTACGCTTTGTTTGCTGCGCGAAATGACGTTAAATGGATGATCAACAGTGTGTTAAAGCGTGCATTAATGGCTATTCAACGTCAGGATTTACCCTTAGCGGAACAATTGTTAAGCCAAGCGACAAAAATGGCAGAGTATGAATCAGCTAGCTCGTTACAAGCGGTAAAATTTGTGGCGGCACAACTCGCCCATGCACAAGGTGATAATGAGCAAGCTGTACAATTGCTCGGGCAGATAACGCTTTCGCATCAAGCGGATTCAGAGCCGTATTGGTATTATTTAACCCAACAATGGAAAATAGCACCAGAGTCAGTTGCAAGTGCAGATATTGCCCGAGGTGTAGATTGGTTGGTAGAGCGCTATAAGCTAAAACAGTTAGAGCAAATTGAAATATTAATGTTTACGCTTAATACTTATTGCCAATTCATGATAGAACAAAAACAGGACTCAGATAAGCTAGCTGATTACTTGAGTAGACTCATAGCAATTTATGCAAATTATGAAATGACCAGTAAGTTACAATTGACATTTGCTATGACAGCCCGTTATTACCAGCAAATAGGTGATAATCAAAAAGCAGCGTATTATCGGCAAAAAATCGTCATGATGACCAGCGAACTTTAAATCTTCCCGCCTTTACGCTTTAAAAATTGGATCATCTCTTGTTGCTTGTGTGTAGTCGCTAAGCGTAATGGCGTTGAGCCTTTGTCGGTCACAGCATTAACGTTAGCGCCTTTTTTTACCAAATACTGAGCGACGTCGACATGCCCTTTAAACGCTGCCCAATGCAGGGGCGTTGCACCTTGCTTATTACGGCTATCAACCTTAGTGCCTTGGGATATCAGGGTTTTCACTTCTTCTAAATCACCCGACATAGCGGCAGCATGTAGCGGAGGTTCATCCCATGGTTTTGGCCCGCACGCAATTAGACTTAAGAGTAGGGCAATAAAAGTGATTGCTATTAAAGGATGGCGCATTATTATTCCTCTAGCTGGCTTGTTTAATCGTGTTAGTACCTTTTGTTATTCAAATGACTCGTACTTGTGCACAAAATTTTCTGCCTTGTTGAGTTAGGCTTAAATTTGAACCATGTATGGCTGAATTTATTTTGGCTAGCACACGATGGGGTGCTGTAAACGATTAGCTGACGGTTATCGATCCCGCTGTTTACCTTTTTTCTAAAGTCAGTATAGCTCAAAAAATATTGGTAAAGCGTTATGCGCTTTGTAGTTGTGATTGCTGTGGGACAAATCGCGGACCATTTAAATTAATTTCCTCAATTGGTTGCGGTTGGTTAATCGCGTAGCCTTGCACATAGTTAACGCCTAAATCCCGCAAAGCTTGTTCGGTTAAATCATCACCAACAAACTCCGCAATTGTTGGTAAATGCAATGACTTAGCAATATCGTTAACGGATTTAACGATAGCTCTATCGGCTATATCATTGGTCATGTTTTTTACAAAGCTACCGTCAATCTTGACGTAATCCACCGGCAAATGTTTTAAGTAGCTAAATGAACACATACCCGCACCAAAATCGTCCAGCGCGAATTTACAATCTATATTACGTAGTTTTTCGATAAACGCATTGGCATGTGACAATTTAGTCACAGCGGCGGTTTCGGTGATCTCAAAACAAATTTTACTGGCAGGAATATTGTAAACCTTAAGCTGGGCAATAATGTAATCAGCAAATGATTCATCAGTAATTGAATTGCCTGATAAGTTAATTGAACATTTATCTGTTCTGGCGACTAACTCAGGGTTGGCATTTAAGTATTTGATAGTTTGATTAAATACCCATTTATCCAAATGTGGCATTAAACCAAAACGCTCTGCAGCAGGAATAAATAAACCAGGGCTAATAACCTGATCGCCATCGCGTAGGCGCAATAATATTTCGTAATGCAACTTGTCGATAGGTGGGTTAATCGGTTTGATGTATTGAAAATATAAACTAAAACTGTCATTTTCTAATGCTTGCTGAATACGGTTAACCCAGCTAATGCGTGATTTATGATAAGACAAGGCTTCATCAAATTCAGTGTAAAGGTGAATACGATTACGCCCAGCATCTTTTGCGACATAACAGGCGGCGTCAGCAGCCTGCATAATTTCATCTAAATTAGAGCTCGCATTCACAGATACCATGCCCATGCTTGCGCCAATTTGAAATACTTTATCTTTCCAACCAAAGCGGAAGTAATTAATATCATTCAGTAATTCTGTTGCCACTTGTTTAGCTTGAACTAGATCGTGATTTTGGAAAATAATGCCAAATTCATCCCCGCCTAAACGAGCAATAACACAATCACCACATAAAGTGTTTTTTATTAAGTTACCCAATTGTTTAAGTAGTTCGTCACCGGCAATGTGTCCGCAGGTATCGTTAACGACTTTGAATTGGTCAAGGTCCATATAACACAGCACAGCTGATAAGTTGCTATGTTGTACTTGTTCATGAGTATCCGCTAATACATCATCAAATGCGTAGCGGTTGTATAAACCGGTAAGTGAGTCGTGAGTGGCTTGATAGGATATTTTTTCAGCTAGGTGTCTTTCTTCTGTTACGTCCTTGGCGATACCTTCAATGGCAATCAATTGCCCTTGCTCGCCATAAACTTTAGTGTCGGTAAACTCGATTAACTTATGTTGTTGGTTTTCATCCAAAATATCGAGCTGATAACTATTTGACACCTGTGTTGGATCAGTCGCAGCAATGGAATGTTTGACATAATGACTGCATTCTCTGCCATATTGTTGAATAAAATATTCAGCCGAAAAGCCCAATATTTTGCTAACCGAGCCACTGACATAGTTCAGGTTGCCTTGATTATCGTAAGAGTACAAAAAATGTGAGGTTAGGCCGTCAACCAAGCGTCGGTATTTTTCTTCACGTTTCACCAGTTCAAATTCTGAGCGCTTGCGATTCGATATATCACGGATCGTGACTGCGATACCTTTACCGGCTGGCACTATTTGAATTTTTATATGCTCCAAGTTTTGATTGCGACATTCTACGGGTAAGGCTAAATCAAAAACTTTGCCCATGCGTACACTCATTGGCGCTTCGCAAAGTGCTTTGTGCTGTGCTAAGCCCAGTTTGTCTAACAAGCCAGGGTAATCAAGTTCGGGAAAATCCTCATTAATCAACAACATTTGTCGCGCAACTTGGTTCAGCTCTGACAACCATAATTTATCGCTTTGTGTCTTAAATAGTAATAAGCCATCGAGTGAAGCTTCACATGCGGCTTTAAACTGACGATGGCGCTGTGAGGCTTTTAAAGTGTTGGATAATGCCACTCGTGTGATCGCAGTAATAATCAAAGCCATTGCTAAGCCAATGAATAACGAAAATGTACGATTATAAGCAGGCTGCTTAAGCCCAAGTTTTAAAGAAAGCTCGCCATCGGCAAATTGTATGCGTTCTTCAACCATGTTACTGACGGCGCTGTCGGTACCAGTAGAGTACAACGTGGCGTCTTTCATACTCAGCGATAGAAAGTAGGCATCACTTAGTTGATCCGTTTTAACCAGTGCTAAAATGTCCTGAATTTTAAACGTCATCATTAACCAACCCCGAAATTCATCATGTAACGTATAGGTAGGTTTGATAACGGCGATAGCTTGCTGACGATTTTCTATCATGAAAGATGATAATAGTCGTGTTTGTTTATTATTGTGATAATCATCTGGGATTAATTGTGGATAATAAGCGGCAATATGACTCGGAACAGCCCAAACAGCGTCACCCTTACTATCAATTGTCATGACATGTGAGATCCCTGGTAGCATATTGCGTATGCTAAGGCTCAATTTGGTAAACCATTCTTGGATATTAGGGTGGTAATATGGCCAATTGTCAGCTATTTCGTCTAAACCCCGTGTGCGTGTGGTTGCGAATATTTCAAGCCGCTCGGCAATTTGTGCAGCGAGCACAGCGGCTTTGGCTTTTTCATCGTGGGAAAACCTAGCTGATTGGTAGTCAACCGTTAACCAGACCACCGTGCTAAGAAAGCAAGCTAACAAGCCTGCTGCGATATTTAATTTGACAGTATTAGAAATTGACACTTAACTTTCTATCTGAATTTGTGCTGACGGTTAAAAAGTATCTAGTCTGTTAAAACTAGATTTTCTTTTAAAAACGTTTTTGCAGCCTACCTAACGAACGCGGTTAAGCTAACTCAGAAAAATGTCATTTAAGTGACAATTTGAAATTGAGAAGACATTTTTATTGCAATCGGTGAAAAAGAAAGCAGTTAAACGCGTATATGTTAATTTTATGTAGCAAAGCGAGTAACACTCTGTTGTAGAAGCACATTTTCACGTTTATACTGACCGCAAATAATAATGTTAATCGGATGTTATCATGTCTCTAATTCGCCGACGCAGACCACAGAATAAAGTATATTTACCCGCATCAGCACGTGAAAACCAGTATATGCTGGCTCGTTTTACGTTGACCGATGAACTTGTTGAAAAATATTCTAGTAATATTGATCAAAATAGTGACAAACCATATCAAGCTTTTTACGAATGCTTGGCAGAGAAATTTTTTAAGATTTGTGACGAATTAGAAATAGAAAACGGTAAATTTGTCGCCAATGATAAATTTGTTCGAGTTCGTTTTTGTGAAGAAGAGATCACGCCACAAACCGAACAGCAAATTCTCTTCTTGTATAACCCCAGATACCATTACAGTCAAAAATCGTATTTTGATGCGACAAAACGCGCCAAGAAATTTAGGCTTATTTTCTTAGCGAATGGCGACTCAGTTCGATTAGACGCAGCTAACTTCCATAAAAAAGTGTCGCAGGCCATCACGCGCTTTGCAGATGAAGTGGGTGTTGATAAAACGCGAGTTCGAGTTTGTGATCATCAACACTTAACGTTTGATGTATTTGCAAAAGAAAAGGGTATTAAAGGTACTCAGACTCATAAATTTAGAGCATTACGCGAGCGTTATAACGTAGGTGGTTTTCAGTTACCAGAGCGTATTGAACCGTTAACTTATGCTGTAGTTGATATGCCGTTAAATCGTCGTATTAAGCAATTTGTTGGGGTTGATGCTGGCGCAAACAAACCGTACGAAAAACTATACAGCAGTATAGCTGAAATGTTAGAAGCCTCAGCAAAAGAACATGGCTTGGCTAATGCCGCATTAGTCGCTAATTGTTTAGTGCCAATTATTCGCTACAGTGAAGACGAAAAAGTATTTGAAGATGGTGAGTTATTACGCATGGAATTTAATCCTAGTAATAGCAAAATGACCTTTAATTCAGCATGGAATGGCGCAGAAAGCGTTAATAAAATTCAATTTGTATTTGTTGCCACGAAAGACAACTATACCAACCATGGTTACGGCCGCTTTTATAGCTTAATCGAAAACACCTTGAAAGATGTTGCCGACAAGCTTGAATACAAAGTAGAAAAAGAAGAACTAAAAATACGTTTCCATCAGCATTTAGGTTACTTGTTAGAAGCTAAGTAATTAAAGCTTAAACGCTATTTTTATTAAAGCGCCGGCATTTGCTGGCGTTTTTCGTTTTTGCTTATAGTCTTCTCGCTCAGGTTTTATGGTTCATTGTCAGCGCTTACTCACCCCAATCACATAATAGAGCATATGCTCATGGGGATTCGAAGCTTGACGGCTTCCCCTAAAACCTGATCGCTTTGACTATATTGTTAAACACGTCATTCCATTTGTATCTTGCATTTACCTTACGCCGTTCCAGATGCTTTACGGTATTCCTACATTCATGTAGGTCGAAATTTATTTCGACAATAGTAGCGGAGCTGCTACAGACTTGGTTTGTAGAAAGGTCGAAGCTGCTGCTTCGTCAAGGGCTTTAAATACGACGCACAGGATTTTGTTCCCGACAAATTCTAAGTATCTGCTACCCCTGCCTCTTGATCACAAGTTTCAGAAGCGCTCTTTTCGGTCAATGAGGTGAAATTTTATCACCGAGGCTTAGGAAAATACCCTCGTCTTCCTCGCGCATGCGGGGATCCAGCGACTTTTGTTGGATATATATAGTCTAGTTTAAGCAAAAGACGCAGGGTTCCTGCCTGCAGGCACCAAAAGTAGGCGCTTTAAGCGAGCGTCGAAACTACAAAAATAGCTAGCCTAGTTTCAGTTTCAATATAATTTTGATTAGTTGAAAACATTGGTGATCACTTTCACACTGAGCGTAGTTCGACAAGCTCACCATAAACCAAGGCAGTCTGAGTGTCGGTAAGTTAAAAAGTAATAAGACTTCGACGAGCTCAGCCTGAAGTTGTTTATTTAATCTATAAACTTCAAGAGTGTTAGTAAATTATGCGAGTGATTCAACTGATCATTTCTTTTTGGAAAAGGTACTAACACTTTTAAATAAGTCATTAAGCGAGCCTTAGTGGTAATCAATTGTTTTAAAGTGTTATTTTGTCGATGAGAATTTACCAGCATGGATTTAGCGACTAGAGATTTGTTTGCCACAGAATCAGGTATGCTTGCACTGGTTCTAGGTATTCTGCTCAATAAAAGATAAAAATTGTTCGGTTGGTACCGCGATGGAATAGCCTGTATTCATTAGCTTACCTTGCTCGTATCGAGCTTTGTATGCATGTAATACGCCAGCGAGCTCTAACCCTTTATTGCCACAGTGTAATAACGCCCCACCTGAGCTGCCGGCTTCGATAGAAGCTGAGCTAATTAAGCCCTTATAGTTTTTCTTTACGAAAAAACCAGAAGTCACATTTAACCAGTCTCGGTTGGCAAAGCCAGCCGCCCACACTCTTTCTTTAAATTGTAAATGACTGTCAGTTAAGGGAATGGGTGTTAAATCTTGAGTATCCACTTTTAAAATGGCTAAATCCAAACCGTGGTGAATAGCAATAATTGACGCTGTTGCTGTGTACTCGGGTTTAATATATACCTTAATCGCTTTGCCCAAAGGCAACGCGTGAGCAACTGTTAATAGAGTGTCGTGTTTAATGACAATAGCAGATGCTTGATTGGTTGCACTGAGTTCAAGTCGGACAATCGATGGGCTAACTTCGCTGGGTAATTGTGAGCAATGTGCAGTTGTTTGCGCATGAGCTTTCAGGTTTTTGGTAAAAGTCATCCATAACGCACAAACAATAATTAAAGCTAATCGAGATAGTTGTGTCTTATTCATATGACCCCTCAGCGCAAGCGGTATGATGGTGGCTTACGCTAAGTGTAGTCAGAGAATAGTCATTTTAACAAATTTATAACAGATCGGATTTGTTAATTAGCCTTCTGCTATTTCTTCCAGAATTTGTAAACACCAGTCTTGAATACGCGAGTCGGTTAAATCGTACTGGTTTTCATCATCTAACGACAAACCGACAAATTGGCTTTTATCTGCTGTTAGGGCTTTGGATGCTTCAAATTGATAACCCTGATTAGGCCAGTAACCAATGCGCCGACAATCATTATGCTGTATTGCGTCATGTAACATGCCCACAGCGTCCTGAAACCATTGTCCATAGTCTTCTTGATCGCCTAAACCATAAATGGCCACCGTTTTATTGTTTAAATCCAGTTGGTTGGCGTCGCTCCATTGGGCTTCCCAGTCTTCTTGTAATTCACCAAAATCCCAAGTGGATATTCCAAAAATGAGTAAATCATAGTTAGCGGTATCGCTAAGGCCGGTATCTTTTATATTGTATAAATCAACAATGTCTTCACCGATAAAATCACGGATTTTTTCTGCCGCCATTTCGGTATAACAAGTGGTTGATCCATAAAATAAACCTATTTTCATTTGTGTTACCTGAATACTACAATGGATGGATTGTAACAAATGTCTGTCACAACGTTTAAAACGATAATGTCTTAATGATAATTTCTTTAATTTGACTGTTGTTAAGGAAGCTTAATGAACTTAGTTGCCCAAGCGCTTTTAGATTCACCGGTTGGCAGAATTGCTATATTTGATAACGGGAAGCACCTAACGGCAATTGATATTTTTCCCGGTGACATTAACTATCGGCAAGACAACACTACAAATCTAACCCAACATATTGTTGAACAACTCCGCGCTTATTTCTCGAAATCAGCTAGCAAAGCATGTGATTTATCTGAAATTCCGATTAAGCCAAAGGGCACTGAATTTCAACAAAGCGTTTGGCAACTAATGCAAGCCATTCCTTGTGGCTCAAGCTGGACTTATGGCGAAATGGCCAGTCAATTAGAAACCAGCCCACGAGCGATAGGCGGAGCTTGCCGACGTAACCCCATTCCAATTGTTGTTCCTTGTCATCGCGTGGTCGCTGCCTCGGGTATTGGCGGCTATAGTGGCCAATGGAAAGCCGGTAAACGGGTTGATGTAAAACAATGGTTGCTAGCGCATGAGAAACAACGTCTAATATCGACATAGTTAGGCAAATTATCATTTATATGGCTACCACTTCTGTTGCTCTTACTGATGACACTCAACAACTTATTGACAGCTTTACAGACTATCTTTGGCTAGAGCAAGGTCGCAGTGAAAATACCATTGCAGCCTATCGACGAGATTTAGTTCAGTTTGCGCAATACGTTACGCAACAGCAGTGGCAATTACTGACATTAAGAAAAGACGAAGTCGTTAACTACATAGCACACTTGTATGACAGGAAAATAGGGGCGCGCAGTGCAGCCCGAAAGTTGTCTTGCTTGCGTAAGTTTTATCAGTTTTTATTAGTGACTCAACAAATATCACATGATCCCTGTGCGAATGTCGATAGCCCTAAGCAGCCAAAGTCCTTACCCAAAATATTGTCAGAAGCCGATGTAGACGCTTTGCTTGATGCGCCAAACACAGAAGATAATATCGAGTGTCGAGACAAAGCCATGCTCGAACTTTTGTACGCCAGTGGTTTACGAGTGACTGAATTAGTGTCGTTAACCATGGAGCAAATTAATTTAAATCATGGCGTAGTCAGAGTCACAGGTAAAGGTGATAAAGAACGTTTAGTGCCTATGGGGGAGCTGGCATCCGAGTGGATAAGTTACTATATCAAATACGCCCGCCCCAATATCGCTAAGCAACAAACCAGTGTTTTGTTTTTAAGCAATCGCAGCCAACAAATGACTCGGCAAACCTTTTGGCATCGTATTAAATACTACGCACTCAAAGCTGGGGTCACTGCCGATTTATCACCACATACCTTACGCCATGCATTTGCGACTCATTTAGTTAATCACGGAGCTGATTTAAGAGTAGTACAAAGTCTATTGGGGCATAGTGATTTATCAACCACGCAAATTTACACCCATGTCGCCAAAGAGCGCCTGCAACAAGTACATGCCAAACATCACCCAAGGGCTTAGTGAGCTGAGCTATTCTTGCTGAATCAATGTGCTTTTATTACACAATCTATGGTTCTGAGATTGATTTACAGTAACAGTCAGGTAAATACTCAACTAATACTATAGTCAAAGCGGTCAGGTTTTAGGGGAAGTCGTCAATCTTCGAGACCCCATGAGCATATGCTCTATTATGTGATTGGGGCGAGTAAGTGCTGACAATGAACCATAAGACCTGAGCGAGAAGACTATAACGCATAAATTTAGTCTCAATGCGAATAGCCATGGCCAATTAAATGTCCTAAACCTCAGCGTGTTCAACGCCTCGAGTCATAACTTAGACAAGACAAAAGTTTAAGAACTGCATCAGGTAATGATTGTGTAAGTCAAATGGAAATATCTATTATCATTTATAAAAATACTTTCCCAGTATAATTATTTTAATAAATAGATATTCGGCTGTCAGTAGCTAAAAATTATAGGTTTTGTAGAGCTTTTAGTTATTTAAAACATAACGCCTAAATAATCCCCTTTTAAGGTGTGTTGTATTTTTATGAATTGAGTGTTATTTTTATATAAATATTTATTTTCATAAATAAAATAATGATTAGGTTGATTTATACTGTCTTTTTCGTTGTTAGTTTTGCAGCTAACGCTTCTATTACTTTTCAGTTTTCTAAAGAAAGGGTTAAGCCAACTGAGGAGTTTTTGTTAACTTGGAACTATGCAACCCAAGAAATGGGAAATTACGTCAATATTTATCACTATATTGACGGAAGCTATGAAAAGGTATTTACGGGTCCTAGTCAGTACAGTTTACAACGAATCGCTTCACAATCTTTTGGAGTCGAGAAATTTAAAATAGAAGGGTGCTACTTCAATTCATCAAGTGGCAATCAAGATTGCAGTATAGATTCAACTTATGCGCAAATACCTATCTACGACTATAAGCCTCAAGGAGTTGACATAAGAGTGGCCGAGGTTGGTTTCAATATTAATTGGTCTGACAGCGGTGATACTTACCTTATTGAACAAAGGAAACAAGGTGAAAATTGGCAACCTTTGGCAAGTACAACAGAGTCATCATATTTAGTACCGATCAATTACAATGGTAGTTACCAATTTAGAATAAAGTCCTGTGTTAACGCCCAAGAAAATATATGTTCAAGCTGGTCGGAAACCAATTATCATGCCTTTACATTAGATATTCCAGACGAGTTCAAGCTAGATAGCTCGCAAAATGTTCAAGCAGAAATCACCAACGAACTAGTCGAATTTACTCAAGGCAGTTATAGCGTTTCGCATGGTAGGGTACACTATCAAGTGCCACTAGCTTTACCAAGCTTACCTTCCGGAATTAAGCCCGATATAAAATTAAACATTCAAACGCATACTTACGCAATTAGTGATGACTCTGAACTCGCTTTAATGGTATGTGATGGTACTAATATAATAAAAACTCATGCGCAAGAAGAAGGCTATAATCCAGATTCATCGCAAAATCCATCAAGTAATTCTAATGATGACTTTTCGAGGATTTGTTACAAAGGAAAAGCATTAGTAAATAGTAATCCGCAGCAGAATTCCACACATGAAAGCTACTGGGCTGAAGGCGCAATATATTATTTACCTGATAACCCCCAAATAAAATTTGTCGCAACTGGTAACGACAATAGTGATGCACCTCATACGGGCATGAAATTGATGCTGCCAGATGGGACAAAGTATTTTTACGGTGCTGATCATAGCACTTATCAAGTTGAGCAGTATCGCGTTAAAGAACAAGAACATGAAATCTGGGGATTAGCAAGGATAGAAGATGCTTACGGTAATTTCATTAATTTTTATGGGGGAGAAGGGAACCCAGTTTATTATGGAAAGCTAATATACTCAAATGGCTACAAAGTTGATCTGGGTGATGGTCAAACAGGGCACATAAACGTTTATGCGACGGATAAGCTAAATACATTAGAAAATCCGATAGCTATGTATGTAATTGTTCGAGACAACGAAGTCCACCCTGAAGTTAAAAACAGAACCGGTAGGACAATAAAAGAAGTATACCAATGTGGCTACGAATTTGAAGGCAGCGGATTAGTATGCTCAGAGCCAATATTATTTGATTGGCACGACGATGGTCAACGGCTTGAACTTGTGGGTAATGAAAAATTAGGCTACACACGTTTTTACTATGATCCAATAAGTGAAATTGGTGAAATCCGTAAAATATTTTCAGGGGATAACGCTAAGGATATCAACCCTAGTAACAGTCAAGGTGATATTGAATTCACTTGGTTTTCTCCCAAGTATGATGACGAAAGTTTAGAATTCGAACAGCGTGATTTTTACGGGTTCTCTCGTGTTGAGCGCATAAATTACTTACTGGGTCAGAAAACCGTAAATACCTATACCTTCTCAGATAAAGATAACATCCCTATTTTAACATCTAAAGTGAGTGAGCTAATAGATGGTACTAAGTTGTACGAAACAACATATAAATATTCGGGTTATCAATTGGACTATCAACTGTCAACCCGTCAGGCAATATATCAAGCAGGGAACAGTACCACTAAAATTAGTCACAAGTACGATGAATATAACTTCATCATTGAAACGTTAACTGAAGTAGGAACAGGCACCGATGAAGATGATAACATCACTGGTTTAGTGCACACATCTAAGCTAGACAGCCAAGATAGAAACTATGACGAGGATAATTGGCGACTCGGTTTTGTCAATACTTTAGTGGAAACAGATACTCAATACCCATCATTGAAACAAAAAAGTCGAACAACTGCCTACATTGCAGAAACAGGGACGACAGATATAGCAGTAACTAAAATTAAGGATGAGTTGGGTAATGTCATAAATCAAACTGAACTAATACGAAATGACAAGGGTGTAATTACTCAAACTATTGAAACTGCAATAAATGCGTCTAACGAAAGCGAAAGCAGAATACAAACTATTAGCGTGTTTGATAAATTTGATAACCCTTTAACCATTAGTAACGCGGGGAACTTTTCAACAGAAATAGACTATGACTATAGATTTAACCAACCGCTCTCAATAACAGACGCTAACGGCCTGCAAACACAATTTAGTTACAATGAACTAGGGCGGCAAGTAGGTCAAATTAATCACCTCGGCGTAACAAAACAAACTATCCGTTTTTTCTGTCAAGATGAGTCGTATTCTTGTCCAGAAGGTGCAGTTTATGGCGAAAGTGTTAAAACTTCACACCCATTTAGCAATGGCATAGGGGAACCCACTCTAATTGTCTATTACAACCGGCACCATAAAATGGTTGCAAAAGATTTTACTCAGTTTGGTGGACAGGTAGCTCGTCAGTCTTGGTCCTACTATTCGAATCAACAACTGCATAAGCAATCTAATGTTTACCTAGTTGGGAATACACCTGAATGGGACGAGTATACCTATGATAAATTCGGCCGAATTTGGACGATTGCTAAGGCCGACGGCGGTCATGTTCAATACGAATATTCAGGCATCAATGAAGCTGAATTTGAGGTCAGCGTAACGACTACAGTAGTTTCGACGGATGAATCAGGCAATAACCTGCAAGACACCCAAGTCACTAAGCAAATGTTCAACGGAATGGGACAATTAATCAAGTCAACAGATGCCAACGATAACTATGTTAACTATGGTTATGACGCCCACGGCAACCTTGTCGATACAAAAATTAATGACAAGGCATCAACCCAAATTTCTATTTTGTATAACAACCTCGGTTTTCGCACTCAACTCACTGATCCAAGCTTGGGCCAAATAGATTTTGAATACACAGGTTTTGGTGAACTTAAGAAGCAAATCTGGGCTAAAGATACAAGTCATGAGAAGTACATGCACTTTTATTACGACTCACTGGGTAGGTTATATGAACGCCACGATGTCGATGCTGATCAGCAGATGGAAAAACACAAATGGGTATATGATGGCCAGTTATTGGGCTACTTAGATCACATTCGAACGGGCACATCGGATTCAGGAACCTTCAGTAGCGACAAACATTACCAATCTTTTACTTACAATGCATTAGGACAAATAGTTGAGAACAAAGAAGTTGTGCCTTATGAGATAGATTCTACTTTCCAATATTATTACGATGATTTTGGTCGTGTTGCGAAAGAAATTTACCCTGGTGGTTTTAGTATTCGTCGTTTGTATCATGAATCAGGCTATCTCACTCAAGTTGTTGAAGGAGACGGAGAACCGCAGCGCATATGGCATAGAGGTGCGACCGACATCGACTATCAAAACCGTAGAATAGAGTCTTTACTACTCGGTAATGATGTTGTTTCTCGTGCGCAATTTAGCGCTTATGGCCAAATTCAACAGCACACTGCAGGTAAGTATCTCGGCAACAACGCCCATGTCGGTGACGAATTGCAACTGATAAATTATCAATTCGATACTAACGGCAATTTAACCGAGCGTAAATTCGGCCAAGGACTTTTTGCGAAAAAAGAAAGGTTCGAATACGACAAGTTGAACCGCCTTAAAAGCACAAGACTCTATGATCGAGATACCGCTAATGGCCCATATCAACTATATCAAAATGTAAGTTATAACTATGACCTGCTGGGTAACTTGACCTACCGCTCGGATAAAGGCGTGGTGAGTAACAGCGATAATACGGCACAAAACATTTGGTATAACCAAACCAGTGGTGGCAGTGCGTATGCAGTAAGTCATGCCTTTGGTAATGCTAGTGAGACGAGTGTCGGCTTGCCGGCAGAACCGCAAAAAAATTATAGTTACGACGTTTACGGTAATATGACTAATCGCAATGGTCAATCAATTGATTACAACGTTTTCAATAAGCCAACCAATATAGGTGGACAAAAGTTTGCCTATACGGCAAATAATAAGCGTTACCAAAAGATAGACACGGACGGGACAACCACGTATTACACAACGAATAAGCAATATGAAGCGATATTGAATGGACCCATGCAAAGTTATAATAACTACGTTGATGGGTACTTTTTAAAGCAACACAAAATTGATTATCGCTTTGGTCTGGATGAAATTAAACGCTTTTACAATTTGAAAGACCATTTGGGCTCAACACATGTGGTGACAAATGAAGATGGTCAAATCCACCATGAATTGAGTTTCAATGCTTGGGGCGAGAGACGAATTAGTGATTTATCAGAAGGCAGCGTTGATACCTATTCCTTATCAAGCAATCGCGGCTTTACGGGTCATGAAATGCTAGATAACGACAACCTCATTCATATGAATGGCCGAGTATATGACCCTGAAATTGGTCGCTTTTTAAGTGCAGACCCACTAATACAAGCACCTATCTACACTCAAAGCTATAACAGGTATAGCTACACTTGGAACAACCCCTTATCAATGGTTGACCCAAGCGGCTTCCAAACTGTATCAACAAATACAGATACACCATCTAACTATTGCGAAGTCATTCCAGGCGTTTCAACTTGTTATCCATCTGATTTTGATACATCTTCTATGGATACTGAAACTATTACTACCACAGGCTTCCGTGATTACAATAGGTACCGTATACGTCAACAAATGGCGTATGATAAGTATATGGCTGAAAAGCAAGAAGAAGAAAATAGACAGTTCTGGGGAATGAGTATTGAAGAAGCTCACAGTATTGTAGCAACAATTGGTTCCAGTGGTAGAGTGACTAATAAGCAATCTATGGCAGCATGTGTAGCAAATAAAGAATGCCGTAATGCATGGCGTCCAAAAGGGAAGTCTAGCGAACAAAAAACTAAAAAAACGATAAGGTTTGGGCTAGCGTTTTGTAGTGGTCATGCTACGACTTACTGTAATGTTGTATCACCAGTCATTACAATTGGGGCAAATACAACTAATGCCTTAGCCCCTCATCCCTATGTGAAAATTGGTGCAGGCACGGTTGCAATTGCAAACTATGGTGCAACGCAGTGCTTTTGTGATGCTTCTGACGCTTCGACTGTAAGCGGCGGATTAGCTATACGTTATCCACAACTTGGGGTGGTTGACTCAGCAATTAACGCTACTGAATTAATTATTAACTTAACTTCTGAAGATTAGTCAAATGCCGTCGAGTCATAAAAAGTTTAGTAAGCCTATTTATACATTAATATTTTGGCTTTCAATCGGGTTTACCGTTTTATTGTTCCTTCTAGTGATATTTTTGCACTATTTAGGAATGATAAATGATGAGCAAAAATCGTTATATTTTGCAATGATTATTACACAGAACTTTCTTTTGGAGTTGATATTCGGATTGATAGTAAAAGAGATATCCAGTATTGACGGAGTTATCAAAAAGGCAGAAACGCCCACTTATTTTAATTTGAGGTTATGTATCTCTGTATTAGGTATTTTAGTAGGAGTATTTTTAGCGTTGAACAGAATATAACTGTTTAAATTGGCGATAATATGTATTTGAAACTGGCACCATAAAATGGTTACAAAAGATTTTATGGACAGTTAGCTCGTCAGTCTTGGTCCTACTATTCGAATCAACAAATACCTAGTGAATGGAATGGTTTCATGGGAGTGATTCCAAAATCTGGAACTGGTACGTTGGTAGTACCTTAGAAATTTAATAAAGGCTAATATTATGTATAAACCTACTTTGCTGGTTACTGTAATTATGTTGATTACTAGTATTTATTTTTCAAATGCTAATGCCAATAACTTTCCTAATCCAATAGTATTGGAGTATTCCAAGCTAGTTACTGATTATAATCGCTTTCTATCTTTAGGTGATTATCAGAATGCTTTTACAACAGCTAAAAAGCTCCTTGATATTGATCCTTCTGATACAGTTTCGTACCTGAGACTGGCTTTAGTTTCGGAAAATATTTGTCTGAATTTTGAACAGATAATAGTAAATTACGCCCCATTGGTTTCTGAAGGGAATGAAAGTCAAAAGGCAATAAAAGACTTAGCGAACATATTACTTTCCTCAAAAAATAACCATAAATGTAAGTAACTATATCTGATTATTAGTAACACTAGAGAGTGGGTCGATACAATATTAAAGGTGATCCTTTATCTGCTAGTCATGCCGACCAAAAAGCAAATTTATATGGTCAGCAACAAGGTAATAACAACCCCCAAGGCGATTGTAAAGTTTTATGCTCGCCCTTTAGACCAAATGGACTGGATCAGAAATACTAACTATGAAGAAAAAATATTATTTAGTTGCTACTGCACTATTTCTGCTAATCGTGGGTCTTATATGGCTTGCGGGTGAAATTGAGATCGATTCTTGTCTGGATAATGGCGGTCGCTGGGACTATGAAAACAAATCTTGCGTAAACGCTTCATGAGGCCCCTAACCGTAACATTTCTGAATGGGACACTTCATTTTCAGATCACAATAACGCTGTCAATAGCATAATTAATTGAAGAAGCTCACAGTATTGTAGCAACAATTGGTTCCAGTGGTAGAGTAACTAATAAGCAATCTATGGCAGCATGTGTAGCAAATAAAGAATGCCGTAATGCATGGCGTCCAAAAGGGAAGTCTAGCGAACAAAAAACTAAAAAAACGATAAGATTTGGGCTAGGTTTTTGTAGTGGATATGCTACGACCTTCTACTGTAATGTTGTTTCGCCAGTCATTACAATCGGGGCAAATACAACAAGTGCATTTGCTCCGCATCCCTATGTCAAAATTGGTGCAACAGGTGTAGGTATTGTGAACTACGGAGCTACACAATGCCTTTGTGATGCTTCTTGGCTTTCTAAAAGGAGTGGCTTTATAGCTCCTGCCTATCCAGTTTTGGGTGCATTTGACTCAGGAGTTAATGCAGGAGAACTTATTATCAACTTAACTTCAGATGACTAACCCAATGAACTCAATTCATAAAAAATTTAGTAAATCTACATATACGGCCACGTTTTGGCTCGTGATTTTTTTAATTATATTATCATTTGGTTTAATAGAGTATCTTATTGCAAAAAAAATAATATCCCCCCGACAAGAGGATTTTTATTTAGCAATAGTGATGATTTTTTTCTTTGTATTTGAATTGATATTTGGGTTGATAACAAATGAGATATCCAGTATTGGAGGCGTTATCAAAAAGTCAGAAACCCCCACTTATTTTAATTTGAGGTTATGTATCTCTGTATTAGGTATTTTAGTAGGAGTATTTTTAGCGTTGAACGGAATATAACTGTTTAAATTGGCGATAATATGTATTTGAAACCGGCACCATAAAATGGTTGCAAAAGATTTTACTCAGTTTGGTGGACAGGTAGCTCGTCAGTCTAACGGGAACAAACCTAAAAAAACAGATAAGGTTTGGACTAGCGTTTTTTGTGGCGATGATAGAATAATAAGCCAATTATTCGTTAAAAATGGTATGTACGACCAATTGTATTTTTTCAATGGTAAATTCATCCTGAGTGAGTGTGCTTAAGAATAAGCTTCAAACATCCAGACTAAATTAAATTATGGTTCAAATTAAGAAAAATTACTTTAACACTAAATCAGCAATAAACATTCTAATCATAACCGTTGTATTCCTGGTTATTGACTTAGCGTGGCTAGATTTTGTAAATGACCCGCACGCGTTTTCAAAAAGCTTTTACTGCAAATTGTTGCTGACTGTTTTTTATTTTGTTGCATCAAAAGGGAAAACGCTTTCCGTATTACCCCAAAAGCAACTAGAAGCAGCTTATGATTATTCAATATTCTATTCTTGTACTTGGCTTGGATTCGCGAGCCTTATAATAAAACCTGATAGCTATAGTAGCTATATGGGGATATTTGTATTTGTTGGTGCCTGCGCCGCTTTCTTGATAATTGAACAATTAATCAATATTTTTCATTTGTGTTCTCCTCAAATACTTAAATATTTGATTGTCGCTGAAATTGTATTGAAAGTGTTTCTTTTTTCTTTATTCATTTTATCGTTTTATCTACTCGCAACCGGAATTTGGATTTGGGACATAAAACCATTTTATGAGTGGTATTAGCTTGAGTGATTATAAATTGCAATGCCGTTAATGTAGCAACTGCGGGTAAGAGTTATTTTATTTATGTAATAGAAAAATGAGTCATTCTGATTGATTGGTGTTGTTTACCTAAATAATGTCATAGTTTTCGCCAAATTATTTTTCGAACAATTTGGCAAGGTTATGACGTTTTTACCACGATAATATCGACTGACTTTATCGTCTTACCAAATTCTTATCGCACGATCTCCCAACTCCGATCATAACCTTTCTCAAACTGCATCATACTTTTAACCAAACTGCCGTCAGATATGATGATTTTGGTCATCTGAATATGATTAAAATTTCGCTATGACCAAACGTAAAACGCCCGAGGTTTTAACTCAGGCGTTGGCTTTATGATGATCTGGCGTATTTCCTCGCCGTAATTAGCGACAAGCATTTCGCGGATATCTGTGATTTACCCAAATAATGTCAAAGCTTTTAGTGGTGAAAGTGTCGTCTCGTATGGATAATCGCTGTCGTTGGGACTATGAAATCAGATCTTGCGTAAACATCTAACTGGTTGCGTCTATAATTTAGCAAGCCCAAATAGTATTGCCAGATGCTTACCCATTAAACAATATTTTTCTAGTCGATTACCGTTTAGCAGGTTTAGGCTCTGGCTTTGCATTCAACAGGGTCGAAAACACATAATCTCTTTCGGCTACATTTTGATGGCAATTGGCACAGGCATTATAGATATGCGGGTCGCCTTGATGACCTTGCATAAGTAAGCGGCCATTGGCACTGTATTGCAAATATTGCCAATCACCACCCTTTGGAAAATACCCCTTCGCTTGTTTAATCATTAGCGTGATTGATGCGAGTTGGCCTTTTGCTTTGTTGTTAGTTAAGTAATTTTCTTTAACAATTATGGTGCCTTGTTGATAGGTTTGATAAGTCAGTTCTGCGGCTTGTTCTTCTTCGTCATTAAATTCGAGCTGGTATTTAGTAAAGTTGTTTTTATAAATGTCAGCGTTTTGATTAATGTAAATAGCAACAAATTGTTGCCAATGCAAACTAGAATAGGCAACACCAGCCAGCCATGGCCATTGTTGATAGCCGAGGCGCTGTATGTTTAAAGGACTGTCTCCCGTTATGGGTTGACAGCTATGCGGCTGTGATTGGCATGGTTGGGCACCGGCAAGTTGACCTGACAGGCTTGATAATATCAGGCCTATCCACAGTGCCCGCACGGGTTTTATATTCAGCATTATTGGTAACTTAAACTGCCAGTTCCTTTACTTTTTCCACGTTTCATTAACTTAAGTGATTTGGTTTCGCCTTGTTTAATATTTACTTTAATAGGGTCATATCCCGGTAGCCATAACGCAAATGGCGCGTTGGCAACGGATACGTTGTCTAGCGTGACGGTATAAGTTTTAGTTTTGTTGTCAAATGCGATCACCTGACTATTGCTCGATGCAACATTAGCTATGTAAGACTTCATTTTCGGATGAATTTTACAGCCAATGCGGATAACAGCATCAGTTGGCCAATCAGAGTTTGAAAGGGTGATGCTTTGTTTAGGTTGTAAAAGTCCTAAGTCAAACTTGACATTGTGAGTAGGGGAGTTGGCATAAATATTGTGATCAATATCATCTGAGTTAACAAAATCCACTTTGCTATTTGGCGTGACTATATAGGCGTTGCTAATAAAGGCTTTATTGGTTTGATCAATAGGCGCATTACTGAAATTACCTCCATCATTAAGATAGGCAAGGCCGGCATAAGGAGGGCGTTTATCAAATGTTAGTGTTAAGGTGAGGGTGCCCGCCATCGCACTAACACTGGTAAAACAAAAGGCCAAAACGATTACAATTATTTTGTTCATGGGTTACACCACTTAATGCTTAATTTTTAATTCTTAACGTTTAATTAAGGAATTTTAGGTACGTCGACTTCAAACGGTTGAGTTAGCGATTTTAAAAAGGCGACAAGCTGGCGTTCTTCCTTAGCCGTTAAATTTAACGGTTTAACTAAATTGCTTGTGTGTTTAGCGCCACCTCCGCCTTGGTTATAAAATTTAACGACATCCATTAAGCTGGTTAAGGAACCGTCGTGCATATAAGGTGCAGTGAGCTCGGTATTGCGTAACCCTGGCGTTTTAAAAGCCCCCAAAAATTGTTTATCGCCTGTAATAGCGGCGCGACCCGGATCATTATCTTTAATCCCTAAGCTATGAAAACTGTCGTCGGTAAAGTTGGGGCCATCATGACATTGTGTACAATTTCCTTTCCCTTTAAACAGGGCTAACCCTTTAATTGCATCTTGGCTCATGGCTTGGGTATCGCCTGCTAAATAGCGGTCAAATGGGGTATCGTCGATAACAATAGTTCGCTCAAAAGCCGCAATGGCTCGGGCTATTTCGTCACGCGTTATTTTGTCGACATCATAGGCTTGTTTAAATAGGCGGCGATAGCCAGCTACGGCATTTAATCGGCGTTCTAGTTCATCAAGCGGTAGCATCATTTCTTGACCTGAGGCAATTGGTCCTAGTGCTTGCTGCTCTAGCGTCGGTTCGCGGCCGTCCCACATTAAAACACTGCTCCAAGCCATGTTATAAATGTGCGGTGTGTTGCGACCCAAAGGATTATTTTTCGTGCCTACGCCTTTTGCCATGCCGTCACTAAACCCTAAATCTGGGTTGTGGCACGTTGCGCAAGATTGCTGGCCATTAACAGATAAACGAGTATCAAAAAATAACATTTTGCCTAGTTCGACTTCTAGCTCGGTATTTTCCTCGTCATCATATAAAATCATGTCGTCAGGGTCGGGTGTGCCTAATGGCTCAGCTGCCAATAGTGGCGTGCAGACCATTAAAGTGAATATCAAGTGCAAGATGTAGCGTTTCATATTGACCTCACATATTGAGCTTATAACTCGAAATGAGTTTGGATAAATGTTTCGATGTACTTTCAAGGGTGTCGTTGTATTGCTTAAACTGGCTGGCATTATCTTTTGCTGTTTCTGCTTCTAGCATTATTTGGTCAATGCAATGATGGATCTCCTCGGTCATGGCATTTTGCTTATTCGCTAAAGTGCTGATTAAATCCGAAGCCGATACTATCGTTTCCACACCATGATCAATTTGACTAAAAACTTGAATGGCGCCATCTACACTGGCAACACAGGCGTCTGCTTCTTGGTTATTGGATTGCATGGATGCTTTCGCTGAATTAATTAGCGTATGAAGCTGTTCAATGATAGTGGTGATTTTGGCTGTGGCTTCTTGTGTACGCTGCGCTAAACTGCGCACTTCTTCGGCGACCACGGAAAAACCACGGCCTTGTTCACCTGCTCTGGCGGCTTCAATAGCGGCGTTTAATGCCAATAGGTTGGTTTGTGCTGAAATACCGGCAATCACACCGGTAATTTCGGCTATTTCATTACTTTGCTGGTCAACATAGTCGACCTGTTCGACCGCCTGCTGAATATTGTTAGCTAGCGAGTTAATTCCTGTTTTTAGCGATTGGATCTGCGTCGCACCTTGATTAGAGTGTTGCCGCGTTTGTTGGGCTTGTTCAGAAGAGTGACTAGAGCTGTGTTGCATTTCGTGGGACAAGCGCTCTAGCTCACATATATTTTGCGTAACCGAACTCGCTTGTTGCCGTTGATTATTGACTAATTTATCGGTGGCCTGCGAACAACGACTCAGTTTGTTCGACAAGCATTCAATCTCTTTAACAATATGGGTTGTCTGCGATATAGAATCATGTGTTTGCTGATTGTAGTAATTAAATGCAGTCGCAAACTCACTTGATTCTTTAAGACGGCTCATGGCAATAGATTGGGTTAAGTCACCTTGACTAAGCGCAGTGAGGGCAGATTTCAAGGTTTTTATAAAGTTGTTTATGGTTCGGCTAATAATAAATATAGCGCCAAAGCCAATGACTATCGCAATGCCTGTCATGATGAGAATACTCACTTGCAGGCTATTTTTATTGTCGATTAACTTACTGCTTTGTTGCTGAGCACTGTCGTTAAGTGCTTTGACTAAGCTGGTTAAATGCGTGCGTAAATTTTGTGACAGTGGCTGTAATTGAGTGCGAACTAAGTAAGCGTCTTTACGCCAGTTCTCGGCTTGATTTAACTCAATAATTTGTTCAGCTGAGGTTTTGTATTGCTCGAAATACGTTTGAATATCATAGGCTATGTCTATGATTTCATCGTCGGCTTCGTCTTCATTTTGTTCTATAAAAGAGGCTAATTGCTCTGTTAGCCCGCGACTAAATAGGTCGATGTCGCCAATCGCTTTTTCGTCTCTGGTATAAATAAAAATTCGGATTATGTTGTCCAGCTCCTTAAATTGTCCTAATTGATAAGATAAGCCTTGTTGCAGTTCGGGTAATGCCAGCTCCTCAATAATGAGCAGTGAATCTATATAGTATTGCTTGATTTGCACGGCTTGGCTCTCGACTTCCATTTTATATAATTGCTGTGCGGGGTAATTCTGTTCAGGGTGACTGGACAAACTGATCACGTCGTCTAGTTGGCGTTTAAGGTTAACTAAAGCTTGATTTATTATTGTTATTTTCTGGCTTAATTTATTGTGTAGGGTTTGGTCTTCAATAGCTGTAACTTGACTTTTTAGTGTCGCAAATTTGTTATCAACCTTGTCTAAAGTCGCTTTAAGCTGCTTAAGAGAGGCAGGGCTTGGGTCAATTAGCAGATAACCCGCTTGCGTTGTAATATCGTTAACACTGGTAGATAGGCGCATGGCATTGACAACCATAGGTTGTTCGACATTGACAAAGTTATCCAATGCGTTGCCTATTCTGCTTGTGCCTGAAATTGTTAAAACAGACAAAACCAATAAAAGCAGAACAACCGATATAAAACCGGTGACAACCATGGTACGAATACTTAATTGCATGCGGCTTACAAAAAATGATTAGTGGTTAATATTTGCTCTATAAAGCCTAGACTATAAATCGCAAATTAACGTAAAAATTAAGTCTTTTTGATAGATAGTGACCAGATAGGGTTTATAGTGTGGCAAGATTTAAAGAATGATAAGTCAGGTTAGCTTGTTTACATAGATTTTCGTTACGTTTATCGCGCATTTATTGCAATTGCCCGCTCAAGTCTGTAACTTTTAGGCCAATGCAAGGGTCTAATCCTTTAGAACCCATTTTATTTTCTGAGTCGTTAAGTTTTACCTATGGCAAAAATTAAATTATTTAGTTCTTTAGCTGTCGCTTTATCACTGCAGTTTTCTGCTGTGGCGGCGGATGTATCGGTTAGTAAATCTGAATATGAACGCGTAGTTCAGCATTTTGCTAATATCCGAATGAATGTTGAAAAAGTTGAAAACTCTCCGGTCGACGGCTTGTATCAAGTTACCACGAAACGCGGTTTGTTTTATTTCAGTAAAAAAGGCAGCTTTCTGGTACATGGCCAAGTTTACAACATGGAACAAGGCATGAAGAACGAAACAGAAGCCGTTTTAGCCGTTGCGCGTAAAGATGCGGTTGCTGAATTTGCCAGTAGCATGATTGAATTTAAAGCCAAAGACGAAAAATATGTAGTTAATGTTTTCACCGATACCACGTGTGGTTACTGTCGTAAATTGCATGGTGAAATGAAAGATTACAATGCCGCGGGTATTACTGTACGTTATTTAGCTTTTCCACGTGGTGGCATGAATAGTCGTTCATTTGACGATTTGGTCAGTATTTGGTGTGCGGATGATAAGCAACAAGCCATGACAGACGCGAAAATGTCAGGCGCTATTACCGCGAAAAAATGCGATGTGCCAATTCAAGAACATTACGAGTTAGGCAGTAAGCTAGGTGTTTCTGGTACGCCTGCGATCATTCTTGAAAGTGGTCAATTAATTCCCGGCTATCAACCGGCCGATCAGTTATTAAAAATCTTACAGTCTTCGTAATTAATCACTCGTGTCAGCCAGTATTATTCGCCGTCAACCTGAACAAGTTGGCGGTTTACCTTCTTCTGTTCACCCTTTGCTACGCCGTGTTTTAGCCAATCGCGGTATTAATCAACCAGAATTACTTGAGTTATCGGCAAAAGCCTTACCTAAACCTCAGCTCAAAGGGTTAGAGCAAGCCGTTAGCATTTTAATTGATGCGATAAAACAACAACTTAAGATTATTGTGGTTGGTGATTTTGACGCCGATGGCGCGACCAGTACGGCCTTAAGCGTAATGTCGTTAAAACAATTAGGTAGTCGCAATGTCGATTTTCTGGTGCCGAATCGTTTTGACTTTGGTTATGGTTTGTCGCCACAAATAGTGGATGTAGCGGCACAACATGGCGCTCAAGTGATTATGACGGTAGACAATGGGATATCTTGTATTGCCGGTGTTGAACGAGCCAAGCAATTAGGTATTAAAGTGATTGTAACAGATCACCATTTACCGGGTGACGTGTTGCCCAATGCCGACGCCATTGTTAATCCTAACCAAGTTGACTGCCCGTTCCCGAGTAAAAATTTAGCTGGGGTTGGGGTGGCGTTTTACTTAATGTTGGCGGTGCGCGGGCAGTTACGCGCCGAAAACTTTTTTGCGGATCAACAAATACCAGAGCCCAATTTAGCCGAATACTTAGATTTGGTGGCATTAGGGACGGTAGCCGATGTCGTCAAGTTGGATCATGTTAATCGTATTTTAGTGCAACAAGGGTTAAATCGGATCCGCCAAGGATATTGTCGACCGGGGATCAAAGCATTGCTTGATGTGGCCGATCGCAACCCGCAATTTTTAGTGTCGAGTGATTTTGGTTTTGCCTTGGGACCACGTTTAAACGCCGCCGGTCGATTAGATGACATGACTTTAGGCATTAGTTGTTTAATGGCGCAGGACTACAGTAATGCCATTATGCTGGCAGCGCGATTAGATGAGCTTAATAAAGAACGCCGTGAAATTGAAAGCGGAATGCAAGCCGAAGCCATGGCGACGCTCGAGAAAACCCAAGTAGATGGTTCTGCATCGGGCATTTGTCTGTTTGATGAAACTTGGCATCAAGGGGTTATTGGTATTGTTGCTGGACGCATTAAAGAGCAATACTACCGACCCACAGTGGTTTTTGCTGAAGGTGACAATGATGAATTAAAAGGTTCCTGCCGCTCGATACCCGGTTTTCATATTCGTGATGCACTTGAATTCATAGATACACGCCAACCTGGGTTAGTGATTAAATTTGGTGGACATGCCATGGCAGCGGGCTTGTCTATTCGCAAGCATGACTATGCGGTATTTAAACAGGCCTTTGAGTTAGCCGTAAGCAAGCTCATTGAACCAGAATGTTTACAGCATTGTATATATTCTGACGGCGGCTTAGATGGCAATTATTTAACGACGCAAGTGGCGGATTTACTAAAACGTGCGATGCCTTGGGGGCAGGCGTTTCCAGAGCCTATTTTTGATGATGAGTTTATTGTTATTAACGAACGCATTCTCAAAGATAAGCATCTTAAGTTAGTGTTACAGCACCCAAGTGGCTTAAGTTATGACGCGATCTGGTTTAACTATGATCAATCGCTGTGGCGCGCGCAACAAATTCATCAAGTGCGGGTAGCTTACGTTTTGGACACCAATACATTTCGCGGAAAAACCAGCGTACAAATGATGATCCGCGCGATGGAAGTGCTGTAAAGTTGCAAATTCACCTCGTTAACGGCTACAAAAATCCTCGCTAGTTAGTTATAATCGCGCGCCTTTGTTGTGGTCGATGTAGCCGATAATTGCCGCCAAGGATGTCGATTTTGCTTTGATATCTGTCGTGTATAGTCTGCGGTGTAGTGTCCACATATTGAATTAGACAGTGTTAGATTAAAACTGGATCTAACACGAGCACGGAATATTCATGTTCGAAATAAACCCAATCCAATTGCAGATCAAAGATGTCGCTGAGCGTACTGAAGTGCTTAGGGGGTATCTTTGACTATGCTCACAAGAAAGAGCTGTTAGAAGAAGTCGAGCGCGAGCTGGAAGATCCTGATGTATGGAATAATCCAGAAAAAGCTCAAGCCCTCGGTAAAGAGCGCACCACGCTAGAAAACATAGTTAAAACCATTGATGACTTAACATCAGGCTTAGACGATGTTGAAGGTTTGCTTGAACTCGCGGTTGAGGAAGAAGACGAAGACACCCTTAACGAAACCCAAGCGGAACTTGATGAGCTAGTCGCTAAGCTAGAACAACTGGAATTTCGTCGTATGTTTAGTGGCAACAATGACGAAGCCGACGCTTATATTGATTTACAAGCCGGTTCAGGTGGTACAGAAGCACAAGATTGGTGTGAAATGCTCTTGCGTATGTATTTACGTTGGGGCGAAGCGCATGGTTTTAAAACTGAACTGATTGAAGCCTCTGACGGTGATGTTGCCGGAATTAAATCGGCGACGATACGTTTTTCAGGTGAATACGCATTTGGTTGGTTACGCACAGAAACTGGGGTTCATCGCCTAGTGCGCAAATCACCGTTCGATTCAAACAATAAGCGCCATACGTCGTTTGCATCCGCTTTTGTTTACCCTGAAGTGGATGACAATATCGATATTGATATTAATCCAGCTGATTTACGTATTGATACTTATCGAGCCTCTGGTGCGGGTGGTCAGCACGTTAACCGCACCGACTCAGCGGTACGTATAACTCACTTACCTACGAATACAGTGGTGCAATGTCAAAATGATCGCTCGCAGCACAAGAACAAAGATCAAGCTATGAAGCAGCTTAAAGCTAAGCTTTATGAGCTAGAGATCCAAAAACAAAATGCAGAGAAACAGGCATTAGAAGATACCAAGTCTGATATTGGTTGGGGCAGTCAGATCCGCTCCTATGTACTCGATGATTCTCGCATTAAAGATTTACGCACTGGTGTGGAAAATCGTAATACTCAAGCGGTATTAGATGGCGCACTAGACCCCTTTTTAGAAGCTGCTTTAAAAGCAGGTTTATAGAATTTTTACTTTTTGAGAATAGATCATGTCTGAACAAATTCAGCAAGACGAAAATAAATTAATTGCCGAACGTCGCGCCAAATTGGATGCGATCCGCGAAAACTGTGACGCTAATGGTCACCCTAACAAGTGGCGTCGTGAAGACTATGCCGCAGATTTACAAGCTGCACATGGCGAAAAAGACAAAGCACAGTTAGAAGAAGAAGCAACTGTGGTGTCTATTGCGGGTCGAGTAATGGCCAAGCGTGGGCCATTTTTAGCATTACAAGATATGTCAGGTCGCATTCAAGCCTATGCTGACAAGCAAACTCAAAAAGACATCAAAGCCAAATACGGTCAACTAGACATTGGTGATATTATTGGTGTTAAAGGCGAATTACACAAATCAGGTAAAGGCGATCTTTACGTTAATATGACTGAGTATGAATTACTGACTAAGTCTTTACGCCCATTACCAGAAAAATACCACGGCCTTGCTGACCAAGAAATGAAATACCGCCAGCGCTATGTTGATTTAATGATCAACCAGCAAACGCGTGATGTTTTCCAAATTCGTTCAAAAATTATCAGTGGTATTCGTAACTACTTAACAGAACGTCGCTTTATGGAAGTGGAAACACCTATGCTACAGGTTATTCCTGGCGGTGCGACGGCTCGTCCGTTTGTCACTCATCATAATGCATTAGACATTGATATGTATTTACGTATCGCGCCAGAGCTTTACCTTAAGCGTTTAGTGGTTGGTGGTTTTGATCGTGTATTTGAAATTAACCGTAACTTCCGTAATGAAGGTTTAAGTACGCGTCATAACCCAGAGTTCACCATGATTGAATTCTACCAAGCGTATGCTGATTACAACGATCTGATGGACTTAACTGAAGATATGTTACGTACCTTAGCGCAAGACGTTTTAGGTACTACTACTATTGTCAATACGGTACGTGATGCCGAAGGTGAAGTATTAGAAGAGAAGCAATACGATTTTGGTAAGCCGTTTGAGCGCTTAACCATGAATGAAGCTATCCTTAAATACGCACCTGAATTAGATGCGGCAGTTATCAATGATCCAGAAAATAACCTAGAAGCGTTAAAAGCGATTGCTAAGCAAGTGGGTGTGCCGGATTCAGAAAAGCAAAAAGCGTGGGGGGCAGGTAAATACTTGTGTGAGATCTTTGAAGCCACAGCAGAAGAGCTGCTAGATCAACCTACATTTATTACTGCTTACCCGTGGGAAGTTTCACCGCTTGCGCGACGTAACGATGAAAATCCTTTTATCACGGATCGTTTTGAATTCTTCGTCGGTGGCCGCGAATTGGCTAATGGCTTCTCAGAGTTAAATGATGCAGAAGACCAAGCAGGCCGTTTCCAAAAACAAGTGGAAGAGAAAGATGCAGGTGATGATGAAGCCATGCATTTTGACGATGACTACATCAAAGCACTTGAGTACGGCTTACCACCAACAGCTGGTGAAGGTATTGGGATTGATCGCTTAGTGATGTTATTTAGCGACTCTCCAACCATTAAAGACGTTATCTTGTTCCCGCACATGCGCCCACAGCAAGACTAAAGTATTACGTCGAAATTTAAGTGCCGGGTACCCATGCTCAGACTTGAGTAATCTATTTGAAAAACCAGCTTAATCGCTGGTTTTTTTATACCTATATAATTATTGTTAACAATGTGACTTGCATGTAAAATAATAACCTTGTATATAAACATTGTTATGTGAAAATGAACTTTTATTGCAATTTAACATCATATGTTAATAATAGTTCTACATTACAAAACCTCCACAAATGGATTTGTTTATTCAAGCGAGTTAAGCGCTTGCATCTCCTTTGTTTGCTTTTAGTTTTTACTCTTTTCCAGAAAAGGAATTCAATTTATGAAAAAATCCGTGCTCGCTATATTAGCTGTTTTAGGTTTGTCTCAAGCGCATGCGAATATGTTTGCAGCGAATCAAGCGATAAACGACAAAGACTTTAGCAAAGCGAAAGCCGAGTTAACGAAGTCGGCTCAGGTCGGTAACCCTGAAGCGCAATTTAAACTCGGTATTTTAAATTACCAAGGTTTAGACGGCACGGTAGATAAGCAACAAGCCATGGCATGGTTTTTTTTAGCCAGTCAGTACGATTATCCGCAAGCAATTAACTTTGCCGGTGAGATCTTTCAAAGCTTAGATAAATCGCAACAAGCGAAAGCCAGCAAAATGGCTGAAGAATTTGTTAAGCAATACGGCAAAACTAAAATCAATGAGCAGTATTTTCCTTATGTTAGCGATAGCGTATTGGATGATCAGGTAATTAATAAACGTTCCAAAATCAATGTAAAAGGCAAGTTTTACGTCAATTCAGATAGTCGCGCTCGCTCGCATAACCAAGCGGCGATTGACCGTGCTATTCGCAGTTATGGCTCCAACCCAGGGGCAATCAATAATTTAAGTAAAACCATGATAAACCCAGACTCAGGACGAGTTGAAGTGGTTTACGATGCGCGCCGCGATGGTCGAGTGGAAGATGTTGAAATTATATTTTCTTGGCCACGAGGTCGTTTTGACAAGGAGTTTGTTAAATCGATTGAAACATCCAAACTGCGCCCAGCAAAACGCAAAGGTAAAAATGTTGAACAGTATGGCATGTTTAGCCATGTGAACGTGTATTACCAAGGCACAGGTGGCTTACGCGAAGGCTATCCGCATTTATTTAAGCAATTTAAATCGCTACAAAAGCGCGCAGAAGAAAGTGCATCAGCTAAATATCAATATGCTTGTTTTTTACGTGCCTACAACGATTTATTTAACGACCAAGAGTTAGAAGCTTTTGAGCCGGTATTGCGTGAAGCAGCAGAAGCAGGACAACCCAACGCGCAATACGATTATGCGCTTTATCAAATTTATCGTAATGATGATATTGAAGATGGTATTGAATGGTTAAATAAGGCGGCCAAGCATGGCTTATTGCAAGCTGAATATCGCTTGGGTGATATCTTATATCAGTCACCATCGCCTTATGTTAAACAAGATATTGCAAAGGCACAGTTTTGGTTAGGTAAAGCTGCAGAGCGTAATCATTTTAAAGCGCAGCAAAAGTTAGCCGAAATCCGCTTTAAGCAAGAAAATGTCGACAAAGATTTTGTTAAGTTGGCGATTGATTGGTTAGAAGAAATTGAAGATGAAAATGCGGCTGATCCTAATACCTATTATTTGCTAGCTAAAGCGCATGAGTTAATCGGCGAAAAGTCACAAGCCAGTGATTATATCGAAGAGGCGATTGACGAAGCTAAAGCGGCTAAGTGGAATACCAAAGCTTGGCTTAAGTACCAAAGCCAATTGGAAGGTTAGGCATGACATTAGGATTACGCCTGTTATTACTGGTAAGCAGTTTGAGTTTACTGGTTAGTTGCAGTCAAACATTAACTCCCTTAGAACGAGACAGCACCAAGCATGAGCAAACCAACCGTTTAACCGGATTTTTATTGTTTGCCGTACAAACTGACTCGTATATTAAACACGTTAATATTAGCGGTATATTACCGCTGCGCTATAGCCCCAAGAGTGCAGAGCAGGGTAATGCTTATGTATTGGCTGAAGTGCCTGTTGGCTATTACGCGTTTTCAAGTGTGGAAACTGGGGTATTTGATATTGAGGCCAATGATGAACATTTGTGGGGGTTTGATATTGACCCCGGTGTCATCAATTACGTCGGTAATTTGGAATTATTATCGCAAGTTAAATGGTGCGATAGCTGCTTTCGCTTAGAGCTGGCGAATAAATCGTCATTTGCACTGGAATATTTAGAGTTGGCGCACCCTGAGTTACTTGAGCGAACGCAAGTGGTATATAAAGGCCCAGGGCAAGACAGTTTTATCGAGTTTGCGATGGCAATGAAAGCGCAAAATACATTAGCTAAGCAAACGGAGCAAAACTAAATGCTAAGGACATACATCTCTTTTATTGGCTTAGCTTTATTGTCAATAGCCCCCTTGTTGAGCTTTGCCCAGTCTTTGATCCCACTAGGGGACTTAATTAGCAAAAACAGCTTATCGAAAGTTGAGTTAAGCCCCAATGGCGACTTTTTATTAACAGCTGGTTATCCAGACAATAATCTACAAATTAATGTATTTGATACCAATACTCAGCATAGTGTTACGGTTTTTCAAGCTAAACAAGGTGACAGTTATTCATTAAGTTCAGTGCTTTGGGTTGATCAAGATACTTTGGTTTTTCGTACCTATCGCCGCTCACAAAAAAATACTTATGTCCGTTGGGCGGTAGATATTCGTAAGCGCGCGACACGATTAAGTCATAAACTCAGCCGCATTAATGCTGCGGGTTATATTATCGATCCGCTAGAAGATGAGCCAAACCTTGTTTGGTTTTTACATTACCCAGAAAAATACAATCGCGATAAAGTAAGAGTGTATAAAGCTCATGTGGATGCTTTAGTCCGCGATAATTTTCGCGGCCAACAAAAGTTTAGCGATTTAGTCAGTGATGCCAATTATTACCAAACTGATCCAAAAGGACAAATTCGTTTTGCGCGGCACTTTGATAAAGATGATATTACCACCAGCTATTGGTACTTAGACGCAGATGACGATTGGCAAGAATTGTACACTTTTGATCCTTACGAGTTTGATTTTGAGCCGATTGGCTTTTTGGATAATGGCAAATTAGCTGTTATTACCAATATCAGCTCTGATCTTAAATCTTTATATGAGTTTGACGTTAAAACGCAATCGCTAGGTAAACTGATTTATCAGCATTCACGCTATGACTTAGTGAATGCTGGCTTTAGTCGTGACGGCCAGCGATTGGAATCTATCGCGTATTACGACGGTGGGGAATGGCGCACGGAATATTTTGATAGCGCTAAACAACAACTCAACCAACTTGCGGCTAACACGTTTAAAGATCAGCAGTTTTATTTAACCTCGTCTAATCAAGCGGAAGATAAAGCAGTTATCAAAGTGTTTTCAAGTACCAGCCGTGGCCAGTTTTATTATTGGGATATCAAAGCGAATCAAGCCAGTTTGATCGGCCAACAAAACGATAACCATAGCCGTTACACCTTTGCTGATACGCAAGTGCTGGATATAAAAAGTGCCGAAGGCCATCAAATCGAAGCGTTTTTTACCCCAGCTAATCGACAAGTGACTAATCAGGTTTTATTAGTTATGCCGCATGGTGGGCCCATTGGCCCACGGGATCACAAACGTTTTGATAGCGAGGTGCAATACTTAGCCAGTCGTGGCTATTCTGTTCTGCAAGTGAATTATCGTGGTTCAGATGGTTTTGGTAAACAGTTCAAAGATAGCGGCAGAGCGCAATGGGGACGCCGTATTGAACAGGATATTACCAGTGCTGTTGAGCACATTCGTGCTTCGCAAACGTTCAAGCAGGTTTGTGCGATTGGTGCTAGCTATGGCGGTTATTCCAGCGCTATGTTAGCTGTTTTACACCCAAATACGTACGATTGCGTTATCGCGCGTTTTGGGGTGTTTGACTTGCCGTTAATTTTTAATGATCGCAATACTAAACAAGCTGAATTTATGCAGAAAATATGGGCTAAAGTTGTTGGTGATGATCAGGCCGAAATGAAGCGTTATTCGCCGGTTTATTTCGCCGAAAAACTTAAGCAACCAGTATTGATTACGGCGGGGCAGCTAGATACGCGCGCCAGCTTTGAACACAGCAATCGCCTTAAATATGTGCTAGAAAAACACAACGCAGATGTTGAGTTTTTATACTATCGCCATTCGCGTCATGGCCATGGCGATATGCGTAGTGCCCGCCATGAGCTAGCTTATATCGACGATTTTATTCGTCGCCAATTAAACTTAGGTTTACCAGCAGGTAAGAATGCAAAAGCCATTGTGCGAAATGAGTTACGCTTGATCGCGAAAGGCTTTGAGCGAGCTGATATGGTAGGGATTGATAAAGAAAAAGCGGGGCACTATAAACAGCGAGCTAAAAGTCTGTAGGCAAACCTGCTTGTAGGGCGGGTTTTACACCCGCTAACCCAAGCTATCTTTTTGACAATGAACTTACAGGAATAAACTCCCCTTGTAGGGCGGGTTTTACACCCGCCAACACAGGCTATCTTACTGACTATGACTTGCAGGAATAAATCCCCCTTGTAGGGCGGGTTTTACACCCGCTAATCCAAGCACTCTTTGTGACAATGAATTTGCAGGAATAAACTCTGCCCTATAACAGAAACTTTGTGGGCGAACATTTATGTTTGCAGAGCCTGCAATCAATAGTCGAATACCTGTACCATTACTACTTAAGGTTTAATATTGGAGCAGGCTTATGTTACTTGGTATTCATCATGTTGCAGTTATTTGCAGCGATTATGCGCAATCAAAACATTTTTATACGCAGATCTTAGGTTTAACTGTCATTGCAGAAACCAACCGTCAAGCTAGAGATTCATATAAGCTTGATTTGGCATTGCCGGACGGCGGCCAAATCGAACTTTTTTCATTTCCAAGTGCACCCCCAAGACCCAGTTACCCCGAAGCGCAAGGTTTACGTCATTTAGCCTTTAAAGTGACATCAGTCGAGGCATGTAAAAATCAGCTACAAGCCCAAGGCATAACTGTAGAACCCATACGCACAGACGAATTAACCGGTAAACAATTCACCTTTTTTGCTGACCCGGATGGCTTACCGCTAGAAATTTATCAAATTTAAACCAATTTATCTGACGAATTCAGTATAATCGCCGCCAGAAATTGAATACTGACTTTGAGATTAGGATCTTACTTTGTTAACAACTGCTAATATCACCATGCAATTTGGTGCTAAACCCTTGTTTGAAAATGTATCGGTTAAATTTGGCGACGGTAATCGCTACGGTTTAATTGGTGCCAACGGCTGTGGTAAATCCACTTTTATGAAAATCCTTGGTGGGGATTTAGAGCCTTCAGCTGGTAACGTTTCCAAAGATCCTAATGAGCGCATTGGTAAGCTTAAGCAGAATCAATTTGCTTACGAAGAGTTCAGTGTTATTGATACTGTGATCATGGGCCATGAAGAATTATGGGCGGTGAAATCAGAACGTGACGCAATTTATGCCAAAGCAGAAATGACCGAAGCTGATGGTATTCGTGCCGGCGATTTAGAAGCCGAGTTTGCTGAAATGGATGGTTATACGGCAGAATCTCGCGCGGGTGAATTATTAATGGGGGTTGGCATACCTGTTGAGCAACACTTTGGCCCGATGAGTGAAATCGCCCCAGGTTGGAAACTACGTGTGTTATTAGCCCAAGCGTTATTCTCTGATCCAGATATTCTGCTATTAGACGAACCAACCAACAACTTGGATATTAATACTATCCGTTGGTTAGAAGAGATATTAAACAGTCGTAACTGTACCATGATTATTATCTCGCATGACCGTCACTTCTTAAACTCAGTTTGTACCCACATGGCGGATCTTGATTACGGTGAAGTGCGCTTATTCCCGGGTAACTACGATGAATATATGACAGCTGCAACTCAAGTGCGTGAGCGTATGCTTGCAGATAACGCTAAAAAGAAAGCGCAAATTGCTGATCTTAAAGCGTTCGTGAGCCGCTTCTCGGCGAATGCGTCTAAATCAAAACAAGCCACGTCGCGTGCTAAGCAAATTGACAAAATTCAATTAGAAGAAGTTAAGCCTTCTAGCCGTCAAAATCCGTTTATTCGTTTTGAACAAACTAAACAGTTGTATCGCCAAGCATTAGAAGTCGAAGGGTTAGCAAAATCTTACGATGAAGAAATATTTAAAAACTTTGATTTAAAAATTGAAGTGGGTGAGCGCATTGCGGTTATCGGCCCTAACGGTATCGGTAAAACCACATTACTTAAGTGTTTAGTTGGTGATACGGATGTAACGGCAGGTGATATTAAATGGTCGGAGAATGCCAATATAGGCTACTACGCACAGGATCATGAACATGAGTTTGCCAAAGAGTCTGGTTTATTTGATTGGATGAACCAATGGGGACAAGAAGGTGATGATGACCAAGTTATTCGCGGTACGCTAGGACGCTTGCTTTTCTCGCAAGACGATATTAAGAAAAATGTTGGTGTATTATCTGGTGGTGAAAAAGGCCGTATGTTATACGGTAAATTGATGTTGCAACGTCCTAATATTTTATTAATGGATGAACCAACCAACCACATGGATATGGAATCAATTGAATCACTTAACCTTGCGCTAGAAAACTACGAAGGTACTTTAGTTTTTGTTAGTCATGACCGTGAGTTTGTTTCTTCCATTGCAACCCGCATTATTGAATTAACCCCAACGGGTATTGTTGACTTTAATGGTACTTATGATGAGTACTTGAAGAGTCAGGGTATCCAGTAGACTTAAATGTCTATCATTTAAAACTAAAAAGCCGCAGTTACCACTAGCGGCTTTTTTGTATGATTTTTATATAAAAAACCTTCCTTCAAAATACCATTGTGATCCAATATTTGACACTTTTGAGAAAGTCATTGATTTGCAATAAATAAGTCATGTTATTGTCAACTGACTTAAACCTAGTTGTCACACCCGTTGCCTAAGTTTGCGCGCAGTTTAATGATAATAATGCAAACTAGGAAAATAATAATGAAAAAAGCTAACTTCAAATTGACAGCATTAGCTGCAGTATTGGCTTCTTTAGCTACAGGTTGTGGCTTAATTGATGACAGTGATGATAACGAAAATGTAGCCGCTAAGCCGGTTGCTATTGAAATGGAATTGGTCGGCCGTGCTGTACTCAATGTACAAGACCCTGAAGGTGCAGCTGAAATTGTTCAGTATCAAAAATCGACGGGTTATATTTACGCAGTCAATAGTTCGACTGATGACGTGACGGTAGAGATCATTGATGCTAATAATATTGACAAGTCAGCGTTAACTAAAAACGGCGAAGGTGTTGTTACTAATACCAACTTAACGGTGATGAGCACGATTAAAGTGTCAGACAATACCGCTGGCGATGCTAACAGCATTGCTATTTCAGACGAGCGCGAATTATTAGCGGTTGCTATGGCAGCAGACGCGGTTGATGCTAACGGCTACATTGCTTTTTATGACATTTCAGGTGCGCAACCTGTCTTTTTGAAAAACGTTGAAGTTGGAGTATTACCAGATATGGTTACTTTCTCACCTGATGGCAACAAAGTGGTTGTTGCTAACGAAGGTGAGCCTGCTGGTAACTATATGATCGACCCAGAAGGTACGATTTCCATCATCGATATTTCTGGTTCAACGGCGGCAGATATCTCAGCGGCTACTACGTTGGACTTTAAAGCGTACAACGGTAAACAAGCTGAGCTTGAAGCCAAAGGCGTACGTTTTGCCCATCCTAAAGCGGGTGCTATCACAATTAATGGGGTTAGCAACACAGAGTCAACCGTTGCTCAAGATTTAGAGCCAGAATACGTAGCGGTTACAGCCGATAGCAAAAAAGCTTATGTCGCAATGCAAGAAAACAACGCTTTTGCCGTTGTTGATTTACAATCAAAAACCATTACTGACATTCTTGGTTTAGGCTTTAAAGATTGGGGCATGTACGAGCTAGATGCGTCAGATAAAGACGATAAAGTTAATTTTAGCTCTTACCCGAATCTATATGGCATGTACCAGCCAGATACTATTGTTTCATACACGGCGAATGGTCAAAATTACATTGTTTCAGCCAATGAAGGCGACGGTCGCGAATATTTCTTTGATGTTGCTGATGAACAAGCATGTAATGATGCAATCGATGAAACTAAAGCCCCCTATGCTGACTATGATGAAGACGATGGTTGTTTATCTTACCTTGACGAATCACGCGTTGAAGACTTAACGTTAGACGCAACTGCCTTTGCTGGTGTGCAAAATGATGATTCAGATCTCGGTCGTTTAAAAGTCAGCGTTGAATACGGTGATACAGATAACGATGGTGAATATGAAGAGTTATATACCTATGGTGCACGTTCTTTCACGATTTGGAATGAGCAAGGCCAAGTTGTATTCGATTCAGGTGACGATGTTGGTAAAATTACTCATCAAATCCACGGTGAAGCGTTTAACAACGATGAAGATGAAAACGAAGGTGATACTCGTTCAGATGCCAAAGGCGCAGAGCCAGAAGCGTTGGCCATTGGTGTGGTTGCAGGCCGTACATTAGCTTTTGTTGGTTTAGAGCGCATGGGCGGTGTATTAGTTTACGATATTACCGATCCTGCTAATGCTGAATACTTAACTTACTTCTATAACCGTGGTGTGGTTGAAGGCGCTGATATTACCGGTGATTTGGCACCAGAAGGGATGAAGTTTATTCCAGCAACAGACAGCAAACCTGCTATGCTTGTTATTGGTAATGAGATTTCAGGCTCAGTTGCAGTATGGCAAATTACCGCGACTGAAAAATAGATTTTAAGTAGTCACAATAAGGCTTAGCAGTCGCTAAGCCTTATTGTTTGTTCCGTATATAAACTCTTTGCTATTTCGCATTCTCATTGCATTCCCCTCTCAAACCTGTATAATTCGCGGGCTTTTTTCACCTGGCCAAACTAGGGTGTAACAAGGCAAGCCAATTAATCTAGGGTTTATCCCTAATTTTTATTAACTTTTTCAATAACTTATTGAGGACGATATGGTAACAATTCGTTTATCTCGTGGTGGCTCTAAAAAGCGTCCATTCTACCAAGTAGTGGTAGCAGACAGCCGTTGTAGCCGCGACGGTCGCTTCATTGAGCGAGTGGGTTTCTTTAACCCTGTTGCTCAAGGCAATGCAGAGCGCTTAGAACTAGATTTAGCACGTGTAGATCACTGGATCGGTGTTGGCGCTCAAGCTACAGATCGTGTAGCAAAATTAATTAAAGACGCGCGTAAAGCTGCTTAATTAATTCCAGCAAGAGGTTAAGTAATGTCAACAACGCAAGAAAAGGTTGTCTTAGGTAAACTAGGTGCTGTTTATGGCATTAAAGGTTGGCTTAAAGTCGTTGCTTACACTGATTATGCTGAAGATATATTTAATTATTCACATTGGCTGATTGGTCGGGATGATTCCTGGCAAGAGGCTGAAGTTGTCGAGTGGCGTCGACATAACAAAGGACTCATCGCGAAATTAGCTCACGTTGATGTCCGTGAGAAAGCCCAATTGCTAACCGGTATGGAAATAGCCGTACTGTCTGAGCAATTGCCTGAGTTAGATGAAGGCGAATTTTACTGGCGCGATTTAGTCGGCATGGCTGTTGTTAATAAACAAGGCTATAACATGGGGCAAGTTAAGTCCTTAATGGAAACCGGCTCAAATGACGTGCTAGTCGTCAAAGCTAACCATAATGATGCTTTTGGTAAGACTGAGCGTCTGATCCCATTTGTTGAATCACAAACGATTGAACAGGTGGATCAGGAACAGCGTGTTATCACGGTAGATTGGGACGCGGATTTTTAATCCATGGCGCAATTAAACTGGATTGGGGTGATAAGCCTTTTTCCTGAAATGTTTGATGCTATTACCCAACACGGCATAACAGGTCGAGCTTTTAAAAAAGGCATTTTAGAATTTCATCGCTGGAATCCACGGGATTTCACTCACGATAAACATAGGACTGTTGATGACAGACCTTATGGTGGTGGCCCAGGGATGCTAATGATGGTACAGCCATTACGCGATGCTATCCAAGCAGCGAAAGCCGCAGCGGGTGAGGGTGCAAAGACAATTTATTTGTCACCTCAAGGCCGTAAATTGGATCAGCAAGGTGTTATGGAATTAGCTAAT
Organism: Saccharobesus litoralis; assembly: GCF_003063625.1. Classification (NCBI taxonomy): domain Bacteria; kingdom Pseudomonadati; phylum Pseudomonadota; class Gammaproteobacteria; order Alteromonadales; family Alteromonadaceae; genus Saccharobesus; species Saccharobesus litoralis. The sequence continues at coordinate 4,508,859 of NZ_CP026604.1, read as the reverse complement.
AATAAAAAGCTAATTCTAGTGGCTGGGCGCTATGAAGGCATAGACGAGCGTATCATTCAGTCGGAGATCGACGAAGAATGGTCAATTGGTGATTATGTGTTAAGTGGCGGTGAATTACCGGCAATGACATTAATCGACAGCGTCAGCCGCATGGTGCCGGGTGTGTTGGGACACGAATTATCAGCTGAGCAAGACTCGTTTACTGATGGTTTGTTAGATTGCCCACATTACACACGACCAGAGGTGTTAGATGGTGAAGCGGTTCCTTCAGTATTACTGAGCGGTAACCATAAACACATCGAAACATGGCGAATGAAGCAGGCATTGGGGCGGACTTGGTTAAGACGTCCAGAATTATTGCAAACCCTAGCTCTGACTGCTGAGCAGGAAAAGTTATTAGATGAGTTCAAACAAGAACATCTAACTTAACCTGTGACACGACAGTTTATTCTAGGTAAAGAGGTTATTATGAGTAATATCATCAAGCAGCTTGAAGAAGAGCAGCTAAAAAAAGATTTACCAGATTTTGGCCCTGGTGACACAATTGTGGTTCAGGTTAAAGTAAAAGAAGGCGAGCGCGAGCGTTTACAGGCTTATGAAGGTGTTGTAATTGCTAAGAAAAACCGTGGTCTTCACTCAAACGTAACTGTTCGTAAATTATCGAGCGGTGAAGGTGTTGAGCGTACTTTCCAAGTACACAGTCCTCTAGTTGATAGCATCACTGTTAAGCGTCGTGGTGCGGTACGTCGTGCTAAATTGTACTACTTACGTGGTCGTACAGGTAAGGCTGCACGTATCAAAGAAAAGCTTGGTTAATTGGCATTTTGATACAGAAAAGGCTCGCAATTGCGGGCCTTTTCTTTTTCTAGCCCTTGTGGGCGAACATTTATGTTTACTTTGTAGGGCGGGTTTCACACCCGCTAACCCGAGCTATCTTATTTGACTATGCATTTGCAGGAATAAATCCTATCCTACAATTGAAACCTTGTGGGCGAACATTTATGTTTGCAGAGCTTGCAAACTTGTAGGGCGGGTTTCACACCCGCTAACCCAAGCTATTTTATTGACTGCGCATTCGCAGGAATAAATCCTATCCTACAATTGAAACTTTGTGGGCGAACATTTATGTTTGCAGAGCCTGCAAACTTGTAGGGCGGGTTTCACACCCGCTAACCCAAGCTATTTTATTGACTGCGCATTCGCAGGAATAAACCCTGCCTTACAATTGAAACTTTGTGGGCGAACATTTATGTTTGCAAAGCCTGCAAACTTGTAGGGCGGGTTTCACACCCGCTAACCCCAGCTTGAGATACCAAACCTCACGATCTCGCTTTCACCCATCGCTATCCTTAGTTACACTTCCGCTTGATAATAAAGAATAAGGGAACAATCATGAAAACTCGTCAGTTAGTTTCAGGCTTAATATTGGCAGGGATCGCTGCCGTCTCATTCACTGCTCATGCCAGTGCGCCAGTTTGGAAAGTAACTAAAGGTAAGCACACGATTTATCTAGGTGGAACGGTACATTTACTCGAAAAAAAGGATTATCCGCTGCCAACTGCTTTTGAAATAGCGTATCAAAAATCTGATATTTTGGTGTTTGAAACGGACATGGAGGCGATTAATACGCCAGAGTTTCAACAAATGATGATGGCCAAGATGATGTATCAGGATGGCAGAACCATTAAAAGTGAATTATCAAGCGCGACATTTAGTTTGCTTAAAAAACACTTAGCTGAGCGTGGTGTGCCAATGCAAAACATGCAAGCGTTTAAACCGGCAATGATGAGCATTATGTTAACCATGATAGAGCTGCAGCGCTTAGGCATGACCAATGAAGGGGTCGACGCGTTTTATGCGGCTAAAGGTAAAAAAGATAAAAAGCCGGTGTTAAAGTTAGAAACGCTTGAGCAGCAATTGCAATTTATGGCCAATTTGGGCAAAGGCCAAGAAGATGACATGATTAAATTGTCTATTCAAGATGCTACAAAAATTCCGACAATTATGGCTGACTTAAAAAAAGCCTGGCGCGAAGGGGATAACCCTAAGCTGGCAGAAGTGGCTTTAGCCTCTTGGCAACAAGATTTTCCTGCTATGTTTAACGATCTTATTGTTAAGCGTAATAATAACTGGATGCCACAGTTAGAGTCTTATTTTACTACACCTGAAGTGGAATTTGTTTTGGTAGGGGCTTTGCATTTAGTAGAAAAAGCCGGTGTATTACAACAATTACAGGATAAAGGCTATCAAGTTCAGCAACTGGACTAGGTGAGGCGACAAGCTAGGCTATTTTCGATAATGTGAAAAATTAAAACGGCGAGTGGTTAGCTCGCCAAAAGAAATGTCCGACAACTTCAAGGTGATAATCTGAATTTGTCGCGAACATTGTAAATTGCTACCAAACCCCTCGCAATTGATTTTACCTAGCACGATAAAACTTTACGTAAGTAACTAGCTTGTTAGCAGGTGTTTAGTACCTTGGTTAATATTTGGGCATTAAAGCAAGGCTAAACTATGCGCGGGTAACTTAGCCACTTCATTGTTTAATGCAGCATGGACGTTAGTAAAAAATTGGCGAGCGCTATGTTCGGATATGTCGTTTTGTTTAAATTGCTCGTAACTAGATAAATAACCTTGACCCATCAGCACCTGCAACCAGCTTGAATAGCTAAATAGTGCACCTTGCGGCAGGTCTATCCAGCCTGTATTAGTAAATTGCTGCAGCTTGTCAGCGAGTGATTCTGGTATCGGCATATTGCTACAGTGACGCCAAAAAGCGCTGTCGCTTCGCTGAGTGCAATGATAATGCAAGGTTAAAAAGTCAAGAATGGCATGGGTGTCTTCTAAATACTTGCTGTTAAACATATCCGCTTCTTGCTGCATATTCTTGCCATATATGAAGGCATTTTTCAGTTCGATCGCGTATTTATGTATTAAGTGAATACTGGTTGATTCGAGCGGCTCCATAAAACCAGCAGATAAACCTAAGGCAATCACGTTTTTGTGCCATGCTTGTTTTAAACAGCCCGTGTTAAATTTTATTTGTTTAGGCTCGGTTAATTGCTCTTGCCCTTTAAGGGCTTGTTCAAGTTCGTTTTTTGCTTGTTGGTCATCAATAAACTGGCTGCTATAAACATAGCCATTGCCGTTACGTTGCCGTAAAGGAATTTGCCAGCGCCAACCAGATGATTGAGCAATTGATTTGGTATAAGGAAAGGGTAGAGTGGTCGGTTTAGTTTGAACAGCCCAAGCGCTGTCACAAGGTAAATAGGCTGACCAATCAATAAATTCGCCATTAAGCGTTTGTTTACTTAACAAACCTTTTGCGCCGCTACAATCGACAAAATAATCTGAGCTAATTTTTTCTCCGTTATCAAGATGGACACAAGCAATATTGCCGTTAGAGTGTTGGCTTATATCGTTTACGGTCGCGCTAATAAAATTGACACCCAAGGGGACGGCATACTCTTTTAGCCAGTTTGCCAGCAAGCCGGCATCAAATTGATAAGCGTGAAATAAGTGACTAAGAGGATAATAGAATTTAGGGTTGGCGTTTTCAGGTGCGGGGATAGCATCTGAATATTTGTTGTTATAGGCGGCTGTGGCAGTGGGTGAGAAAGCCGTAAAGGATTTTAGCCCCAATTGTGCGGCATGCTGTAGCCACATTTTCTCGAATGAGACGGGCTTGTCGTCGTGATAAAACTCTGTGCCGGTTTTACCAAAAGCATGCATATAGCTGTGGCCTATTTGCGACCAGTTTTCAAAATGAATGCCGTATTTGTAGGTACCTTCGACTGCTTCGAGTAGCGCTTTTTCTTCTACTTCTAAATACTTACACAGTTGAATAATAGGTGGAATAGTGGCTTCACCCACGCCAACCGTTGGAATATCAGGGCTTTCGACAAGGGTTATGTTGTATTGCGCTTGAGGTAAGCCTTTGGCCAAAATTGCTGCTGTCATCCAGCCAGCCGTACCACCACCAATAATGGCTATTGTTGTTTTATTCATGCTTTTATAGAAAGTGAGTGTCTCTATAAAAAAGAAAACCCCGCGAGAGCGGGGTTTTCTTATAGTAAAAGAAATAATTATGTTATTCGCTAACTGTTAATGAAAGGTTATCGATATACATGTCCACTTCAGTGCCAGTTATCATGTATAAGTCGAGTCGACCAGGGTTTGCTACTCCAGTCCAATCTTTTTCATCAAACACTTCTTCTACGTGAGTCCAAGTACCATCTTTTACAGGATCATGCCAGCGCTCTACGCGCAGATCCCAAGAACCTTGAGGAACAAAGTAAAAACGCATTGGTTTTTTACCATGAGTGTCAAAATTATTAATTTTTATGTCGTAGCTTAGTTTAAATTTACGGCCTTTACCTTCACCCATCACTTGAGGATTGTTTTGACCTGATATGCTAATACCTGTGTGTTTGGTACCGTCTGACGTAATATGAATACCAAACTTACCATCTTTCGCAGCAGCTTCTGTTGCTTCCATCGTAGATGTAATAGTTGCCGTTTCCCAAAATTTATTAATAAAGCGATCCATCAAACCAAGCTCAATCGCAGAGTTAAATGATGCATAGTAATCGGTTTTGTGTTCAGCAATAGTAACATTGATAGATTTAGTTAATGTACCGTTTAAGCCAGGAATCGATGCGATAACTTCAATTGTATTCGCGTTATTCTCATTGATAAGGTCATAGTTGATACCAGTGATTAAACCATTTTGATCGACAGATACACGGTGAGGGTCTAGAGACTCAAATGTAATATCATCGTTGTAGACAAAGGTTTCCCCTTCAGGAAGTTTAATCACTTCTAATTGTAACGATTCACCAGCATTAACAAAAGCAACATTGGCAGCAGCTCCAGCTACTCGAATTTCTAAGCCATTCGGGTATTCTAATGGTACGACTTCAGCTTCAATTGTTTTCTTAATCGACGGGTATTTAACTGATGTAGCAGTAACATTAACTTTACCAAGTTTAACCCCAGTTAGTTTTCCTGTGTCGGCATTTATAGTTGCAATACTTGTGTCATCAACACTGTATTTAAACTCATAATAGGTTGCATTTGCAGGTACCGGTAGGGCATTAACAGTAGCTGGGTAACCTGGGTTGGTTGTTAAACCTGTAGGGTGGTTAAACTCGATATCTGTTAATACGTCTTCTACACCTCTTACTTTTAATTGGATATTACGCTTAACGAGTTCGTCAGAGCCATTGTCTAACTCATAGTTAAAGTTATATATACCTTCAGAATAAAGTTCAGGTGGCACAAACTTTTGATCTTCTTCCGGTACAGTTTCGTTATAAGCGGTAATTTCTTCAATTAACGCTTTACGCTCCGCCGCGGTTTTTTCGTGTACTAAGGCATCATTTAATTGATCGGCATCAAAAATTAATATGTCACCAGTTTTACCGATTGCTGAAAACGGTACATCTGGACCAGTAAACAGTGGGATCAAGTTTCCGTCATCATCTCTAACTTGTTCACCTTCTTCGTTTAATTGATATTTATCAAAAGTAAACTTTGTAGTATACACAGTTGTATTAGCAGGGTTATTGGTACCGGCTAACAAGTCGATATTATGAATGCCCGTACCTTCTTCCAAATCAAGGTTAATGTCGCCAGAAACTGTAATTTTCTCTACAGGCTCGTAGGTTGTTTTATAGTCTTCACCTTCGCCGCAAGCTGTTAATGCTAGCGCAATTCCAGTGACAGTAAATAGTTTATTCAGTAAGTTAGTTTTCATCTTACTAATTCTCCAAAAATCTTAGCTCAAGCTAGGTAAACCTAGCTTCCAATTGCTTATTTGCGCTACTTAATTAAAAAGTGAAACGAGCGCTTAAACGGAATTGACGACCTGTTTTCCATTCACGAATAGTTCTACTCTTGTCGACATTGTCGGTCATGGCATTACCTTCGTTTAGTTCTATGGGTTGTAACTGCTTAGTCATATCGCCGTCGCTAAGGATCTGACTCAACATAGCGGGAGTCCCGTCATCCAGTGCAATAACATCACCAGCTTCATTGATGTAATTGCCTGCATCATTTCTTGAGTAATCAAGCACCATATTGGTTGACGTAAAGAAAGTTCTAGACACTTCATCCGTCAGGTTTAACGCGTGGAATGACAAGGTTAGATTTTTATTGAATTTATAAGATGCACTGAAATCAAGATTATTCGTTGCATCTTTCCATTCAGCACCTACATTAAGGCCACGATTTAATAGTTGTACGCCACTGTATCGATTAGCTAAACGCAATTGATGACCATTTTTTTCCCAATAAATCGTCGCGTTAGCCGAGTGTAATGGGGTGTATTGTTGTGGTAGAGGTTGTAATAATTTTCCTGAGCCAGATAATTCTTCAATGTGTGATTCTGACTCTGCATAGGTATAGTTAAAGGTGGCGCCCAATCCAGATAAAACACCAGGTAGGAAATCATAACTTTGGCTATAGCTAAATTCTAACCCTTGGCTTGTGGCACCTTTACCATTGCGGATAACAGTTGTTAACAAGTCCGCGCATTCAAAGGTAATTGGTTGTCTTAATGCATCTTGAATAATACGATGCGGCATACATTCGGTATTCGTTAGCGAATCGACCCCATCTGCAGGCATGGCGATTTCAGCCCAACTAATGTCAGTTTTGGTATAGTCAGTTCTTAAATCTTTATAATAGAAATGATCTTTAACGCTTTCTTCGAAATTGGTCATTTGCTTATCGAACAATGCCAATGAAATTAGGCCCGATTCATTGAAATACCATTCTAAAGATAGATCTAAATTTTCCGATTCTAAAGGCTGTAAACCAGGGTTATATACGGTAGCTCGGTGTGGTGATGTCCACCAAGTCGATTCATTAATACTAAAGCCTGGGCGCATAGAATCAAACCTAGGCCTCGCCATGGTTTTTGAGGCGGCAAAACGCGCAATGAACTGGTCATTTATTGCATAGTTTAAGTTTAAGCTTGGTAACAGTATGCTTGTGGAACCCTCACCAGTCGCTTGGTAGCCACGCTCGTATACTTGTTTAGGATCAATGCCGTATAACTCTCCAATGGCTTTAGAATATTGCTTTTGAGTGGTGATGTCACCATGGCGATATAATGGCCAAGGACCTCGACTACTGTCAACTTCGTTTACCCAAAGCGAGCGATCTAAAGGTTGGCCTTGATCATCAAATGGAATATTCAGTAAACCATTGTCTTTAACTAAGAAGCCGCCCCCTTCAGGGTCACCTTGTTCAAAACAGGGGTAATAATTTTGACCCGTTGAACCATCAGCATTGGTCCATGTTGCACCGTTAGGTGAACCAATAATGCCATCGCCATCAGGGTCGACGTTGTCTACTGTTACGCCATCAATTCTAACGCCTTGATTTTTCCATGGGCTAGTGCCTTCTCTTACATAAGGGCAGTCACCAAGTTGTTGATTGACAAGTTGTAAGTCAAAAAACATCGCTGTTTGGTCAAATACGTTTGCCTTGTCGTGGTATTTTATCTCGGCAAAACCAGATGAATTGACATCGGTTTTTACATAGCGTAAACCAAGGTTACCGGTTAAACGTTGATCAAAAAATTCAAAGTTAACCTTACCGTATAATGAATGATTATCTAGTTCAATGATTCGACTAGCTTTATCATTTTCGGTTAGTTCACTATTAGGTACATCAAAGATTTCTTGGTAGGTTTTAATAGGGTCTAATACGCCCCAGCCTTGTAAAAAATCAGTCGAATATAAAGGTTGACCATTTTCATCAAGCTTATTATCGGTTAAGTCACCCATAAAATCTGTGAAAGCAAACTTACCACTATCAGTTGGATCAAGAATATCTGACATGCGAATGCTGACTGGAGAGCGACCTTGAATAGGTTGACCGGTTACTTGGTCGAAACGGATTTCTGAATCACCGTCTTTAACTTGTAAAAAGTTTGTGTAAACATCTTTAACTCGATTTGACCATTTAGCACCAAACTCTAGTTTTGTGACTGGGCCAAAATCGACATCCCAATCAAAGTCTACGAATATCGATTTATTGGTATCGGTTTGCTCATTATCGTATTGTGCGGTATATCCTAGGTGGTTGGCATGAGGGTCATAAGGAATAAAGCCACCTTTAACAATATTGCTTTGATTGTTGTTAACGCCACCCGGTACATAAGTAATAGGGGTGGTCGAAACTGACATTTGACAAGTGCCACCCGTACAGTCATAACCCACTGGCTCTACTTCACCAACAGGAATATTCTGTTTTGTTGTTACAGGCATTAAGTTCCAGTTGTTAGTTGAAATTGTCCAGTTTGGTAATGATTCGTAATAGGTTTGGGCATAACCTGCGCGAATATCAACAGTTAAATCATCAGTGAGCTGTTGATGAATAGTTAATGACGCAACTTTATTTTCAGTTTCATTACCACCAAGCGTTCGACGCATGGCGCCAGTTGAAACGCGGTTTAATGATTTGACTAGAATTTTGTTTTCTTCGTCTAATGTCCACCAATCAGCCTGATTGTCATAAGCTACAATATCCCTGTCATCACCAGTACCTTCCCATTGGGCATTTACATCAGTACTTTTGGGGGCAATTAGCTGTTGTGGATTAGAAACGCTGATACCATGATTATTGTATTGCAGTGTTTGTTTGGAATAGCTTAAATCTAATTGGATATCGGTTGTTTCTGCTGGAGCAAACTGTAAACCTAGGTTAGCAGATACACGATCACGTTGGTTTAAGTCTACTCCATAGCCAAGCGTTTTGCGCATAATGGCCATTGACTCACCACTCGTTGGCTCACCCGTTTGCAGTGAGGTAGCGCCGCCATCTTTAACAAATACAGGCACGTATGGTGATAACCAATCGCCACTTAATTGATCTTTACGGGTACTCTGAGTTTCATCTGCAACTGTAACAATGAAACCAAATGTTTCATCTAATAACTTTTTCGAAAAGGTTGCAGAGAACTTTCTATTGGCATCTTCAGAAAACTCGTTATAACGCCCTTGGATCTCGACAATTCTTTTATCTTTGTTGATATTTAAGGGCTTGACTGTGCGCAATATAACATTAGCACCAAGCGAACCTTCATCGTGATCCGCTGCAGGGGTTTTTACGACGTTAATAGAAGATAAAATATCTGAAGAAATAGTACTTAAATCAACACTTTGGTCTACGCTAGCATTTCCACCTGATGCGTCGTTAACACCACTCGTTAACGCGACACCGTTTAAAGAAATTTGGTTAAGGTTTGGATTCGCGCCGCGAACGGTAATTTTAGTACCTTCACCATCTTCTGTTTGAATCGCAATACCTGTAACACGAGATAATGCGTCAGCGATATTTTGGTCAGTTGATTTACCAATATCTTCAGCGTGAATAGAATCAGAGATCGTATCTGAAAATCGCTTGCTGTTTAGCGCTTTTTGAACACTCGCTTTAAAACCGGTAACTTCGATTACCTCTGTTTCAGCTTCCTCTTGTTTCTTTTTGTCATCTTCTTCTGCCGCTAGGGCGAGTGTGGTGGTGCCGGCGAATAGGATCGGCATCATAGCCAATGCGATTGGCTTTAACTTGAAATTAACGGACATTTATAAGGTCTCCTCTTAACACCTTAGAATTAATTGTCACTTCAAGGTTTTTGCTTGTGAGTAACCAACTCAACCAATAGCAAAACCGTAACTTATTATTATTTGTTTTATTCAAACTCAGCTTTTAAAGCTGATGTTTATTATTGTTGTAGTCGCTGTTACACGATTATTGAACATAGTAATTATTGGTAACCACTCCAATATTTGTTCAAAATAACTACAGTTCGTATATGAAAGTAATTATTCATATATTCTGTAGTTTATGATTGTGTTTTAATTTTGTAAAGAATGGTTAAATATAAAATTATGGTTTTAACTAAAAAAATTGAATAGAAGGGAATAGTGAATTTATCAATAAGCCAAATGCTTGCGTTATGGGGTTTTTATTAAGACTATGATTTATAAGGATTTTAATTGTTATTTTTAGTGGTGTTTTTAACTTAAGTATAGTTATTTTTTACCAAATTACATTGAAGATTTTTTTTCAATAAAAATATTTTCCTCGCATTTTTTTAGCGTTTTCTGGCCTTGTGTGATGAAAATGTTAATCACTTCGCATAACTTCCGATCTGGCGTTTTTACATAATTGATATCTATTTGTCGTTTTTTGTTCTGGCACTTAAACCCTAACCCTATTTAGTAATAGGATTAACTTGGAGTGTTGGCATTTTTTATAATCTAGATATTCATGTTAAAAGTTGCTTTTATTTAAATTTTCCAAGGTTGTTAACGATTCTGAATTTGGTTCACGTAACTTTACAGTTCGATGGCTGTAACGTCATTTATTATGATGAATAAATTTTCGTGAACTATTTCTATATTGCCTTAATTTTGTAAGTTATTGTTTTTTATATTTATACTTTTAATTTGATCTTTTGTTATTAGTGTCTTTCTAATTTAAATAAATTTGTAAATGTAAACAAAACTTTAAAATTGTTTGATAAAAGTCGATGGATGCTGATACTATTTCGTGAGTTGTATGTGAAAGCATGCTGTTAAATATAAATTAATTATTATCATGTATACGGTGGTGGCAATGGTTAAGGCGCGTAAAAGCTATATAGCTTCGTTAATTGCACTTAGCTTAGGGACAGCAACTGGTTTAGCGAATGCAGAGTCAGCCAGTGTGACAATTGATTTGTCAAAGCAACAATATATAGGTGATGTTTCAGAACTCACTCGTAATAAATTTTTTAATCTTCACGGTACAGCAACCGCTCCAGGTTTAGCTGAAATGGATGTGAAGTACATTTTGAATGAGCTTAATGCTGATTTTGGTCGAGGTTTTTGGGGACCAATGGCGCAGGCTAAAACGGCTAATTACCCATCTACCGAAGAAGCCATGGCGCAAGGCGCGGTGAGTATTGCTAACGCCAAAGCTAATCCTAAGTATAAGTATATTTCAAATCGCCGTGTTGCTACCGAGCATCCTTACAATGTGATTGTTGAAGGTAATGATCCGATTGAAGGTGCACGTTGGGCTGCTGATTTTTTCCAATATTTTTATGAAGATGACAAACGACCTATTTTTTACGAGCCAATGAATGAACCCTTTGTGCATGCTCACGAGTTTGTTGATGGTCCTTGGGATAATGCTAAAAATGAAGAAATGCAGCGCCATATGGCAACTTGGTTTGCCGAAATTGGTCGTGAGTTCGATGCGCGTGGTATAGAGACTAATGTTGTTGGTTTTTCTTCGGCATGGCCATCATTAGAACTGAATAACTTCGCGCATTGGGAGTCGCGCATGAAGATGTTCATGGACGTTGCCGGTGATCATATGGACGGTATTGCTTTTCATTTATATGATGGTGTTAACGTTACAGGGCAAGATAATTTCCGCTCTGGTAGTAACGCAGAAGCTATTATGGATCTGCAAGAAACCTATAGCTATGTTAAGTGGGATGCAATCAAACCTCATGCAGTTACTGAGTATGGCGGTATTGTTCAAGGCTATCCTGAAGAATATAGCCCAGAGAAAAGCTCGCAAGAATTACGCTCATACAACCATATTTTATTTAGCTTGTTAGCGCGTGAAGACCGAATTTTAACGTCGATCCCGTTTATTACGGGTGCAGCTAAATGGTATTACGATTCGCACAATAATAATCCTTATTCGGCAACTGTTCTTTATCCTGATCCGGATAAAATTTTGGCCGGTAAAGTGAATGGTTATTTACCAACAGAAAAAGCCAAGTTTTATCATTTGTGGTCTGAGGTAAAAGGTAATCGTGTTGATTTTACTAATGTCGATCCTGACTTGGCTGTTCACGCTTTTGTCTATGGTAATAAAGCCTATATCGCGTTAAACAACCATGAAGATGATGCTAAACAAGTCGACTTGTCATTTGTTGATGCTGGGCAGGTAGTTGAGCAAGTTCGTACCAAGCGTTTAGATGTGCCTTATAACGAAGCGGCTATTTATAGCGATGAAACATCTGATATTGCGCCAACCCAGTTAACGATGGCTGGTCACGAAACCATAGTGCTTGAATACACCTTTGCTGAGCCAATTGTTCACTCGGGTGTTGTGCGTGAGCGTAGTTACTATAACGACAACCATATTTTACCGATTGAAGCGGGCAATACGCTATCTTACGAATTTGCTGATGTTGAAATCGATCAAGACGATCTGAGCTTTGCTGACAGTGTTGCGACTTCGATTGAATATGATGCGGATGTTGTCGCTAACTTAAACCCACGTTTAATTAAGCTTTATCGATTTGTTCTGCGTAATTACAACCATATTTTTAATCAAATAAAGCGTAAACGTGGTGATGCTTATGCTGATAGTCCAGTATATAAAGCTATGTTAAAGCGTGTACAGCGTAGCGGCTTTTTACGCAATGCCTTAATGCTTCATTACTCTGAAAATGGCTACAACGATGGTCAAGGCGAAGTGAGCTTGCGCATGGGGATTAGCCGTAAGCATGACATGTCTAAGCAACCTGTTGTTACAGTAAATGGCCATGCTGTGGAAGTGCCAAATGATTGGGCTGGCTATGATCAAGTTGAGCGTGAAGATTTCTTTGGTGTGATCGAGATCCCTGTTCCGGCTAAGTTCCTAAAAACGCATAATACAGTTAATGTGACGTTCGATGATACCCAAGGTTTTGTTAGTTCAATGGTATTAAATGTTGAAACTGACGAAATGTATCAAGCGACTGCGGTCGAAGGTATCGAGTTTGAAGATGTCGATGTCAGTATTAATAAAGACGGTATTCATCGTTTAACGGCTAATGTATTGCCTGCTAACGCCAGTAACAAATATGTATTGTGGTCTAGCAGCGATAATACAGTCGCCACAGTTGATGAAAATGGTGTAGTTGGTGCCGTTGCTCCTGGCTTTGTGGTTATTAGCGCAACAACATATGAAGGTGAATTTGTCGCGACAACTGATATTACGGTTGAAGACAAATTAACCTTAAGAAATACCGTCACTATTACGTCAGACTTATCTGAATTGGAACAGTCTAATGTGATCACCGCGACTGTGACTTATTCAAGCGATGAAGATCGTGATGTTGTTCTATCCTTGTTTGACGTTAATAATAGCTGGATGAAAGACACCAGAGTCACTGTCCCTGCAGGCGAAGGTGAAGTAACGGTTTCGCTTGAATTTAATGATGATATTCCGGCGGGTGAAGGCTATCGCGTATTAGCCGCTTTACATGATGTTGGTGGTAATTGGCGCACATCAGTTGATGGTCACTCTGTCACTGGCATCAATATAGTTGCTATTGAACCAGAAATACTGGAAGACGGTACTATCTTGTCCGGTTTAAATACGGGCTTTGAAGCGGGTGATTTAACCGATTGGGAATTTGCTTGGGATTCAGCAGGTGTTGTTGACGTAACAACTGATGCGGCTAACTCAGGCGATTACGGCTTATATATTAATACCACTGACGGCGCTGTTGGTTTAGTGGTTGCTGATATTCCTGAAGGCATGATGCAAGCGGGTAAGAAGTTTAAACTTAGCTATGATATCAAGCGTGTTTCAGGCTCTGGTTGGGCAGGTGGATTTGCTCAATTGTGGAACAATACCGAAGCTTGGGTGAGCACCAGTCAAGGGCCTTGGTTTGGCACAAGTGGCTTAAACCAATGGTTCACTGTTGAAAAAGAAATTGATGGCGCTGATTGGCCCGCAACAGGTACGCGCTTGCAAATCAACTTCCGCACTGCGGGTCAAGAATGGTATCTGGATAACGTTAAGTTAGAAGATATTACACCTGATCCCAATATTTTGTCTGATGTAAATGGTGATTTTGAAAGTGCTGATATAACGCCTTGGGTCAGTTATTGGGAAAATAACGACACCACTGTCATGAGTATTGCTGATTATGCAGCCTCTGAAGGTAACAGTGGCTTGCATATTACTGCTGATGGTAGCACTAACACAGGTATCACATTACCATCAGATATTACTCCACAAGATCTAGGTCAAGCACAAGGTAAACAGTACAAAATTAGTTTTGATGTTAAATCGAACAACGGCCGAATTACGGGTTGGTTCCGCAGTGTTGCGCAAGGCGCATGGGATAGCCGTGTTGAAACTTGGTTCGATGTCGGCGATACCTGGAAAACAGTTGAAATTGTCCGTGACCAAGTTGATTGGACAATATTGGACAACAAAGCGCGTATCGATTTGTACTTTAATCAAAACGGCGGCACGGGAATGGATGTTTATATAGATAACATTCGTATTGAAGTTGTCGAGTAGCAGCTAAGTAAACACTGTTTTTTTTAGTTACAATTTTGTAATTGCCATTTTAAAACCGAGCTGAAGTTTCTTTGGCTCGGTTTTTTATTAAGTAGTGAGTAATTATTCAGCGTAGGGAGATTAATAAGCCGTAGATCGTTTAATATTTTTGAATAAGATCATTTATCTACCGACTTTTGTAGAAAATACCGGTTTTAAAGTATCAAGTTTTTGTGGGCGAGCATTTATGCTTGCAAAGCCTGCAAACTTTCCTGTCCAAAATAGTAAGACTACAGAATTTTATTCCAGACAAATCTTAAGTACCTGCTATCCATGCAGGCACAGCTATCGCGTCTTGCTAGCGCTAGAATACCGTCCATCTCTAAACTTTATATTATTTAATCGCACTTTGTTATTACATGTGTAACGATTTGTTAATTTATTGATATAAAAAAGCATATTTATATTTAAAATTTGATGTGCAAGAATGTGAACTCTAATTATAAATTAATGTATACATAAAACTGTGCATTAAATATTAAAAATAGAGTTAAGGAAGGTTTATGTCTTTAAACACACCTCAAGAACAACAAGTGACTAATAAATTTAGAACAAGTGCGTGTGCATTTGCATTAATGATTATGCTATCTGCATGTGGTGGTAGTGGCAGCGACACAACGTCACAACCTACTAACGAAACGCCTGATACCGCGCAACCCAGTGAGAAGGTCGAGATCATATTGGCAGATAATGAATTTTTATACACTGCCCACGCGCTTAATGTTGGCGGTGGCGCAATGAATGTCGGCGAGCAAGGTTTCGAGCAAGATCAGTACTACTCAAGTGGTAACATGGTGCGCTCAACTAAAGCAATTAGTGATACTTCAGCTGACAGTTTTTATCAGACGAGTCGTGAAGGCAATATGCGATATAAGTTACCTGTTGCCAATGGTGAGTATTATGTCGCTTTTCATTTTGCTGAAACGACATACAGTGAGGCTGGCAAGCGTCAAATGGATATTGATATGGAAGGTGTCAATGTACTGACCAACCTTGATATATTTGAAGAGGTTGGTGCGAATAAACCTTATGTTTATCAGTCAAACTTGATTGCTGTAAGTGATGGGGAGCTGAATATACAATTTACAGGTAATTTGGGGTCAGCCAAAGTGTCGGGTCTTCATGTTACGCGTATTTTGAACAAAACAGCAGATAATGATAATGATGGTGTTGAGAATATCAATGATGCTTGTCCGTTTACTGTAGCGCAAGAGTTGGATTTAGTTGATAACACTGGCTGTGCTGTACCGCCGATCCCTGAAAAAGAAAAAGCCTTTGTTGAAAAAGAAGGGTTAGTGGTTATTAATTTAACTGAAACGGATTACCCTTCACAATGGCATGTGAAATCAGATACAAATGCCGCCAGTGGGCAGTATCTAGTTTGGATGGGGGCAGATGCTTTTAATTCACCGGGTCAAGGTGTTATCCCCATTAAAGTCAAAATTACTAACCCAGGCACCTATCGTGTTGAGTGGCATAATATTGTGGGTCATGGTACGCAACCAACAGAGCATAATGATAGTTGGTTGCGTATTAATGCAGATAACTTTTATGCGACCAAACCGAATAGTGTAGTGTGCCCAAATGGTAAGCCTGTTACTAATCAGTGTGTTGGTAAAGCACCGCATGGTTCGAGTAAAAATGGTTGGTTTAAAGTTTATCGTTCAGGTGATGTTACACAGTGGAAATGGGCAGGTTGGACTAGTGATAATGATGCGCATGCGATCCATGCTGATTTTGATCATGCTGGTGAATATTTAATTGAGATTGCAGGTCGCAGTAAACACCATGGGATCGCCAGAGTTATCTTATTTAGAACATTAAATAATGATGGTAACGACGTGAATCGTCATGATGCAATTGACTTGTCACTTGAGCAATCAGCAAGGCAATAACAATGCTCCTTCAAGAATAGAGCTGTTTTTATATTGATGTCAGCTGTATCAAGCGTAATTCGCATACCTGAGTTATGTAAATTACGTTTGGTATAGCTGTTCCTGCCTAAATCGCATTTTGGTCTTTTTTGCGCCAGTTTTCCCAGTTTTCGATATTTTTAAAATATCATCAGTTTGGTATTTAAGTAGAAAAGTTTTGGTAAATACCTTCACCTTCTTGTCTAATGTTTTCCTGATAACCTGAAAATCAAATATAAATTTAATGAATCCCACTTGATTTACATTTACACTTTTTAATATATAATTACGATATTAACGGATATTTAACAAAGGCCGCTGGGACTGGCGTAAATATGGTTGTATTAAAGATATGAAATTTTTAAGTCATATAAAAATTCAGACTCGCATCATCTTGCTTGTACTTCTCCCTCTTATTGCAGTTACTTACTTATCTATTGAGCGATTATCTAAAGCTAAGCAAGTGCAAAGCAATATGCAAGATGTCGAAACCGCGTTAGATTTTGTTAATGAAGTTTCGCCAATGATTGTCGCGTTTCAAGATGAGCGTAATTTAGTTAGGTTATATTTAGGCCCAGGTCGCCCTGATCATCCGGTTGGTCAAGAGTATAAACAGGATGCTGAGAATGCGACGCAACAAGCGTTAGCCATTCAACAACGATTTACCCGTTATATCAACGCCAACAAAACACAACTTAAGCAATTACCTAAATTTGGCCAACAGGTTGAGGCAGTTCTTTTTTCTTTAAGCCAATTTGAACTTGTTAGACAAGTAGCAGCCAAGCGGCATAAAAGTGAAAATGCAGAATTATCGAAGAAATTTGGTCGCCCTATATGGGTGTTGGCTGAATTTAATAGAATTATAAAGCTGCTTAACAACTCTTTGAATATTGCATTATCGGTTAGTACCAAAGATGAACAATTAGGCAAGTTAGCTAATGCCTATGGTAGTTTAATGTATTCGAGCGACGTGGCTATAGCGATTAATAGCGCGATTGACACAGCAATAACCGGAACCATGTTTGTTCATTTGTATGGCACTATCGCTGAGCTAGATGCGCAACTGGTTAGAACAGAGGTTTTGTTTAGACAAAATGCCCCAAGCAAT
This sequence comes from Saccharobesus litoralis, assembly GCF_003063625.1. Lineage (NCBI taxonomy): Bacteria > Pseudomonadati > Pseudomonadota > Gammaproteobacteria > Alteromonadales > Alteromonadaceae > Saccharobesus > Saccharobesus litoralis. Next base: position 4,491,480 of record NZ_CP026604.1, on the reverse strand, counting down.
GTGTTGGCTTACTATGACAAAACATTAAAGAAGTTACCCGCGCATGAAATGGCCTTTGCTGAATATCGTAGGGTGAGGGAGGCAACTAAGCTTAATTTAATTGGTAAAAAGTGGCCACTAGATGCACAGCAGTGGAAAACCAACTCTGAAGCGATAGCAAATGCTTACAGTCAAATAATAACCATGATGTTGCAAGAAATTGAAACACTTAAAAATCAAGCTGTTGAGCAAGCTAATAATGCAGTATATGAAACGACAGCCTTACTCATTATTTTAATTCTTGCCATTATATTGGTGTCTTGGGCGATTATTTTTAGCGTATCTAAGCCACTAAAGGCTATGGTTTCGCAGTTTTCTGAATTAGCTCGTAGCAAAGATATGACAACTCAATTGAAAGTTGAAGGTCAAGATGAACTAAGTGAATTAGCTAAAGCCTTTAATGACTTAATTGCTAGCTTTAACAACACGCTAACAGGTGTTAAAGGCCAGGCCGATGCGATGAATATGACTACAGGTTACGTAGCGGAAGCGATGGGGCAATCGTTACAGTTGTCAGAGAGTCAACTGCAAGCGACAGACAGCGTGTCTGTTGCCGTCAATGAAATGACAGCGACTATTCAAGAAGTGTCTTCAATGGCTCAGCAAACATCGAGTGCGGTCGAAAAAGCACATGATGTATCGGTTAAAAGTGCGCAAAATGCCGAATTAAGCCGAGATATGATGCAGAATTTAACCGCAGAGTTAGGCACAACCAGTGAAGTTGTTAATGCTTTAAACGATGAAGCTGAGCAAATTTCGAATGTGTTAAATGTGATTCAAGGCATCGCAGAGCAAACTAACCTTTTAGCGCTTAACGCTGCGATTGAAGCTGCAAGAGCGGGTGAGCAGGGAAGAGGGTTTGCTGTTGTTGCAGATGAAGTGAGATCGCTAGCTGGGCGAACGCAAGAATCAACAGAACAAATTCGCCAGCAAATCGAATCTTTGTTAAATGGCGCTGAAGCGGCAACTAATAAAATGCGCTCACTTCAGGAAGAAGGAAATAAAGCGGTGGCAGTCGTTATAGAAAGCTCAGCGGCATTTGAGGTGATGAAATCTGAGCTTGATAGCATCATGCAAATGGCAGTGCAAATAGCAACAGCAGCAGAAGAGCAAACCTGTGTGTCGAATGAAATCAACGAGCGTATTTTAGCCATTCGTGATGATTCAGAGAAAGTCGCTAGTCACGCCAACTCAACAGTTAAATCGACCGAAAGTTTGTCGAGTAACGGCAGTCAACTTGAAATTTATATTAACGAGTTTCAAGTGGTGGCACGTGTTGCTTAAGTTGCTTGAACTGCAACTTTCAGCATCTCAAGCAGGGCACAAAGTTAAAAAGTTAGAACTATTGTGGGCCGAATTTATTTCGGCTAGCACAAGGTTTTCTGGTGTTAAATCGGTTTTATGAATCAGCGAGTGGTTTTAAATCGAACAGTTCAAAACTTTTTAGTTAAGGTGCTTATTTTGGGTGAAGCTCAACACAAGCCTAGATTTTGTTTATGTTAGGTAGATATAGTCAAAGTGATCAGGTTTTAGGGGCAGGTTTCTAGTTCCAGACGAAACCTAAGTACTTACGTAAAGTCGAGAGTAAGCGCTGACAATGAACCATAAGACCTGAGCGAGAAGACTATAAAAGTTCGTCAGTGGGATTTAGTGACGAGCGAATTTAAACAAGATTGTGCTTAGGCTTTAATACCTGCGCCTAATGTTTGAGTCATGGCTTTCCCTTTTTTGTCATACGTCATCGCGTTTGCATTTTTAAGAGAAAGTAAAGACTGTTTTAACTGAGTCACGTTATTCAGGCTGGTTTTAATCACGCGTTCGTTAACTGCGTTCTGGGTTTTAAGTTCGTTTAATTTAACGGCACATTGTTCAACAAGCTGGCTAAATTTGGCTTCTGATTTCAATGCGCTTAAATTGGGTAGTTGAGATAGCTGAGCGTCAAGTTCGGTAATGGTAGTAAGTGTCTTGACCTTACTCTCAGCTATATCAATAATTTTTGCAGGGTCGCGGTGCGTGAAAGCGTCTAATTCTTGCGATAATAAACCTGACAACTCTTCGAGCTGTTGCATTTGTTGATTTACGATTTCAAATGCGTTTGTCATAAAGTCTTACAGCCCGAAAATATTGCCTTCTTTGGTGATCATATTAGCGGCTAAACGCTCAGCATCAACTTTGTATGAACCATCTGCAATAGCCTTCTTAATTTTATCAACTTTCTCTTGATCAAAACCAGAAGACGCATTTGCTTTTTTAGTTGCATTGTTCAATTGTTGCGCATTATTCGTTAGCGACACTGAATCCTGACGCGCGGTATTAGCTTGTGCCTGAGCACTTTGCTGCGCACCTTGATTATTTTGTTGCTGAACTTGCTGTTGTTCAGCTTGCCTAGCTGTGACTTGGTTGTTCGCCAAGTTATTGATATTTATAGCCATTGTATTTTCCCACTACCAATAATATTTTTACTACACCTATATTATCGGTTTGTTCGCTCATTTCTTTAGGATAAATTACAAATTAATTTGTACTTTTCCTATGTCACTGACTCGCGCATTAATAATGCGGTTTGATGAGCTATTTCTGACCCTAATTACATCACCAAAACTGCCGTCTGACAAGGCATATCCGCTTGCTTTAACAGTTAAACCTTTTGTATTGGCTTGTATTGTAACGAGTTCGTTCTTACAAACAAAGCATAGATTATTATTCATTATAGCTTGTCCTGGCAAAATTTGCTGCTTTGCTTTGGCGCCAATGACTTGCTCTAAGTCGGAAAGGCTATTTTTCCGTGCGTATGATTTATCAAGCATGGCTAATTTCATACTACTCGAATCTAAAATATCGCCTTTGCCAATAGTTTGACTCGCAACCAGTATAGGTACCAGCACTTTCATTTGCACGGGAACGTAAAGTGACCAACCAGCACTGTCTAAACAACGTACACGCACGGTTAAATTACGCGAATATCCAGAAACATTAGGTGCTGTCATGGAAAGTTCAGACTCGCAGGGTTTAATTTTTATTCGAGGATCTATACTTGTAGCCACGCCGGTAACGTTTTCTCCCTGTTGTTTGGGGTAAACACTTTCGGCGTGTTGACTTGCGAGAGTCTGAATTTGGTCTTTACTGTATAAAACAGCATTGGCGGGTTTTATACAGTAAAAACAAAATAAAAATATTGTCAGTGAAAAACGTATCATTAGTGCTACTCTTTTATAAATAAGTTTTTTTTACAAAATCCCTAGGTGTTTTTGCAAAAAAACGTTATAAATTAACGTACTAACTGCGTCAAAATTCTTGCGCTATCAGGCTTCATAATGTTTTAAAGCAAAATGTGAGCCGATTTTTACCGAATTGGAGAATGCAATGGCGGGATTACTCGATACAGTAAACCAACGAACTCAACTAGTCGGCCAGAATAGACTCGAGCTGCTTTTATTTAAATTAAACGGCAGACAACGGTATGGAATTAATGTGTTTAAAGTTCGTGAGGTTTTACAATGCCCGCAACTTACGTCGCTACCAAAACGTAACCCTTATGTGAGAGGGGTTGCACATATTCGCGGTCAAACTATCTCTGTTATCGATTTAAGCGCAGCCACTGGTGGGCGTGAAATTCCTGATATTCAGAATTGTTTTATTATCATTGCTGAATATAACCGCTCGGTTCAAGGTTTCTTGGTTCATTCAGTTGAACGCATTATTAACATCAACTGGGAATCGATTATGCCACCACCAAAAGGCACGGGGCGATTCAGTTATTTAACGGCGGTTACAGAAGTTGATAAAGAGCTGGTTGAGATTTTGGATGTGGAAAAAATCCTGAATGAAATCATGCCGATGTCAACGGAAGTCAGTCAGGAGATTATTGATAAACCAATCGCTAAAGATGTCAGTGAAAAATGCATCTTTATTGCGGATGATTCGTCGGTTGCCCGTAATCAGGTTAAACGAGCGTTGCAAGGCTTTAATATTCCAATTAAGTTAGCGGTTAATGGCAAAGATGCATTGGAACAATTGGCTGAATTGGCACAAGAAACCGGTGACGTGTGTGATAAAGTCGCTTTATTGATCTCGGATATTGAAATGCCAGAAATGGACGGCTATACCTTAACTGCAGAAATTAAAAATAATCCTAAATTGAGCCGCTTGCGGGTTATCTTGCATACTTCATTGAGTGGTGTATTTAACCATGCGATGGTTGATAAGGTTGGAGCCGATGATTTTATTGCTAAGTTTAATCCAGATGAATTGGCCGGAGCGGTACAAAAATGGCTAAATGTAGATTAATGGGTTGAGGCGAGTTGCGTGGCTAAAACCATTCAAGATACAGAGTACAAACAATTTTGTTCATTTTTGGAACATCAGTGCGGGATCGTGCTGGGTGATAATAAACAATACTTAGTTAAAAGCCGACTTAGCCCGCTTATGGCGAAGTTTGGCTTTGATTCTTTGTCTGAATTATTAAAAAAAACTTCAAGTGTAACCGAGCGTAATTTACGTGCGGCAGTGGTTGATGCAATGACCACTAATGAGACATTATGGTTTAGAGATTCCTACCCATTCCAATTACTTGAAAGAGATATTTTACCTAGCTTTGGTAATAAGCATGTCAAAATTTGGTCGGCTGCGTCTTCTAGTGGCCAAGAACCTTATTCGATTGCAATGACCGCGTTGGAATATCGTCGAAAATTTCCTGGGCAAGGTAATATTTCTATATTGGGCACTGATATTTCGCCATCTATGCTGGATATATGCAAAGCCGGTGAATACGACAGTTTAGCCTTGGCTCGTGGTTTATCGCCTGAGCGCAAGCGTCAGTTTTTTGAACCGACGGAAGGTGGCTGTATGAGATTAAAGCCCGAGGTTAAACGCCTTACGTCATTTCGGCAGGTAAATTTGTTAGACAGTTATACGTTATTGGGTAAATTTGACATTATATTTTGTCGTAACGTATTAATTTATTTTTCAGCCGATTTAAAAAGTAAAATTTTGGCGCAATTTGCACGGGCGCTTAATCCTAATGGTTATTTGTTTTTAGGCGCATCTGAATCGATCACTGGCTTAAGTGACGAATTTGAAATGCAGCGCTGCAACCCAGGTATTATTTATCGTAAAAAAGGTTAAATCTCTTGGTGGTTTAGCCTTTTATCTTTATTTTTGAAGTTTTAACCTTTCTACTATAGCACTGTCAAATTTAGCACAGTCAAAGAATAACCCCTATTAAATTCATTTTAAGTTGTTGAAAAATAACAAATAAAATTATTTTATAATTGTTGGCATCGCAATTGCTTTATCTCCATTAGTTACAATTGGAGACAAAAAAATGGCGATCTCATTAGATAAAGCATTCGGTATTCACCCAGACGCACTTGCGTTGCGTATGAAGCGCTCTGAAGTGCTATCCAGCAATATTGCTAATGCAGACACTCCTGGCTATAAAGCCAAAGATTTTGATTTCCAAGCGGCGCTGTCCGGCGCTAAAAAACAATATACCAGTTCGATGACACGTACGCATGAAAAGCATATGAGTGTCACTAGTTCAATTGATTCTAGCTTGCAGTTTCGTACCCCAAGTCAACCTGATACGGGTGATGGAAACACGGTTGAGTTACAGCAAGAGCGAATGGAATTTTTGAAAAACCAATTGGGTTATAACGCCAGTATACAATTTTTAACCGGTCGGATTAAGGGCATTAAAAATGCGCTTAAAGGAGGTCAAGGCTAATGAGTTTATTTAATATTTTCGATATATCAGCAACATCGATGGAAGCCCAGTCGGTACGTTTGAATACTACCGCCAGTAATTTGTCGAATGCTAATAATGTTAGTAGCTCGATTGATCAAACCTATCGTGCTCGTCATCCGGTATTTTCAGCCGAATTAGATAGAGCAACGGCAAATATGAATGATTCTGCCGCTGTAGGGGTAAAAGTTGTCGGTGTGGTTGAAAGTGATAAGCCGTTACTTATCGAATATAACCCAAATCACCCAATGGCAGACGACAAAGGTTATATCTACAAACCCAATGTTAACGTGGTTGAAGAGATGGCAAACATGATTTCTGCATCCCGTTCATACGAAACTGGCATTCAAATTGCAGATGCAGCTAAGAAGATGATGTCCAGAACGTTACGTTTAGGACAAGGTACTTAATAAGGTTTAGCAAATGTCTGAAGTAAGCAATTCAAATTTCGCTGATTCACTGCGTTGGGAACGAAATAAAGTTGATACAACTGATAGTAATCAGAACGGTCAGGCTATGACTCAAGAAGATTTCTTTAGTTTGTTAACCACACAGCTTGCGGCACAGGACCCAACTAAGCCAACTGACAATGATCAAATGATCTCGCAGATGACACAATTCACTATGGCTGACGGTATTAGTGGTTTATCGAGTCAGTTTGAAGAGTTTACTTCGGCTTTTAACTCATTTATGTCCGACAGCCAAGCCCAGCAAACTTCAAATAAAGCGCTACAAGCTTCAAGTATGGTTGGTCGTGAAGTGCTGGTAGCCAGTGAAGAAGCGGCGCTATATCAGTTTAGCGAAGAGCAGTTTGCTATGGGTGGTCAACTTGCATTTGATAACTCGATGAACGACATCAAGTTAACCATTCGTGACGAGGGTGGTAAGCATGTGGCAACCGTTGACCTTGGTGCGGCAACCGAAGGGCCGATCCAATTCGCATGGGACGGTAAAAATGAAAGTGGCGAACAATTGCCGGCTGCGCTGTATAAAATTTCAGCGACTGGGATTGATGCCAATAGTGGTGAAAAAGTCAGTTTGGCCACCAGCACCTATTCTCGGGTGGATAGTGTGCGCTTTGGCAATGGTAATGAATTAACAATGAATCTGCGCGGTTTGGGCAGTTTCGCAATGGACGAAATTATTGAAGTTGCGCCTTAAATTTTGTGGGTAGCAAAACATAAGGCGTTGATCGGAAAATAACTAAGAGGTAATTAGAATGTCATTTAACGTAGCACTGAGTGGTATTGCCACAAGTCAGAAAGACTTAAATACGACAGCAAACAACATTTCGAATGCCAACACGTTTGGTTTTAAAGAGTCGCGCGCGGAATTCTCTGATGTTTTCGCATCATCAATTTTTGGTGGCGGTGATACAAAAACCGGTGACGGTGGTTTGACATCGGTTGTTGCACAACAATTTGAGCAGGGCAGTTTGTTGTTTACCACAAACTCGCTTGATATGGCCATTACAGGTAACGGCTTTTTTGCAGTAACCCCTGATTTAGAGTCACGTGAGATGACATTTTCACGTGCTGGTAACTTTAAGCTTGATGACGATAATTTTGTAGTGACAAACTCGGGTAATTATTTACAAGTTTACCCAGTTAATGAAGATGGTACGTCACAGGGTGTTAGTTTAAGTACTACATCACCATTACGTATTCCGGATTCGGCGGGTATTCCAGTCGCAACTACAGAAATTGGCATGACGATGAACTTGGATGCTCGTCAAACGGGTTTAGATCCGACATTGTTTAACCCTAATGATGACACAACGTTCCATGCGCGTTCTTCAACGACGGTTTATGACTCATTAGGTGATTCACATATTGTCACTACCTATTATGTTAAAGATGCAGGTTCAGCAGCAGTTGGTGAGAACCGTTGGGTTGTCTTTATGTCAATGGATACTGACGGGTCAGGAAATCCAATTCCAGTAGATTTAACAGGTACTGCTACAGATACCACATCTGATGTTTCGACTGCAGCTGCTCCGCAAGCGGCTGCTGGTACTACTTCTACTGGTACAACAGCATCACCTACGGGGTACTCAGCTGGAGATGGCAATTTCGTAGGGGTTCCCGTAACATTTGATTCAGCTGGATTAGTGAGTCATGTCAATGGTTACGATGTAGCAAATGCTCAACCACCATTTATTACCACTCAAGCTCTAGGAGACGATAACAACGCCGCCACTGCTGACGCTAATGCATTAACTAACGGCGCAGATGGTACGCAAACTATCACGTTAAGTTTTACTGATCCTGTGCAATTTGCATCTGAGTTTGAAGTCACGGCGTTAGAGCAAAATGGTGCGACGGTGGGTCGATTAACTGGGGTATCAATTAACGAAACTGGTCTGGTATCAGCTAACTACAGTAATGGTGAAGTCGACTTTTTAGGTCGAGTTGCCTTAGTGCGCTTTGCGAATAACCAAGGTCTGCAACAGGTAGGTAATGCCAGTTGGAAAGAAACGATTCAATCCGGTGAGCCGCTAGCGGGTGAGGCCGGTACAGGTACCTTTGGTGAAGTGGTTTCTTCTGCTTTGGAGCAATCTAACGTAGACATTACCAAAGAACTGGTTGACTTAATTACTGCGCAAAAAGCATTCCAAGCGAACTCGCGGGCGCTAGATGTAAATAGTCAGTTACAACAGAATATCCTACAGATCCGATAGTGCTTAATACTTAAAAAACTATCGGCTGTAGCAAAAAATTTAGTTTGGGTGTGTTTTACCTCTCACACTCAAACTATCCCTTACTACTACCCCAGCAAAGCCTTCACTCTACTAGCATTCATGCTTTTAGTTTGGAGGCTTTTATCTTTATCCATTCGTTAAAAACAGGCTCTAACACAACTTGGCGTATTAACAAGTCTCTCTGTGTGAATTGACTATAACTGACTTTTCAATTGTCTAAGGTTCTGTTTTCATTTTTATTTTATATAAATCATTTTAACTTATTGAAAAATAACGATAAAAAATAAATTTACAATTGGCACGCCTGATGCATTGTTAAACAGAGTAGTAATAACGTCAATTTTTTAACGGCAGGTGAACTATGGACAAAATGCTTTATTTAGCCATGAGTGGCGCTAAGCAGAACATGCTTGGTGTCTCAATGCACGCCAACAATTTAGCCAATAGCAAAACCATAGGCTTTAAAGCTGACCTTGAGCAAGCGCGTAGTATGCAAGCGTTTGGCGAAGGTTTGCCATCGCGAGTTTTTTCGATGACAGAAAGCCCAGGTCAAAATATGTCGGGTGGTGCTTTGATCACAACAGGCCGTGAATTAGATATCGCGTTGCAAGGGCAAGGCTGGTTCGCGGTTCAAGACAATACAGGTAACGAAGCCTACACGCGAGAAGGTAACTTGAGTATTACGCCAGAAGGTTTGTTAACTACAGCTCGGGGTAACCCTATTATGGGAGAAGGTGGGCCAATACTGTTGCCGGTTCCGGTCGAAAAAGTTCATATCGGTACTGATGGTAGTGTAGTTGTTAGACCGCAAGGGGCTCCTACTAATTTTGTTGAAGTGGTTGACCGCATAAAAGTGGTTGAAATGAACAATGATAATAAGCTTGATAAAGGGACTGACGGCTTATTTAGACCATCTGAATTAAATGCGTTTGGTCAATGTGGATTTTGTGAGTTGTCACCTAATGTCAAAATTATTAATGGTGCGCTTGAAGCCAGTAATGTGAATCCAGTAAGTGAAATGATTTCGATGATCAGTCTGCAAAAGCAATTTGAGATCCAAAGCAAACTGATGAAGGAAGCTAAGCAGATGGATACTAAGTCAGATATGTTGATGCGCGTTTTCTAACCTAGTCTTTTCGCTCAGGTTTTATGGTTTATTGTCAGCGCTTGCTCGCCCCAATCACATAATAGAGCATATGCTCATGGGGGCTCGAAGCTTGCCTGCATGGATGCAGGTAAGGGGCGTTAGCAGGACGCGGTAGCTTTGACAGCTTCCCCTAAAACCCGATCGCTTTGACTAAAGTTGTTTTTTTGACGTTATTAATTAAAGAATTTTATTTGTGAGGAGTCGATTATGCATCCGGCACTGTGGATAAGTAAAACAGGGTTAGACGCCCAACAAACCGATATTGCAGTTATTTCAAATAACCTAGCGAATGCCAGCACTGTAGGCTTTAAAAAAGGTCGCGCTATTTTTGAAGATTTGCTTTATCAAAATATTAATCAACCTGGTGGGCGTTCGTCGCAAGATACCGAATTACCTAATGGTTTAATGTTAGGTGCGGGCGCGAAAGTGACTGCGACGCAAAAAAACTTCTCGCAAGGCAACATGTTAAGTACTGAAAACTCATTGGATGTCATGATCCAAGGTCGAGGTTTTTTTGAAGTATTACAACCCGACGGCACCATTGCCTATACCCGCAATGGCCAGTTCTCCATTAATGAAAATGGTGAGTTAGTGACATCGGGCGCTGGCTTTTTATTACAGCCCAATATTGCTATTCCACAAGACGCGCAATCCATTACGATTTCGCAAGACGGCGAAGTGTCGGTTAAGCAGCAAGGCAATGCCGACAATACCGTTGTTGGCCAAATTACAGTATCTGATTTTATTAATCCGTCGGGTTTGCAACCTGTAGGGCAAAACCTTTATACCGAAACTGCTGTCAGTGGTGCGCCTATTCAGGGTAACCCAGGTATTGATGGTTTAGGTTTGTTACAGCAAGGGGCGTTAGAAACCTCAAATGTTAATGTAACAGAAGAGTTGGTTAACCTAATTGAAAGCCAAAAAGCGTTTGAAATGAACTCTAAGGTTATCTCGTCGGTTGACCAAATGTTGAGTCAGGCTATTCAGCAACTTTAAATCGCTTTGATTAAATTAAAAGATGTGTTGAGGAGAAAAGGTATGTGTCGTTTTATTGTCCTTTTTGCTATTACTTATGGGCTTATAGGTTGTGCTGCCATGCAGGACGACAAAACAGCCATACCGAATGATCCGTTTTATGCTCCTATTTTTCCTGAGCAGCAGGAAGAAAGTGTTATCCCGACAGGTTCTTTGTTTCAAGCGAATTACTCAAGCAGTGTTTATTCAGACAGTAAAGCGCGGCGCATCGGCGATATTATTACGGTTATGCTGCAAGAAAATACCTCAGCGTCTAAATCAGCTAAGGCAGAATACGGTAAAGAAAATGATGTCGCGCTATCACCTTTCACTGCACTGGGGCGCACAGCTACTGTCAACGGTAATCCGTTAAACCTTTCATTGCAGTATGAATCTGAATTTAAAGGCGACTCTAAAGCCGATCAAAGCAATAGTTTAAATGGTCAAATATCGGTGCACGTTATCAAAATATTGCCGAATGGAAATTTAATTGTGCGCGGTGAAAAGTGGTTAACCTTGAATACGGGTAAAGAATATGTGCGTATGACGGGGATTTTACGCCCTGCTGATATTAGCTCATCCAACACAGTGGCGAGCAATCGGGTTGCTAATGCGCGCATTGAATACAGTGGCACAGGCTCGTTTGCGGATGCCAACAAACAAGGTTGGTTGTCTAAGTTCTTCTATTCTGATTGGTTTCCTTTTTAATTTAAGCAAGGTGTAGGGTAGTACAATGAAAATTAATTTTTGGCGCCTAGGCATACTGATTTGCTTACTTTGGATTGGCACAGAATACAGTTATGCGCAACGGGTTAAAGACTTGGCTAGTGTGCAAGGTGTGCGCACTAACCATTTAGTGGGTTATGGTTTAGTAGTCGGTTTGCCGGGTACGGGTGAGCAATCGCCTTTTACCGAGCAAAGCTTTAGAACCATGCTGGCTAACTTTGGTATTACCATGCCATCGACATTAAAACCTAAAATTAAAAATGTAGCCGCGGTAATGGTAACCGCAGAATTACCGGCATTTGCAAAACCCGGTCAAAAAATTGACGTGACAGTGTCATCTATTGGTAGCGCGGGTAGTCTTAATGGCGGAACCTTAGTGCAAACCTTTATGAAAGGTTTAGATGGTGAAGTGTATGCTGTGTCGCAAGGTAATTTAGTGGTTGGTGGTTTTGGTGTCGCAGGAGAAGACGGTTCAAGGGTCGTGATGAACACGCCAACCGTTGGTCGGATCCCCAATGGTGCCATAGTCGAGCGTTCAGTTCCGAATGCATTTGGCCATGGTGACTACTTGGTCTTCAATTTGCATAACTCTGATTTTACAACAGCGCGCCGTATGGCTGACGCTATTAATGAGTTAGTCGGGCCTAAAACAGCAACGGCGATTGATGCGACTTCAGTAAGAGTGATGGCACCACGTGATTTAGGGCAACGAGTTTCCTATATTGCCACGCTGGAAAATGTCGAATTTACTCCGGCTGATGCGCCAGCTAAGGTGATTGTTAATTCGCGTACTGGCACCATTGTGATTGGCAAAAATGTTAAGTTACAACCGGCAGCGGTGACACATGGTGGGTTAACGGTGACAATTGCGGCCAATCAGCAGGTTAATCAACCGAATGCTTTTTCGGAAGGCGAAACCGTGGTCACCAAGCAAACCGTGATTGATGTGGCGCAAGATGATACGCGTATGTTTGTATTGGATGCTGGCGCAAGCTTAGATGACTTGGTTCGGGCCATGAATGAAATTGGCGCCGCCCCTGGTGATTTAATGGCGATATTAGAAGCGTTGAAAGAGTCTGGCTCATTACACGGCGAATTAATTGTTATATAGATAACTATGATGGATAAACTCGAACAAACCCAAATGCTATATCATGATCCAGCTGGATTAGACCAGTTGCGTCAGGCTGGGCAAAACAATGATAAAGAGGCGCTACGCAAGGCGGCTCAGCATTTCGAGTCCATTTTTATGAACATGCTGTTAAAAAGCATGCGTAAGGCCAATGAAGCACTAGAAGACAAAGATAGTCCATTTAATAGTCATTCGGCTAAGTTTTATCAAGGTATGGCGGATGATCAGTTAGCCACTGAATTGTCTAGCACAGGGGCTTTGGGGTTAGCTGACATTATTGTTCAGCAACTTAGCCCTGAAAAAGATAATTACATGCCTGGCTCAGTTGTGCGCAGTGATGGCTTATTACCTGATGGTGGTTGGCAGCAAAAATCAGTAAACCCTCTGGCTTTGGCAACCGAGCAAGCCGATGACGAAAAAAATCAAGATCCGCTAGCTGTACTACGCATCCATTCTGAACAATTGCAAAATTCAGTACTTAAAGTGGCTGAAGAAAAGTCTAAACAACTCAGTCAGTTCCAACAGCCAATAGAGCAAGATGAGCAGTTCAAAGATAAACAAGATTTTGTCAGTAAATTATTGCCTATTGCTGAAAAAGTGGCCAGTAGCATAGGCTTACCTCCAATCGCTATGGTGGCTCAAGCCGCACTTGAAACGGGTTGGGGGCAAAAAATGATCAAAACCGTATCGGGTGATAATGCATTTAACTTTTTTGGAATTAAAGCGGATAGCCGTTGGCAAGGCGATTCAGCCGTGCGCAACACTATGGAATTTAAGCATGGTCAAATGGTGACTGAAAAAGCTAAGTTCCGCGCCTATGACAGCATAGAGCAAGGGTTATCAGATTATGTTAGCTTTATTAAAGATCAGCCTCGTTATCAAGGTGCATTAAAGTCGACTAATGATCCGCAACAATATTTTACTGAGCTGCAAAAAGCGGGCTACGCGACAGATCCTAACTACGCTAAGAAAATACTATCTGTTTTACAAGATAAAGTGTTTAATAGCGCTAAGGCTGAAAAACCAAATCTTTATTAAAGATTCCAGAAATGCTGCCGATAGAAAAACAGCTATACTTATATTTATTGTTTAGTTTTAGATAAACAAAAACTCGAGATTTTGTTTATCGACAGTATAACTTTGCATCGTAAGCCATAGCCTAATTGCAATTAGGGTAGAGTGAGTATTTCATGTCATCTGAGTTATTAAAGTTAGGAACCTCTGCGTTACTGGGTAATCAGAGCCACCTACAAACAGTTAGTAATAATATCGCTAACCTCAACACTCCGGGTTACTCACGGCAGCGTACTGAATTTACCAGTTATGTCGAGTGGGGGTTAGGCCGCTCCGAAACCGTGCGTTTGTTTGATAAATTTGCCAATGACCAATATCGCCGCGATCTAGAAACCAAAGGCCGTACAGAATCCTTTAGTAAAAATACTGACACATTAGACAATTTGTTTGCTGATGACCAAACCAGTATTGCCCAAGGTTTAGATGATGTTTTCGGCCGCTTGAATGAAGCGAATGATGAGCCGTCGGCTTTAACGCCACGCCAGCTAGTTATCTCTGATTCGCAAGCCTTGGTTGCGCGTATGCAATCCTTGTCTGAGCGTGTCCTTGAACAAGAAGATATAGTTAACGAAGAAATCGATTTGACCATATCTGAGGTTAACAGTTTAATCGCCAGCTTTTACGATATTAATGAAAAAGTGGTTGCCGCTTCAGCGGGTGAAAATAACGATGCGTCTTCCAATATGTTGGATGAGCGTAACCAAATTATTCGCGAGTTATCAGAAATTATTGGTGTTAATACTATCAATGTGGAAAGTGATGGTATTGAATTGGTCGCCCCTAATGGTCAACCACTGTCAATTGACGGGGCGTATTTTAATTTACGTACCACCCAGGGTGATCCTGATCCTGAACGCTTACAAATAGAAGTATATTCTATTAACAACCCTAACAATGTCTCTGATTTTGCTGAATCCAATGCTGGTGGCAAGTTAGGCGGTTTGTTAGATTATCGGCGAGAAGTATTAGACGAAACCATTAATTCGTTAGGGCAAATGGCCATCGCTTTTTCTGATGCAATGAACCAGCAAAATCGTAAAGGGGTTGATTTAGAAGGCAACCTTGGTTCCGATATGTTCAGTATACCGTCGACGAATGCGTTAGGTTATCGCGATAATTCATCAAACTTTCATGATATTGAAGTTCGCATTGAAGATGGTCAAGGTGCAAGCGCCACTAACTTCGAATATGAAGTTGTGTTTACTAGCAGTACCGAATATACGGTTCAGGCTTTAAAACAGGGCGAAGCTTATGGCAGTGCCTCTGGCCCGTTTACTATTCCAGGTAATACGACTGATTTCCAAGGTTCATCTGATGGCCTGCCGGATGGTTTAGAGCTAAGGTTTGATCCCGATTCGTCGACAGCCAGTGGTGGTTTTACCACGGGCGACACTTTTTTACTGCGTCCAAGCCGCTTGTCAGGCCTTGATATTGAAATGAACTTTGATCGGCCTGAGCAGTTAGCATTAGCCGCACCAATCTCCGTTAATAACCCGTTAACTAACCTAGGTAGCGGTCGTATTGAATTAACTGACATTACCGATACCAACACGGATAACACAAGCTTAAACCAAACCGGTTTTACAGACGATGTGAACGGGGATGGTACAACGGGAGATTATGGTTTAGATGCTGACGCGCCCTCTAAAGTGGTTTATACCTTAGCAGGCCAATACGAGGTGCAAGACTCAACCGGTGCGGTTATTGGCACGGTTGCAAGTGGTGAAAACATTATGCAACAACTGCGTGATGCGGGTACTTGGCCAACAGCGACTCATGGCGAGGATTATCCAGGCTATGAAATTACAGTCGATGGTCAGCCTCGCGCGGGGGATGAATTCAATATTGAATTTAATAGTGATGGTTTTGACGATAACTTTAACGGTTTAAAACTGGCAGAATTGCAACAAGCCGATACCATGCGGCGTAATATATTAAGTAGCTCGGGCAATACATTAACCTTTGCCGAAAGTTACTCTAATTTGATCGGTTTTGTTGGTGATACGGCAAATAGAGCCAGCATAGCTTATGAGTCGTCACAAACTTTGCTAGCACAATCTAAATTGCGGGTGGACGATATGTCTGGGGTTAACCTAGATGAAGAAGCGGCGGACTTAGTGCGTTACGAGCAGGCATATAGTGCGGCAGCACGGGTGATTACCGTAGCGCAAACCACTTTTGATTCTATACTGCAAGCGGTTAGGGGATAATTATGCGAATTACAACTAATCAACTTTATCAGAATAGTGTTAACGGCATACTTGAAACACAAAAGAAATTGGTGCGTGCGCAGGATGTGTTAATTAAACAGTCTAACGTACTGAAACCGTCTGATGATCCCGCAGCGGCAACCAAAATTGTCCGTTTAGATGAAGATTTAGCGCGCTTAGAGCAATTTGAAAAAAATACTATATTGCTTGAAAACTCGTTAGAAAATAAAGAAGTCGTATTAGGAAATATTCATGGTTCGATGCAGCGCGCCCGAACCTTAGCTATTCAAGCGGGTAATGGCGCCATGAATGACCAAGATCGTCGCGCGATGGCTTCAGAATTAGAGCAAATCCGTGACGAATTGTTTGACTTGTTCAACTCGAAAAACGGTCAGGGCGAATATATATTTTCGGGCTCTAAATCAAGTGATCCTGCCTTTGTAAAAACCAGCAATGGTTATGAATATCAAGGCGATGAGAACGTTAAGAAAATTCAAATATCAGAAACCTTAAAACTGGACTCAGGTGTGCCAGGTTCTGGGTTTGCTATTTTTGAAGATACTGAAGCACGCAGTACTTTATCGATAGATACTGCTAGCTCAACTGCGAGTGGTAGTTACTCAGTTTTTTCAAGTGATCAGTTTGAGGCTTATCACAAATCTAACTATGTAGCCGTGCCGCCAAACCCTGTGGGCAGTAATGACTATAGTGTGGTATTAACTTCACCATCAGTTTATGAAGTGCGGGATAATGGCGGAACCGTACTGGATTCCGGCAATTTAGACTCGGAAAACAAATTTGTTTATGCGGGTCTACAGTTTCAAATTAATGGCACAACTGGCGATCAGTTAAACTTTACCCTAGATCAACCCAATAAAGAAAATACGCTGAATTCACTGACTAGTTTAATCAACACCATGAATAACGCTGAAAATACCAGTGATGACTATTTTGAAGAACTCAAAAGCGCAATATATTCATTTGATCGTTCCATGGAAAATGTCAGCTCGGCGCGTTCGCAAATTGGTGGTCGCTTAAATGTGGTGAGCAGTGTTAACTTGTCCAATTTGGATCAAGAAATTAACCTAAAAGAAGCGCGAGCTAAAATTGAAGAAGTTGATTTTTCAGAAGCCATCACTGAGCTGCAAAAGCAGGAAACCGCATTAACGGTGGCGAATCAAACCTTTAGTAAAGTCACTGGCTTGTCTTTATTTAATTTCCTTTAGTTCTTCCGTATGGTTTTTCGCTGAGAGTGTCACTCTCAGCGTCTTATTCATTTTTATCCCCGATATACATCAATAAGTGCTTTATCCATTTTGCAGTTACTCTGCGTATTCAGTAGAATGCGGCACTAAAACCCAAGAGCGTGAATAACGCTTAAGAGAACCTACCTTGTTATCCACACAAGTTAAATTTTTTTCCTTTGAATGGCCTAAACTGACCGTTTGGTTAGTGGCGACTTGTTTGTTGTTGCTACTATTAATTACGCCAATTTTTTCGTTATTTATTGCCAGCTTACAGGCTGATGACGGTATTTTTAGCCATTTGATGAATACGGTATTGTCGACTTATGTCATCAATACCGTTTTATTGGTGTTTAGCGTTTGCTTGTTGAGTTTACTTATTGGGTTACCAGCCGCGTGGTTAATGGCCATGTGTGATTTTAAATCAAAACGGTTTTGGTCATGGGCAATGATACTGCCATTGGCAATGCCAGCTTATGTCGTAGCCTATGTTTACACCGATTTGTTTGACTATGCCGGTCCAATACAAATTGCGCTAAGAGACTGGTTTCAATGGCAAACGGCTCGCGATTATTGGTTTCCTGATATTCGTACTCTCGGCGGTGCGGCCATAGTTTTAGCTCTCGTGCTTTATCCTTACGTTTATTTACTGTTGCGGTCGGCTTTCAGTAGTCAAAGTATCAGTCAATTACAATCTAGCCGAATTTTGGGGGATAGTGCTTGGCAAAGCTTCTATAAAATTAGTTTACCGCAGGCCAGAGGCGTGATTGTTGCTGCGTTAGCCTTAATAGCAATGGAAACCATGGCCGACTTTGCAACCGTACATTATTTTGCCGTTAATACCTTAACTACCGCCATTTATGATACATGGCTTGGTTATTACAATTTGTCTGCAGCAGCTCGTTTGTCGGTACTTATGTTGGTTTTTATTGCGTTGTTTTTATTTATTGAAAAAGCCAACCGTAAGCAGGTAAAAAGTTATTCTCGCAGTGATACCTTCAATCAAGGCGCTTTATATACATTAAATACCAAACAAACGGTTTGTGCGATTATTTACATGGCAATAGTATTCTTTTTAGGATTTGTATTGCCAGCCATCATATTGTTGGATTACGGAGTGGTTTATTTTGCCCAAGCTTGGAATCAAGCGTTTATTGACTATTCATTGAAAAGTTTAATGATAGCCGCACTGGTTGCGGGTGTTTGTTTATTGGTTGGGTTAGTGGCTAATTTTGCTGCTCGGCAACAATATGAGAACACTTTGGCGCAAGCTCCTGGTCAGGCTATGGCTGCCGGTTACGCACTACCGGGCACAGTGTTGGCTATTGCTGTACTGATCCCGCTGACTCAATTTGAGAGTCTTAGTAATCGTTGGCTAAATGACTGGATAGGTTACACGCCGGGATTATTTTTAAGTGGTACCTTATTTGCCATTGTATTTGCCTACGTAGTGCGTTTTAGTGCCATTACGCTTGGCGCTGTACGCGAAGCTCAAGCAAAAATTTCGCCTAACTTAGATAAAGCTAGTTTGACGATGGGTGTCGGGTTTAGTCGCACTATGCAAAAAATTCATATGCCGTTATTAACCAAAGCGTTATTAAGCAGTAGTTTATTGGTTTTTATAGAGGCCATGAAAGAGTTACCAGCCGCATTATTGTTGCGACCTTTTGGCTTTGAAACCTTGGCGACCTATGTATATCAGTATGTGAGCGATGAGCAGTTAGAACACGCGAGCCTTGCTGCTATTACCATAGTGGTTGTAGGGCTGATACCGTTAATATTTATCAATAATTTTGCGACTCATGATAAAAACAATTCTGCCTAAAAATATTGAAAAGTATGCAATTAAGGATTATCCACAGTGAGTGAAAATCAACAGCATCCTGCGTTACAAGTGAATAAGATTCACGTTAGTTATGGCCGCCAGCCGGTATTAAAAGGAATTGATTTTTGTTTAGAACAGGGTGAAATCTTGTGTTTATTAGGCCCTAGTGGCTGTGGTAAAACGACAATATTAAAATCACTGGCGGGATTAATTTCACTGGATTCAGGTGATATTAAAATCAAGCAGCAAGTCGTGAGTAGTGCCAGTAAACAAGTCGCAGCGGAAAAACGTAATTTGGGCATGCTGTTTCAAGATTATGCTTTGTTTCCACATTTAACCGTGGCTGACAATATTACTTATGGCTTAAGTAAAGTAGCTAAAGCGGATAAAACCAAGCGCTTGCATGAGCTATTAGAATTAGTGCAGTTGTATGGGCAAGAGTCTAAATACCCTCATCAATTATCGGGTGGTCAGCAGCAAAGGGTAGCATTAGCAAGATCTTTGGCTTATCACCCTGATCTATTATTGTTAGATGAACCTTTCTCTAATATCGATAATAAGGTTAAGTTTGAACTGATTGAACAAGTGCGCGACATTATTAAAAAGGCTAATGTTGCGGCTATTTTTGTCTCGCACAGTAAAGAAGAGGCCTACGCCTTTGCTGATAAGGTAGCGATTTTAAACCAAGGTGTACTAGAGCAAGTTGATGCGCCTGAAGTGCTTTATCACGCGCCTAAGTCTGAATTTGTCGCGGCATTTATGGGGGCTATCAATAAAGTGACAATTGCCAATTTGGCACCACAACAAAGACATAATTTAAAGGAAGAACTGCACTGTGCTGAACGGGTTGGTTTTCGCCCTGAGCATATTGGCGTTGTCACATCTGATGCTGGCGACCCAGTAGCGGAAAATCAAATTAGCGCTATTTTGAGTAGTAAACGTTTTGTCGGCTCTTATTATCAGTTAAAACTTGATACGCCCTATGGCGCTTGGTTAGCCAATTATGCCAATGGTGCCGACTTGCAAGTTGGGCAGTCAGTTAATTTACAGGTTGATTGGCATCAAGCGATAGCGCTTTAATCAATGTGCAGTAATGGTCTACGGTACTGCGCAGAAGGTAATTTAGATACCGACTTTTGTGGCCGAGCATTTGTGCGTGCAGAGCCAGCAAACTTTTCTATTGTAGGCGAGCATTTATGCTTGCAGAGCCAGCAAACTTTTCTTTTGTAGGTGAGCATTTATGCTTACAGAGCCTGCAAAATTTTCTTTTGTAGGTGAGCATTTATGCTTGCAGAGCCTGCAAAATTTTCTTTTGTAGGTGAGCATTTATGCTTGCAGAGCCTGAAAACTTTTCTATTGTAGGCGAGCATTTATACTTGCAGAGCCTGCAAAATTTTCTTTTGTAGGTGAGCATTTATGCTTGCAGAGCCTGCAAAATTTTCTAACCAAAAGAGCAAGGCTACCAAAAGTAGAGGCTTTGAAGCCACGTCTTACAGCAAGCCTTATTAAGTTATAGCTTTAGATGGTTTGCTGCTTGAAATGCTGAATATAGTCTTCTCGCTCAGGTCTTATGGTTCATTGTCAGCGCTTACTCACCCCAATCACATAATAGAGCATATGCTCATGGGGATTCGAAGCTTGACGGCTTCCCCTAAAACCTGATCGCTTTGACTATAGTTACAAATAAAAAATAATTTAACCCCTTTTTTCTTTGTTCAACGTTTTGTTTATGAAGACTAAAAAAGGGGAATATCATGCCATCAATATCAGCTTTAATACATAATCCAAATAACGTTTTATCTAATCAATCTGCACTATCTGCCCAACCGGCGCTACTGAGCAAATCTTTGCTACGTATTAGCGTTACCTTTCTAATGGGGATCGTTTGTGCCTTTGCTTTATTTGCTGTCATGCAAGCGCTTATCGCGAATGACCAAGTTGCACCTATAACCCCGACAACCCATCAGCCGATTGATTTTGTTTATACGCAATCGGATGAAAAGGTAATTGAGAAGCCAGATCCTCGACCAAAATTAAAACCTCCGGTACAGCCACCGCAGCGTCAATTGTCAACCGCAACGGAGACAGAAGTGGCTATTGCTGAACCGCTAATTGCCGTTAATACTAACTTTGTTGGCGAGTTAGACACAGGTGTTAATAAT
Source organism: Saccharobesus litoralis (assembly GCF_003063625.1). Lineage (NCBI taxonomy): Bacteria > Pseudomonadati > Pseudomonadota > Gammaproteobacteria > Alteromonadales > Alteromonadaceae > Saccharobesus > Saccharobesus litoralis. Next base: position 4,470,463 of record NZ_CP026604.1, on the reverse strand, counting down.
GCAGGGGGCTTTACCAATGGTGATGCGGCGCCTATAGTACGTGTCGAACCTAGATATCCAGCTGCTGCGGCACGCAACGGTATTGAAGGTTGGGTTAGTTTGCAGTTTTCGATTAATGAATTAGGCGCTGTTGAAGATGTATTAGTGATTGAAGCTCAACCTAAACGCGTATTTGATCGCGAAGCGAAACGAGCCTTGTCGCGTTGGAAATACAAACCACAGGTGATTGACGGTGTGCCACAAAAACAAACGGGCTTAACCGTGAAGCTTGAGTTTAATATGAACTAAACTTGGCTTAGGCTAGAGCGTGTTTCTGGCCTAATTAGTAAAATTCAAATTTAATTTTGGGCGAGGATGTCATTTGTCTTTCACTGCTAGAATATTATCTATGTTTGAACGTCACGCCGAGCCTGGGTGTGACGACTTAATGGCTGAATATGCCTTGACAGGGGATCCACATTTACTGTCCTTATTAGTCGAGCAATTGGGTAACGATTTGTATTATTACCTTGTTAAACAAAGTGATGCTGCAACTGCAGCGGATATTAGTCAGCAAGTGTGGTTAAAAGTGATAGAAAAACGCCAGCGTTATCAGTCACAACAAAAAGTTAAACCTTGGGTTTTTACCATAGCGAGAAATTGTTTGATTGATCATTTACGGCTGAATAACAAGTGGGTACAGGATGTAGATACGTTATTAGACCATCCGGCAAGTATGGATGAGCAACCCGCTCATCAGCTAATGCAGGCGAGTCAAAAACAAGGATTCGAACACTTGTTAAAGCAATTACCATTTGAGCAACGGGAAGCATTTATATTGCAACAAGAAGGGTTATCTTTACAGCAAATAGCAGATGTTACTCAAACCAGTACAGAAACCGTTAAAAGCCGCCTTAGATACGCCCGTAATTTGTTTAAAGCTCACCGAGACTTATTGTCATGAAAAAAGTCATGAAAAAAGATAACCCGACATCAAGCAATTTTGAATCAGAGTTGTCTGAGGCCTATCAACGGGACAAGGCACACTATCAATTACCTGTTGACGTGCAGCAGCGTATTATTGCTCAAGCTGCCCGACAAAGTTCGCAAAGTCGTTCAAGACCGAAAACAAATCTAACCGCATGGTGGGCTCTTGCCGCATCTGTTTTTGTTGCCTTTCTTGGCGTTCAAATAATTGATGCTAGTTCTACATGGCAATCTGAAGCGGAATTGGTATATCAACCTACTAATTTAACTAGCGAAGAAGCCATTACAATCAATGTAATAGAACCCAACTTACAAACTCGTTTAGCGGCAGAAATTTTAACTGATCATAAAAAGTATCAGGCTTATAAAAATACTTGGCAGCAGCAAGTCGCTAACTTGAATGCCACTTATCAAGGTGAAACTAACGATCTACATTATATGCAATTGGCTCGTCTGACTAAACAGGATAGTCAATTGAGGTTAGTGCTCTGCGAACAAGCCAAAGCGAAAGTACTTGAAAATTTCACCTTGAGGCATGAGACAACAAGCCCAACTCAATTCAATTTATCGCAATTCACGGGCTCGCAAATGGTGCAATTAGTGTTAAATAGGCAGGGAGATGTCATTGCTATTCGTTCTCTAAACCAGTCGCATAGTTGCTAAATTTTGTAATAATTCAGCGTAATGAATTGATAAGTCTAGGTGGTTTCATATCTTCGCAGAAGGTAATTAATATACCGACTTTTGTGGGTGAGCATTTATGCTTGCAGAGCCTGCAAACCTTTCTGTCCAAAAAAAAGGAGCTTGTAAGCTAGGTTTCGCCACAACAACCTAATTATGCTGTAACTTGGCTATAAGCTCGTTGCTTGAGATGCTATATCGCGCCTGCGATTGGCGTATGGTGATAGATTAAACCTGACAAAACTTTGAATTAAGCTATTTGTTCCACATCGCATTGATGCTTTAAATATCTGATTTATCAGCGGTATTTTTTGGTGTTGATTGAGGTTATTCCTGTCTCATTGGCTATACTGATTGTTAGTTATTAGAATTTAATCCTAACTTGAGCCATGAATAATCTTAGTATTCGAATTAAATATTCTGTTCCCTTGTTTATTGTTGCTGTTGCGCTTCTTGTTATTATGATTGCTAACATGATGCTCACGAAAAATTTGGAAGAGAACGCAGATGTTTTTCCCACTGGATTTATGCCTGCAATTAATGTGGTGTTAAATGCCGATCGAGATTTATATCAAGCGCGTGTGGCCGAAATTCAATATGTTTATTCCAAACAAAACCAAGCGCAGTTTCGCCAAGAGTTTGAAGAAAATGCCAAACAAGCCAAAGATAGATTCAATGAGTATCGGCAATTAATGCAAAATTACCCTAAGGTAATTTCAGAATTGCGCGGGTTTGAAGCCGCTTATCAAAAGTGGTATCGCTCAGCTAGCCAAGTCTTAGCTACGTATGATAATGGTAATGTTGAGTTAGCTATTGAGCAAACAAACGGCCAGTCTAACCAAGATTTTTCCGCATTACGGGAATTATACGACGTGGCCGGTGAGCGAGCATTTGAAAGTGCTAATTTATTGCAAGAGACCATTAAAGCAACCAATGCTAAACATAAAACAATTACTTGGTTAGTGGTTATCGTGATTGTTGGGATTGCTGCCGCGGTGGCGATATTTAGTCAAAATGCTTTGTTAGCGCGCATTCAAGAAATTACCCAAGGTATTGACGATATTACGTCAGGAGGCGGTGATTTAACTAAAACCATTAATGTAAAAAATCACGATGAAATTGGCGAACTTGGCTTAGCTTTTAATCGGTTTGTTGCCAGTTTACGGACTTTAATTTCACAAGTTAGGCATGATGTTGATGATCTTCACGCTAGTTCAGATGTTTTAGGGCAGTCTGCCAATAAAGCTGATGCGGTGGCAAAACAACAAAGCCAAGCGTCAGATATGATAGTGAGTGCCGTGCATGAGATGAGTTTAGCGACCAGAGAAATGTCATCTATTGCGCAAAATACGGCGGATGAAACAGAAAGCGCCATGCGTTTTGCGTCACAAGGTGTGGAGGTGATCAATAAATCAGTTGTGCAGATTGAGCAGTTGTATCACACAGTGGAAGGCGCGTCGGACGGCGCTAAAAAATTATCGGTCGAATCATCAAATATTTCTGGTGTGTTAGATGTGATCCGCGGTATTGCTGAGCAGACTAATTTGTTAGCACTTAACGCTGCGATAGAAGCGGCTAGGGCGGGCGAGCAAGGTCGTGGCTTTGCTGTTGTTGCGGATGAAGTAAGGACTTTGGCCCAAAAAACGCAAGAATCGACAGACAGCATTCAAAGCATGATCTTAGCTGTGCAAGATGGTGTAACTAATGTTGTTGATAAAATTCAAGATGGCTTTGACAAGGTAACCAGTTCTGTGGAGTTAGCCAAAGAGACCGAGACATTACTGGACAATACACTGAGTCGGGTGACTAAGGTTAAAGACATGTCGATCCAAACAGCCACCGCGACAGAGGAACAATCTGCAGTTACAGAAGACATTAACCGCAATTTACATGATTTAAACAGCCAAATTCAAACTACTTCTGAGGTCGCCGCAGATACTAAGAAAGCATCCGCACAAATTCAAGGGTTGGCAGGCAATATTCATCAAGGTGTAGGGCGATTTAAACTGAATTAAATTGGCGACCGGTAACTTCCTGACTCTCAAGCTGTGGACGGCTATTACCTCGGCTTTTGCGTACCGATAGGGCATGGGCCTGTTTTTTCTACACAAAAATAGCTAGCCTTGTTTCAACTAATTAAAATTTAGTCGAACAGTGTGCTAGCTATGCTCAGCAAAGCACATTTCAATCGCTTGGCGTAATTGCTCTGCGTTAAAAGGTTTAGTTAAATAATGGTTTATACCTAACTCCGCGGCTTTTTGTTTGTCTTGTTCAGACACGCTGGCGGTTAATGCGATAATGGGTAAATCAATTAAATTTAATTTGCTGCGGATGGCATAAGCCGTGTCAAAGCCATTTAAAACCGGCATATGCAGATCGAGTAATAATAAATCTAACGCGTTTTGTTCAATATGATCCAATGCTTGCTGGCCATTGTTAACAGCTTCACATTGAATATTGATCAATTTGAGTTGCTCGCGCGCGACGATTTGATTAATTTCGTTGTCTTCCACCAATAGCACTTTCAGGTGACTAAAATCCGTTGCCGGTTGTGAGTCTTGCATGTTTAGCGCTTCTGAATTGGATTGCTCCTTAGTTTCTACAGCAGAAGTTTTCTCGGCAGTTAAATCGACTTTTAGTGGTAATTCGACGGTGAATGTTGAACCAACATTCAGTTCACTTTGCACATTGAGCGTACCTTGCATTAAATCAACCAGTTGTTTAACTATGGTTAGACCTAAGCCAGTTCCCCCAAAAGCACGTGTATTCGATTCATCGGCTTGCGTAAAAGCGTCAAATAAGCCGTCGATATATTGTTTGTCTATACCTATACCTTGGTCTTCGACTTTAATCGTCAGTGTGCAAGTATTGGAGTTGATAGGGGCCGTTGTTACCGTTAATTTTACTTGTCCTTGTTGGGTAAATTTAACGGCGTTAGAACATAGGTTAACCAGAATTTGTTCTAGTTGCGTTTTATCACCAATGAGCTGGTTTTGCTTGATGTCTGCATGAATATTAAAAGTGATGTTCTTATCCAAGGCTTGTTGTTCAAATAATACACGCGTTTGCTGAACAACATCACTTAGAGAGAATGGCGCTTCGATTAGGTTTAATTTACCACTGTCCATTTTAGTTAAATCTAACACATTATTAATTAGATTTAACAAATGCTCAGACGACTCGAGCACCTTGTTAAAGTAATCTTTTACTTTTGGATCTTGAGTGCGGCTTCTGCCAATTTGACTAAAACCGACGATGGCATTTAATGGTGTGCGGTATTCGTGGCTCATATTTGCTAAAAATTGGCTTTTAGCGTTATTGGCTTTAATTAAATCTTGATTAGTTTGCTCAAGTTCGGCCGTTTTTTGTGTAACTTCTAGCTCTAATTTGTGATTAAAACCAGTCACTATCATAATGAAAATTGTGCTAATGACTGCGAGTAAGCACCCTAGGATCAAGGTTATCCAACTTGTCCAGTCGGTGGCTTTAGCATCAAAATTAGAACTGCTAGCAAAATTAAAGGTTAATGGTGTCGAAAACCATTCAATCGTTTGACTGTAATGAAAATTAGCCGTTTTGTTGTAGCCATTATTAAATAGCGTTTTATTTTGCTCTTGATAAATAACTTGTACATGGAAATCGTTATTTGCTGCTTGTTTGTATATTGAGCTTAGCAAGGTGTCGATTTCGATAACGACTTCAGTGATACCCATTAAGTTTTGGTAGTTAGTTTGGCCTTGTGGCGTGCCTTGCTTAAACAACGGATAGTAAGCTACAAAGCCTGTGAATTTGTCGCGCTGCTGTGCCAGCGTTAAAGGCGGGGTGATTTGAATCGTCCCCTGAGTAACTGCTTTGTCAATAATAGGTGCAGCAACAGGATGGGTCGTTAATTCTAAACCCACTGCAGCTTGGTTGGTTTGGTAGGGTTCTAAAAATAATATGGGTAAATAGAATGCTTTACTTGGGGTTGCAGTTAACTGTTTGTCATGGTTTAAACTTTTTAATGAGTAGTCGCTAAAACCATAACTTTGTGCTTTTTTGTAAAAATCAGCTAAGTTTTTATGCTCGACTTTAGGGATCCAACCCAGCGCCCGTAAATTAGTATCATTGACGTTGAGCATAGTTGTAAAGGTTTTAAACTCGTCTCGGGTGACTTCTTCACTTGCTTGAATTAACCCAGCTAAAGAGTATAAATGTTGAGCAAATTCAGTTTCAGCCAATAAAATTTGGTTTGTGAGCTTTTGCGTTTTTTCAACAAAGCTAAGTTGTGCTCGCTCGTTAAAATGACCACGCGATAAAAAGAATACGCTGCTGACTAAAACAAAAATAATTAAAGACGGAGCAACAACCTTCCAACGATAAGGCGCTCGGCTAAAGACTTGATTATTGAACAGAAGTAATACGAGTGGTGTAAAAAATAACGTGCCAACAGAATCACCCACCCACCAAGTTAGCCAAATAAAAGCAGTTTGTTGGGCAGATAAGTCGTTATTGATAGTCAACACTGTTGCACCCACACTACAGGCCACAATACAAGCCATTGGCCCAGCTAACAAAGCAAATTTCACTATGCTGCGTAAGGTATAAAGCTTAATCGGGAGTTCACAATAACGATAAATTAAACAGCGAGCCAAAATGAGCTGTAAGCAAGTGCCTAATGCTAGGCAGCTAGGGATAAGCCAGTCAGATAATGAAGATGCAAAAAAGGAGTCAATGCCGACTTGAGAGTTGGCTAGAGTGGAGCCTAAAAAAGTGCCTAGTAAAGCCCAGCGTCCTAGTTTTAAGTAAATGGCTAAACCTATACCAGCCGCAGGCCAAATTGCGCTAGCAAATCCTGGTGGTATAGCAAACAATAAGCCGAGCTTGGCAAACAAAAAATAACAAACAAAAGCAATGCTGATTGCAAATAGGGGCTGATATCTCAAGGTCGTTAGCATTTTATTTTAAGCGTTATACTCTAGTTATAGCATTTAATTGTTAAAGTTACTGCCTAACCATTGATTTACTTTGGTTTATTTGCGTTTTTTTGGTGATTTTTTCAAGTTGTTTGTCATTTTTTAGACAATTTGCTTTTTAGCATCCCATTACCTCAGTTGTTATACTGAGGGTAATTCACTCACTATTTATTGCATATTGAAAGTCGCGAGTGAAGGATGAGAATAAGATGCGTATAAAAAGTACGTGTTGAAGGTTGTATGTGCAAAATTAAGTTGAGAGCGTGTGGATTACCATTTTAAAACAGATTTAACTGGCCGGTATTTATGTGACATGTCCATGGAGCATGGACTATTTGGTCGTTGGCTAATGGATGAGGTTGCAAATAACCCAATAACTATCCATCAAGTCTGCTCTTTAATTAAAAAAGCTCAGAGCAAGCGCATAGAGTGCCTAGCTTTACATAAGTTGGGGGCTGAGGTTACTTTATACTTAGACAGTGATGAAGCCGTGGTCAAGGTTAATCAAGGCGAGGGTTTTGAACCCGATCTATTACCAGACAATGAATTATATTTAGATGATTTAAGTGTTCGGGCTGGATGTGGTTTCGATGATTTTGTTAATTTGTTTTACGCTTGGTGTGATTTTGTCAAAGTACAATGCGACGCACCATGAGTAGGCGCCTGAATCAAGCGTCGAACCTACAAAAATAGCTAGCCTAATATCAACTCATCAAATTACTCTTGAAGGTCGAGGTTCAATGCCTCGACAAAGGTTGCAGATATTAGGCAATGTGGCAGCTAGAAACCACGCCTGTAGCAGCCTGCTGCTATTGTCGAAATAAATTTCGATCTATACTGAACAACGTCAACACATCAAAATTATATTGAAACAGTGTTAGGCGTTATGTCACTTATTTTGTTCTTCTAATGTTAGCTCTCTTTCGGTTTTTATATTGCAAACTTTTTTCATAAAAATGCTGGCGGGGCAAAAGCCAGTAAAGCTTTGCTGAAATAAGTTAACACCAACAAATAAAGTAAACCAAATAAAGTTTGGATGGATAAAGTAGGTTAAGGCCACGGATAATATGATCATTAATCCGGCAAAGGCAGTAAGTGATTTTTCTAATGACATCATGAAGATAGCTCCTATTAAAGCTCTGATTAGTTAAAGCTGGCTAGTTAAAACAGATATTGAATTGAGGCGTAATAATTACTGGCGTTCTCAAACTGACCAAAAAACGTTTCAGGTTTACCTAAAAAATGATTAAGGCCGATTTTATAGTGCCATTGGTCGTTTGGTTGATAGTGCATAGTCAGTCGAGAGTAGTTGTCGTGTTCTTGCAGTTCGTAAAATTGAAACCAATCTACAGTGAGTGTTTGCATGCTATTTTGCCATCGAGTATTCACGGTTATTTGTTTACGGTTTTGATTGGTGGTGTCGTTACCGATAGCGTTTCGCCAATGGAACTGCAAGGCCAAACTCAAATTAGCTTTGATTTCCTGTTCGTAACCAATCAGCCATTGCTGGTTTGATTGAGCAAGGCTGATAAATTGATTTTCTATTGGCGAATTTTGTGAATGGTCATGGTAGCCATATTCCGATTTGAATAACCCATTGGCTAGCGGTGAGATCAGGCTAGCACCAAGGCTGCGTATTTTATAAAAGGCTGGCTTGCCTTGAAAATCAATCGCCTCCGGTGACTTGCTATAACCATCAAATCCGTATATGGCAATATCATTACTGCCTATTTGTTTACTCAGTCGAATGGCCAATTCGCCATCAGACGGTTGATTGGCTGTCAATCTAGGCGCGATATTTTGCTGCTGTGCACCACTATAAAAAGAAAATATTTCGCCATTAATATAATGGTCAGCTTGCATTTTAGGTAGCCAGACTAAATCAATATTGGCGAATGAATAATAACCGGATAAGCGAACAGCGGTTGAGGCAAGCTTTAGGTTGTTATCGTCACGCCCTGCAAAAAATGATTGCCAGTCTTTAGCGAAATGGTCGTTAATAAATACGTAATGTCCAACCCCCCAAGTCAGCATTTGTTTACCCATTTTTAGATCCCAGTTTTGCCCCTGTTGACCTAATTTATGCAAAGAGGTTTGCCAACTTAATTCACGTATATCAATCTGGCTCGATGCCTGCACTTGATCGTAATAAATGTCAGCTTTACTAATAAATCGAGAGCCGTCAAACAGGGAGTTTGTCAAAAGGTGTTGCCAGTTAAGGTGCAGTTTTATATCACCTAAGGTTTGCTTTTGCTTGATGACAGTATCACGCTTGAAACGCTGGCCGAGGGCAATTTCTACATAACCCGTTATTGGCGCTATGGCACTACTTTTGCCGTCAGTCGTCGTTTGCTCTGCCTGTTCCCAGTCGTCCCAGCTACTGTCATCCCAGTCATTTTTATCGACATTTATTTTATCCCCATCGTTTATACCTTCGCTTGTGTGACCGATAGGCTTCACGGATATGCTGTTTGTTGGTGTACTGGTTTCTTTTGCCTTTAAGCCAAGAGGGATAACTTGTAAAAAAAGTAGCCATAATAAAACGCCAGTTTTAAAGTTTTTATGTGGAATACTAAGCATTATTTAAACCATTGGCTGGGTGGATACCGTAAACTACGTTCACTGAATAAACTGTCTGGTAAACCAATATCGTATTGCACATTACGAAACTCCATTAACGTATACCCGCCGGATATTAAATCACTCACTTTTGAGCGGGTAACCGTAGGATGGTTTTGCAAGGTTTCTATTTGAATGGCTTCAACTCGTCGATAATGCTTATTGTCTTGATTGTAGTAATCAATGGTAACCGGAATAAAATTTTGCTTGTGTATTTGCACTGTATAATGACTAAACTCAACGCTTTCCGGCTGTTTAGGTGTCGCTTTAATTAAGTAGTTTTCACCTGATGAGTCGAGTAACTCAAAGTTATCTAAAAGAGTTGAACGTCCACTCACATCTTCATAGAAAAAATGAGAACCCACGAATGATGTGCGCTTGTCACTCGCAGCGATACGTTTCACTAAATCTAAGCCAGGTAAATATAGCCAGCGGTTATCGTCTTGCTCAATATTATTACTTTTTTCAACTCGAAAGACGGTTCCTTTTATATCGGTTGGGCGCGAGAACATGACTAGCAGGTTTTGTTGCCCAGTCTGTTGGCCATTTTCAATCACATCTTTTCTGAGCAGTGAAAACTGGCGCATGAGTTTACGCCCTTGTTGGTCAACAATTATGATCCTAGCAAGGCTACTGCCGTCATCGCCAGCATAATACGCCGCTTGCTCGGCTTTACGAATAATTTGCTCAGCCGTTAGGGCGTAGGCGGTAGAGTAGGTCATTATCAGCAAAACAGTTGTGATAATCAGGCTTAGCCGCATAGTATTTATATTTGTTGAAAGCGTAGGAAGATGGATCATTGCTCTGTGTCTCCTTGTACTTTGGTTGTTTGGATCAATAGATTGGGAAAAAGCATAAATAGCGTTGGTAGTAATACCAAAGTGACGAGCGCAGATATCGCCATAATGCTAGCTAAAAATATGCCTACGGTAATGTAAGGTACCAGTGGTGCAAACAAGAGTGGGGTAAAGCCAAGTGCGATAATAATCGCGTTGCGACTAATGGCATTAGCTGGCTCTGCAAACATAAGCTGTATCGTGTTTTCGATATTTTGTTGCTGTTGGTAAATTTCGCGCGCTCGTTGCAAAAAGTGAATAGCGAAGTCAACCGATAAGCCTAATGTTAATGCTGAAAGCACCGCAATCGGCATGTCATAGTCTTTACCTAACCAGCCAATCAAACCATAAATAAAGCTAATGGTAAGACTAAGAGGAAGCATGGCTAATAAGCCAAATGTGATCGAACGAAACAAGAGCGTCATCATGATAAACACGATAATAAAAGCGCTGATTAAACTTTCGGCCATTCCCCATACCATTTGCTCTTGCCAAACTACATTCAAGTAGGCCTTGCCAGCCCAACTTAGGGATAATTCTTTAGGTAACGGCTGTTGTTGAACATAAGTCTCTACCCATTCAATCACTTGTAACATGGCTTGATTATCGCCACTGGTTAGTTGTAACCATATCAAGCTGTTTTGATAGTCTGGCGTAACGAAGTGCCACAGATCTTGCGGTCGATGAGAGGATTGATATTGCAATAAACTTTGTGCAATACCTTGAGACGAAGTAGGTAATTGATAGTCAACATCAAGGCCTGAATGTAATTCTCGATTGACAACTTTAACGATATCAACAATTGAGCTAGATTTACCGATTTGCTGTTTATCATTTAAATAATTTTGTAAACCTTCAATGTAAGAGAGGACATCGGGTTGAGTAAAAGGCTTGCTGGTTTCATGTTCTAATTGTGTGAGCCATTGCTCTAACCAGGTTGTTGCCTCTTTGTCGACGCCTGAAAATAGCTTGTCGTCAATCGCGAAAATGAGTTGTTCTTTAGTTAGTGCTTTGTCGTTTTGCTCGTTTAACGTGATAATTTGCTGAAACCAAGTTTGCAAAGAAGACGGGACTAACTCAAATTTTGGGGGTAATACGCCTTGGTTTAATTGGCTGTTATTGGGATTTGCACTCAAGCGGATATAAGCATTATAAGTACCAGCAAAGTGTTGATTGAGCTCAGCATCAGCAACGCGAATTTCATGGTTTGATTTGAACCAGCGTACGGGATTATCGTTAACCTGAATTAATAACATTCCCACAATAGAAAAAATAAATATAACACCAAACCCTAATAATTTAGTTTTATTGTATTTGGAATGGCTACGACTTAACCATTGAATAATGCGTGCTAATAAACCTTGTTTTTTGCTCTGCTGTTGCAGTTTTATTTGTAAGTTGAGTAATTGTTTTTCACTTAAGCAGCTAATGTATGCCGGTAAAAATATTAAGGTCACAATAAAAGCCAGCAAAATGCCAAAGCCGATAAAAGCACCAAATATTTGTACGGGAGGGATAGGGGTGATAAGCAGAGATAAAAAGCCAACGGCAGAGGTGAGTGAGGTAAACAACATAGGTTTAAACAAGTGGAGAACAACTTGTTTAATGGTTTGTTTAGCTGAGGCTTGCGGGTTGTTGCCGGCTTGATAGCGATCGGCGAATTCAGACATAACATGAACTGAATCAACAACAGCAATTGGCATGAGAAATATCGCTATCATGGATGACATAATATGCACAGTAAAGCCTAGGGCGATCAATAGCCCCATGGTGACTATTACCGTAACCATTGCAACGATCATGGGAGCGGCAATAAAAGGAATGTGCCTAAAAAACATCCACAATAAAACAAGTATTGTTAATCCGGCCAGTGGCGCAGAAATGGCCATTTGCACAAACATTTCAACACCAAACTGATCTTCCGCTACCGGTAACCCTGTGATATGCCATTGATCACCGTGAATCTTATCAAGTGTATTTATAGTCGAACGCAGTTGTTCAGCGATTGCATAGCTTTGGTTTTTGTTTTGAATCGGAATATATATCGCAGCCGCTAGGTTATTGTCTGCAGCCAAGGTGTTTTCTAATAAAGGCAATCTTTGTATTGCCGATTTCACTTCAAGGGCGATTTGGTCGTTACTTGGCGCTTGTGGCATTAACCACTCAAATTTCAATGTGGGTGTTTTTTCACCAGTTAGTTGAATTTGTTTAATATTGTCCGCCAACGACATTGACATAACATCTTGTTTAACGACACCATTTATTGTCAAAGCAGTTTGAGTTATTTGCTCAATAGCGTTTAGCGTCGCGGCGTTATAGATCCCTTGAGGGTGGTGTTTATTAACGACACCGACAACTAATGCATCATGTAAATTAAAGTCATGTTTAGTTTGGTTGTGATTTTTTCGTGCGCTATTGCCTTCGGCCAGCATGTTCTCTGGATCGGTATCAATTTGCAGTTGGCTAAAAAAGCTAATACTTGTGGCGGTGAGAATAGCTAGTAGCCAAAACACCTTTTGCGCATGGAGTATTGCTTTATCAATTAACAGTTCAAACATAAGTGTCTTTATATTAGGTTTATCTAATGTAATGTGTTTAGTTTATATTAGTTAACCCTAATATAAAGATCGTTTTTAGATAAAATTGTTATCGAATTCTGATTTTTATATCAAATTCAAAGAATGGTTTTGGGAAAAGAGCAGTCCAATCCTATAATATAGTCAAAACGATCAGGTTTTAGGGGAAGCCGTCAAGCTTTGAGACCCCATGAGCATATGCTCTACTATGTGATTGGGGCGAGTAAGCGCAGACAATGAACCATAAGACCTGAGCGAGAAGACTATAGAAGGCATAACGCAGATGTAATGTGTTACATCTAGCTCAAAGTCTTATAAGAAAAAGGTGTGTATGCCCATATTTGACTTCCCAAAGTTCCATTTATTCATGTTTTTAGCTGCGGATAAACTGAGAAATATAAGTTTATTGTTATTACTGGCTAGCCTGTTAGCGGCTTGCCAACCGATAACAACTGACCAAGGGCAAGATGTAAAACGCTCACCATCGTCAACTGAGCCTAAGCAAAGTGAGGAGTTAACTCAGCTACTTACGACTATACCGAGTGCTAAACCCGGTCATTATGCCCCTGAAACCGCTGAGCAGCTTGGCGCTTTGCTAGATAAGTTATACCAAGATGCGCGTCAGGGGGAATATGCGTTGCAAGTGCCACGGGTCTTTTTACAAGATGTCAGTACCACTTGGTTATATATTAATGCGACTCGGCCGGTACAATTTAAAAAGACACAGTTTTTTCGCTTGATGCTCCCCTTGGTTTTGCAATCTAATTTAGCAATATTGTCTGAGCGCCGTTCTGCGGCAACTCTATCGCTAAAAAGTAAACCTTTTAAAGAGTTATGCATTAAATACGGAGTTATTACCCGTAAAGCATTAAGCAAAGGAGAAAAACTGACTAGCAAGCATAGAACACAGCTACTCAGACGCGTTGATATCGTACCGCCGTCATTGGCTTTAGCTCAAGCCGCAGAAGAGAGTGGTTGGGCTACATCTCGCTTTACGCTTGAAGGTAACGCGTTATTTGGCCAATGGGATTTTAGCGGCAAGGGCATGATCCCTAAGGAACAAAGAACCGAATTGGGGAACTATGGCTTAGCTAGATTTAAATCGCCACTGGATTCAGTTAAAGGGTATATGCTGAACCTTAATCGAAATCGAGCTTACGCTAAGTTGCGACAGTTACGTCATCAAAATCGCATGTTACGTAAACCTTCGACAGGGCTTGCGCTTGCTACTACGTTAGATAAATATTCTGAGCGCGGTCAACACTATGTAGATGGCGTTCAAAGTTTAATACGCTATAACAAGTTGCAGAAATATGATGAAGCTGTACTGGCTAATTCGTCTTCACAATTAAGCTATTATATTTATTTGTAAAAATAACTAATTTTTGTCATTCATAGACTATATTATTGAATATAAACAAATTTTAAAGCTGGCGGATTAGTGCCAGCTTAGACTTTATTAATGACATTAACCACGCCTTTAACCGCTAGCGACTTAAACAAACTGCCTGTTGTTATCTACAAGGCTAAGCTCGATAGCGCCCGCAATTTTATTGTGATTAACGGTGCTGTAAAACGGTTGTTTGGCTCAACAGTCGAGCAAGCTGTCGACAATCCGCTAGGTTATATCGCAGAGCAAGACCTAGAAAAAGTTAAAGCGTTTTTTCATCAATTAAATCAGGTTGGTGGTGACGGTAAAAGTGAATATGAGATTAGTTATCGGGCAAAAGTGGATGGCCAAACTTATTGGTTGACCGAGCGTGGTCACAAGGTTAACTGTACAGAAAGTGATAGTTATTACCTACACGGTATTATATTCGACAATACAGAAACGATTGAAACTGAGCGTCAAATAGAAAGTTTATTATCACACCGCACGCAAGAGTTAGAGCAAGCAAAACAAGAATTAGAAGCCACTTTAGCTGAGCAGCAGCGCAGTGAAGAGTACCGTGTCAAGGTATTAGAAAAAACTCAATTTCAGCAATCTATCACTTTTGAGTTATCAACCAGTGACAGTGTAATGGATGGCGATGTTAAGCAAGCGGCTGATATTGTCTGTAATAAATTAAAAAGTGGCTTGTTTACTGACAATGTTATTTATCATTGTTTGCTTAAACAATTTCGTTATAAATTGGATGCGACAACAGAGCCAACATTAGTCAAACCGCAAAATGAAGTTGTTGAATTTCCAGCAGAATTTATTTATGACTTACAAAATAGTTTGTGCTTGGATTATGAAGACATTGCCGCGCAAAGGCTTGATACAGAGGTTAAAGATTTATTCATTACTCAATATCAAGCTAAGGCCGCGCTTATTTTTCCGGTTAAGTACGACAATGAGTTAGTCGGCTTTTTCAGTGTGTTGGCGAAAAATTGTCGCAAGTGGTCAATTGATGAAATTATTTTTGTCTCCGGCTTAGCGGATCAAATGCGCACCACATTGAATAATCGCGATAAAAAAATAGCAGGGCAAAAACTTCACCAATTAGCTTACTACGATACGTTAACCGGATTAGAGAATCGCACAGCATTTTTTGAAAATGCTAAACAGGCAATTGCTTTGGCTAAACGTAACCAACAAAGGCACGCTTTTATTTATATTGATTTAGACGACTTTAAGTTTGTTAATGATACATATGGCCATGATGCGGGTGATAAAGTATTGGTTCATACGGCTAATGTCATTCGCAATGTTGTTCGTAATACTGATCATTGTGCGCGTATAGGTGGCGATGAGTTCAATATATTGCTGATGGATGTGCATAAAGCGAGTAATGCCGAAAGTATTGTTAAAGTCATTTTGAAAAAACTAGCAGAGCCACTCGACTTGGGTGTTACCAATTATGCTATTTTAGTCAGTATTGGCATTTGCATGGTTGATGAAAATCAAACCGACTTAGAGCAAGTCATTAAACTTGCCGATACGGCAATGTATCAAGCCAAACGCAACGGTAAAAATCAATATTGTTTTAGTTAAACCCATATTTGTTGATTTAAGCTGCTCAATTAGTATTGTGGGCGAGCATTTATGCTTGCAGAGCCTGCAAACCTTTCTCACCATACAACAAGGCTTATTGTATTGTATCTTATAAAAGCCCGCTAATTGAGATGTTGAATCGTTACGTTAGTGAATAGTTACGTTAGAATAAGCCCTGTTTTTTACTTTAATTTATTGATTAGTTAATGAAAAAGTTGTTGTCAGATAGGTTTGATTTACTGTTTAAGTTTATTGGATTAGTGATTGCGGTTGAAATATTAAACTTACTCACCGGCCGCATATTAAATCATTTAGGAATATATCCGCGTGATTTATTTGGACTCGTAGGGATTATTACAGCGCCATTTTTACATGCCAGCATTTGGCACTTTCTCAGCAATATTGTGCCATTGACCATTTTAGGCTTAATTCTATCGGTACACGGCCCTCGTAAACTCGCGAAAGCATCGCTTATTATTATGGCTTTAGGTGGTGGTCTAGTTTGGTTATTTGCACGTTCTAGCTTTCATATTGGTGCCAGTGGTCTGGTATTCGGTTGGTGGGCTTTTTTATTGGCGTTGGGCTATTACCAAAGAGACTGGAAGGCCATAGGGACAGCGATAGCTGTGCTCTTATTGTACAGTGGTATGTTTGTCAGCTTATTTTCGTTACGCTCACCCATTTCGTTCGAGTCTCATTTATTTGGTGCTTTTGCCGGTATTGTCGCGGCGGCATATTTAGGCAAGGCTAAGCAACAATCATAGTCTTCTCGCTCAGGTCTTATGGTTCATTGTCAGCGCTTACTCTCGACTTTAGCTCCTGCGTCGTCCTACTACCTAAATCCCTGTCTCTTGATCACATTTTTTTCATAAGCTTATACTCAATCTAACGCTTGTATAAGTTCTAAAGATTCGGCGTATATCATGATCTTTTTCCAGCCAACCCATATAGCTTTTACACCCACTTGGCCTGTTCTTTTACTATCATACCACCCACCTATTTTGGCAATCGCATAATAAGCCCAATACAAAGACGGCGGCTCTTGGGGGAGCTCTGTTTTCTTTTCTATTTTTTTCCATAACAGTTTCCACAACAATTGAGGTAATAATCTCTCACATGATATGTTGCGGGCTGCTTCTTTATTCTTGATTAACTGCTGTAACTGCATGAGTCTTATTGCGATGAATGCTTGAACTATAGCCACTCGCTTTAAGTTATCTACACCTTGCATCTTTAGTTTTTCAACTTGAGTGCCATCAGACTTCCAGACTTTATGAAAGTCTTCCACACGCCAGCGTAATTCATAAAAACGCACTAATTTTCTAGCTTGCGCGTCTGAAGTGATCGGTTCTGATGTGTATAACACCCAACATAACTTTTCGTCTTCATTCTCGGCATTAACTTCTTGGCACACAATCATATTAACCGTTAGTTCAGCCGAACCAGTCGCTCTTTTGGGTTTGTTAATGGTGATACTTCTATAACTTAATGCGACATTTGCATCTCGAGCTTTTCTTCCACCTTTTTGCGGCACGTGCACCGTATAATGGCTTTTGGCTGACATCGTTTTAACTGCATCGTTTAAACAGCCTTTAGGTAAATTAAGTTTACGGTTCTCTTTCGCTCGTACAAGAAAGCGATTCCCTTGTTGTTTTTGATAATCTAAATATTCGTAAATATCAGCTTCTCTATCACAAACATCTATTACATTGCTTAAAGAACCCATTCGAGCTGACAGTGTTTCTATATTTTGCTGCCATTTGTAGCTTTCTTTTTCTTCTATTGGCCGTTGTTGAAGCACTTCTTTTTTTTCTGAGTTTTTTTGCTCTCGAAACCAATAATATTGATTCCCTAACCCAAGTATCTGCTCAGAATCAGCATCCATCATGAGTGTAGAGTGAACAAATAACGAACGCCCTTGAGGATTCTTAGCTGATTTTTTTGCTGAGCTGGCATTACCCAGTTTATCGCAAATAGAATGCCGATAACTCAACCCTGTTGTATCTTGAATAGCAAGTACTAACGGCCTTTCTTTGACAATAGTATCGGTGAATTTAAACCCTGACAGAGCAATGTGTTCTGGTCGAACAGCGTGATTTCGAATTAAACGATAAGCCGCTTCAACTGAGGCTGGGTATTCACTCGCACTAACAACAGAATTACCAGCATGGTTGGCCATATCTGTTGTGAATTTCACTAATCGGTCAGTTCTTCTTGAATCGCCTAGTTCAGCATTTCCAAAAATTGAATTGGCCCATTCTTCTGTAGTTGAATTAAACATTAATATGACCTTACATCTATAAAATGTGTATTAGATCATAGAGTTATAAAAATATAAAATATTTGTGTATAAGAGACAGCCTAAATCCCTTTAGGCAGCCCCAATCACATAGTAGAGCATATGCTCATGGGGTCTCGAAGCTTGCCTGCATGGATGCAGGTAAGGGGCGTGAGCAGGACGCGGTAGCTTTGACGGCTTCCCTTAAAACCTGATCGCTTTGACTATATAACATTAGGTGTGAGCGGCCAGCTGTTTTTTTACTGCGTATAATGCGTGATCGGCGCGTTTTAGTAGTTCATCCATATGATCACCTTGCATACATTCGGCTGTACCGCAGCTGATTCGCGGCTGTAGTTCGTGGTTTGCGTATTTAAATGTTCGCTCGGTAAAGTGTTCGGTTAAACGGTTGGCTACGCCTATGGCTTCTTCATGAGTTTGATTGGCCAATGTAATGACAAACTCATCGCCAGCAAATCGATAAACTTCATCACTGGCTCTGATTAAACTGGATAGTTCAAACGCAATATATTGTAAAACTCTGTCGCCACAATCATGGCCGTAGGTGTCGTTAATTGGCTTAAATTTATTGACGTCAATAAACACCACCGAGAAGGGCGTGTCATAACGTTTAAAGCGCGACAACTCTGTCGCCATTTTGTCTTCTAAGCTGCGGCGGTTTTTAATGCCAGTTAATGGATCATGTGAGGCTAAAAACTCCAGCTTTTCGCGGGCAATGACATTGGTAATACAAAGCGAAATTTTGACCGCTAGCTGCTCTAGGTGATAAGTGCCTAGATTTTTATGGAAACGATCAGGTGCTTGATCAGTAAAAATTAAACTGGCAAATAAACGCCCTTCAACATACAAAGGAATGTTTGCTAACGATTTATAGTTTTTCAGGATTTTGGCTGGCAGCAGCCCCGGGACTTCATGAATGCGATTGGTTAGGGTGATTTTTATGCCATCTAAATAGCGTTCAAATTGCCGTTGTTTAGCGGTAAACACATTTTCATGTTGTGCAAAAAACTGTTTATTTAAACTGGCGGTACTGCTGGCATTTAGTACCTCAACTGATGCTGTGTCGTTTAATAATAAAAACACCCCGCCTAAATTGAACTTTTCCTGTAGGGAAGTAAACAAAGTATTAAACAATTGGTTACTGTTTTTACAGGTTAGGATCTCTGTTTCTATTTCGAATAACTTACGCGCTATTTCTTCATTTTGGCGCATGTTACTGATCAGTGAGGCTGCATCTTTCATGATGGTTGGCGTTCGATGTTGTTGTTCGGCCTGCTAATAAATTTAATACTAACTGATAGCCAACCAAACACCAACTAGGATCATTAACCCACCAGATATTTTATTTAATAAACTAATGTTATTATTTTTACTTAATAGGTTGGCTAAGGTTTTTCCACCCGTTGCGTAAAGCATTAAACTGCAGAATTCGATACTTAAAATGATAAGCAGTAAAGTAAAAAGTTGTGGAGCTAGTGCTAGTTGGTCGTCGATAAAAGGCGGCAGTAAAGCAATCATAAATGCCCAACCTTTAGGGTTAGCGACGGCAGTAACAAAGCCTTGGCTGATAAGGTGCTTTTTTTCACTGTTATTGGTATGTTTAATTGAGAAAGACCATTTTCCTTTAGCACGCCACATTTGAATGCCGATATAGCCTAAATAACAGGCACCCGCTATTTTAAATATTATAAAAACTTTGGGTAGGGTTAGGGCAACTGAGGCAACACCGAATACCGCGGCTAAAGTCACCACGGCTACGCCCGTTAGTTCGCCTAGCATCATCCATAAGGTCTTTTTTATACCCAATTGAATTCCCAACGACAGTGCTAGAGTCATACACATTCCGGGGGATATAGACACTAAAAAGAAAGTAGGAATAAAGAGTAAGGCTTGTTGGCTGAGCATTGTTAGTTATGTTGTTTAACTTTGCGAGTTGGGGCTTAGGCAGTAAAAAAGGCGCAAATTGCGCCTTAATTGAGGATACAAGCTAGCCTAAGGCATGGCTTGTTGATTATTTTTCGTCTGGCAATGTCACGTTTAGTTCTAAAACGGATAAGTCGTCATTTTTTTGGTCGAGTTGTACACTAACCGCGTCAGTGTCGATGTCGACATACTTACGGATAACCGCCAAAATATCTCGCTCGAGATCGGGCAAGTAATCAGGACCATTATGACGAAAGGTGTTACGTTCGTGAGCCACAATAATTTGCAGCCTTTCTTTGGCTACTGATGCAGCTGGCTTTTTATCTTTACGAAAGTAATTTAATAATGACATAGCCTAGCTCCCGAATATGCGTTTTAGTAAGCCTTTTTTCTCAGCAGTTAAAAAGCGAAAATCGATATTTTCACCTTGTAAACGAGCAATGGCATCTAAGTACGCTTGGCCAGCATCGCTTTGCTCATCCAATACTACAGGCTCACCTAAGTTAGACGCTTTTAGTACCGCTTGTGATTCAGGTATAACACCAAGTAAAGGAATTGCAAGAATATCTTTAACGTCTTCAACACTTAACATATCGCCGCGTTCAACACGCTCAGGGTTATAACGAGTTAACAATAAATTTTCTTTAACTGGCTCTAGCCCTTGTTCTGCACGGCGAGATTTCGACGCCAAAATGCCTAAAATGCGGTCTGAATCGCGAACCGAAGACACTTCAGGGTTAGTCACTACAATAGCCTCGTCGGCAAAGTAAAGAGCCATTAATGCGCCTTGTTCGATACCTGCTGGTGAGTCACAAATAATGTAGTCAAACTCTTCGCTTAATTCGTCTAGGACCTTCTCAACCCCTTCTCGGGTTAATGCGTCTTTATCTCGAGTTTGTGAAGCGGGTAGAATAAATAAGCCATCAACACGTTTGTCTTTGATCATTGCTTGATTTAAGTTGGCTTCACCGTTTATGACATTGACAAAATCATAAACCACGCGACGCTCGACACCCATGATTAAATCAAGGTTACGAAGACCAATATCAAAATCGACAATTACGGTTTTGTTACCTTGAAGGGCTAAACCTGTACCTATGGCGGCGCTGGATGTGGTTTTTCCTACACCACCTTTACCTGATGTCACAACGATAATTCGTGCCATTGTTCTACCTCAATCCTCTATTATATTTATTCGGTTAACGCTTTAACGGATAGCTGTTCGCCATCGAGTTCTATACAGCCGGCTTTTTGCCAGCAGTGTTGTTGTAGTTGTTCGCTTGTCCAATATGTGCCGTTAATACTAATTAATTCAGCCTGAATATTGTGACAATAAATTTTGGCGTTGCTATCGCCTTTTGCCCCTGCCATGGCTTTACCACGCAATGAACCATAAATGTGAATATTGCCGTCGGCTATTACTTCACCGCCATTGCCTACAGAACCTATGATGATTAAGTCTGTATCTTTGGCATACACTTGCTGACCAGAACGCACATTTTGCGTTATCTGCATAGCAGGGATGTACTCAGGTACTTTAACTTCAACCGGAACTTCGACTTTGACTTTTTCTATTACTGGCACTTCAACCCGCTCAACAACTTTTTGCACTGGCTGAGCATTAGCTTGATTTTCCGCTGCATTGGCTTTGGCGGCAATCATAATTGCTAAACCCGCTTCTTTTGCCGCGGCTTTATGTTGGTCAGTTGCACCTGTAATACCTACAGGGACCAGTTTTAATGATTCAAGTGCATTTTTTAATGCGACAAAGTCAATGCTGTCTTGCTCTGCAATGGGTTCGATATTGGCCACGATAGGCGCCATCTCAAAAAATTTTGGAGCTTGGTCTATTTTGGCGGCCAGTGCCTGGCGTAACTCGCTGAAATCTGTGGTGGAAATATGCAGCACAGATAAAGTGAAGCTACTGCCTTTGAGTTCTATTCCTGCTTGGGACATACTGAAGAATGAAAGCCTATTTATTATGATGAAACAAAGCCTGTAATTGATGAAAAATTCAGTTTGGATTTTATTCGTAAAATCTTGGTATCAGGCTCTTATATTTTACCCATCAATGGTATAGTCTCACCGCTTACAGCGCAAGCATAAAACATGTTCAATCGAATGTAGTGACGAGGTTTATTTAGGTGTTATCCGCAGTTTATAAAAGTAACAAAAAACCAGATACTTATCTGTTTGTCGAACAAAGAGACAATTTTGATAAAGTGCCAGAATCTTTATTGACTATGTTTGGCACCCCAGAGCTAGTGACTATTGTTAACTTAGCGAGTCGCAGCAAGTTGGCTATTTCAGATATAGAAAAAGTCAAACAAGAGTTAAAAGATAAAGGTTACTTCGTCCAGTTACCGCCGCCACAAGAAGATTTATTAAAAGAGCACAAAGCGCGATTAAAGGCGCAAGGAAAACTCAATGAAGATAATTAAACAAGGGCTTGTCGCCCTAAGCCTAATTGTTAGTACAGCGTTAGTGCCAACTTGGGCACAGTCACAAGCAGAATTTGATAAATATGTTGCTGGATTAAAATCACAAGCCTTAGCGAAAGGTTACGAGCAAGGTATTGTTGAGCAAGCATTTAGTAACGTCGTATTTAAAAAGAAAGTTGTCAAAGCGGATCGTAATCAACCTGAATTTGTTGAAACGCTAGAAACTTACTTACCAAAACGCGTGCCTGAGTGGAAAGTCAAAAAAGCCCGCGATTTATATAAAAAGCACCAAGTTATGCTGGAAAAAATTGGTCAGCAGTACGGAGTACAACCGCGCTTTATTGTTGCTCTTTGGGGTTTGGAGTCGGCATTTGGTAAATATCAAGGCAAGTATCCACTCATTTCTTCTTTGGTGACCTTATGTTTTGATGGCCGCCGTGAAGCTTTCTTTAAAAAAGAACTATGGAATGCACTCGATATTTTGCAATATGAAAAAGTACCCTATGAGAAGCTTAAAGGCTCATGGGCAGGTGCCATGGGACAAGTGCAGTTTATGCCAAGTTCGTTTAAAGCGTACGCGGTTGATTATGATGGCGATGGCATAAAAGATGTTTGGGGCAATATGGGAGACGTATTTGCCAGTGCCGCAAATTACCTTGCCAATGAAGGCTGGAATGACGATTTAACTTGGGGACGTCAGGTTAAAGTACCAAGCGGGTTTGATTTTGAACATGCAGTGCCACAAAAAACCCGCGGTCGCAGCCATTGGTTAGAGCAATGGAATAAAACAGAAAAAACCTTAGCCCAGTGGCAAGCATTAGGTGTGCGTCGCGCAGATGGAAGCGACTTACCTAAAGTGGATATTAAAGCGGCAATGATGATCCCTGATGGTGAAAAAGGCCGTATCTATTTGGCCTACGACAACTACAAAGTACTGATGCATTGGAACCGTTCTTATTATTTTGTGACAACGGTTGGCTATTTGTCTGATCGCATTGCTTACCCAAAAGTGAACTAATGTTATACAAGCATCAAACATTTGATGGTAAATCCATTGATTTGCCTGTTGGTAAAGTGGTTTGTGTGGGTCAAAACTATGCAGACCATATCGCGGAAATGAACAGTAACGTGGACCCAGAACAGGCCATGTTATTCATGAAGCCTAATACTGCGATCGTGCCTTTATCGCCGTCTTTTACAACTCCTAAAAATTTAGGCCAATGTCATAACGAGACTGAATTAGCAGTATTAATTCAAGCGCCATTAAGCAAAGTTGAAGCCTCACAAGTGCCACAAGCCATATGGGGTTATGGCATCGCTCAAGACCTAACTTTGCGTGATGTACAAGCAAAGGCGAAAAAGATGGGTAAACCATGGGAGCGCGCGAAATCGTTTGATGGCTCTTGTCCTTTATCAACTTTTATTGCCAAACAAGATTTTGTCGATCCACAAGCTTGCTCAATTGCCCTTGAAGTGAATGGTGAAATTCGCCAACAAGGTAACACCAGCCATATGATCCGCAGTATTGTTAATTTAATTGCTGAAATATCACAACAATTTACCTTGTTGCCGGGTGACGTTGTTATTACAGGCACGCCGGCGGGAGTGGGGGCTTTGCATAGTGGTGATCAACTGATTGTCACCTTAGCTGAGCAATATCAGTTTGTAACACAGGTAGAGTAGTCGATGGCGTTAGATCCTAATTTTTGGCAACACAAATCGTTAGAGCAAATGAACGATGAAGAATGGGAAGCCCTGTGTGACGGATGTGGCAAATGCTGTTTACATAAGTTTATTGATGACGCTGAAACGGATGACATGCAGACGACCGAAGTGATCCATCAAGACGAGCAATTGGCCTATACAGATATTGTTTGCCAATATATAAACGACAAAACCTGTGTGTGTACTTGTTACAGCAAACGGCAAAAGTTAGTGCCAGATTGCGTCAAATTAACCAAGGATAATTTGAAAGACGTTTTTTATATGCCGCCCAGCTGTACCTATCGTCGCTTACAAGAGGGCAAAGATATTCCGAGCTGGCACCCGCTATTAAATAAAGGTAAAAAAACTGCCATGCACAAGGCTGGCATGTCAATTCGCGGTAAAACGATTAAAGACAATCAAATTGATATGGAAGACTTTGAAGACAGAATTGTGACTTGGCCGTTGAAGGAATTGGATTAGGTGAATGGATTAGCTGAATGAGTCCAAATTGATTTTTGTTGCTCAATCTTTATCCCTGCGCTTATTGATAGGTAATTATTGATAACGCTGGGGTTTATTCTGGCGTATTTGGCGTTATTTCTTGGCGCAGTTTAGCGCGAATATTCATTAAAACCTGGCCATAGTGATTGTCGCCTCTTTGGTCGCGGCCGCACCCCCAAAAATGATCATACAAGCTTGATTCAATCAATTTTTCTTCACCCGTTGCCAGTAATGAATCACTCAGCTCAGGGTGGGTTTTAAATTTAGTATACAGGGCGCGAGTCATCACGACAGTTTCGACTTTTTTCCAATCGCTGCGCTTTTTCTTAAACCAAGCTTTACCGAGTTTAATGGCTTGTTTTAAATCGGCTTGGCGTATTTGTTCACGGTAGCTTTCATCGCTAAAGCGCATGGCTTGATAATAATGTTCGACGCTTGGCCAGTTTACACCTTCCAATTCAAATGCGTGGTTTGAAGTGCGGCTCCAGTCATGTGCAGCGTCATTCATGGAGAAAAAGTGGGCATTTTCATTTACGTGAGCAAATAGTGGCATGTTTTGTCGTAGGGTTGAATAGGGTAATATGGCGCTCATCATAACAATAAGCTTAATGGATGTCTGCATGCCTGTTTCATCGCTTAGCTACGCCTTTACATACTTGAGATGTTGGCCGTTTTCGCGAGTCTTTTTTCAATTCTTTTTGTTAATTCAATTGTGTTTTATTCCGCTTGGTTATGCGCAAATTGATATATTTAAATCTCAGTCAGCTAAGCAACTCGTTACGGTATTAAGCGATAGTCAAGTTCAGTTAGCTGACAAAGCCTTACAGCAAGCCTTTTTAGAGCGAGCAAAAAAATTACAGATCAAAGGGCAGGGCGTGGTTATTCGACTTTTAAAAGATGATGTTAAAGGCAGTCAGCATCAACGTTTTATTGTGCAATTAACGACTAAACAAACTTTATTAATCGCCCACAATATTGATTTAGCCCCACGCCTAAATCAGTTGAAAGTCGGTGATGACGTGACGTTTTACGGGGTTTATGAATGGAACAAAAAAGGTGGAGTCATCCACTGGACCCATCACGATCCTAAAGGTAAACATATTGGAGGCTGGTTGTTGCATAAAGGCAAGATTTATCAATAAACGCTTTGCTATAATAATGACTAAATTAGAGATTGGATTTAAGACATGGCACAACAAATAGCGACGTTCGGCGGTGGGTGTTTTTGGTGTATTGAAGCTGCATTTAACGCCATCAAAGGGGTTGAAAGTGCAATTTCAGGATACTGTGGCGGCAGTGAACAAACGGCTAATTATAAAGCGGTTTGTTCAGGCTTAACTGAACATGCCGAGGTTGTGCAAGTGACTTTTGATGATACGCAGACCAGCTTTCAAGCCTTGCTGACTTTCTTTTTTAGTTTGCATGATCCAACACAATTAAATCGCCAAGGCAATGACGTTGGTCGTCAGTATAGGTCGGTGATTTTTTATCATGATGACAAGCAAAAGCGTTTAGCAGAGCAAGCTATCAGTGAATTTGAACTTGGTGATGTGTTTTTTGATCCTATCGTTACTGAATTGGCCGCCATTCAACCTTTTTATCCAGCTGAAGATTATCATCAGCATTATTTTGTTGGCCATCAACAAGAGCCGTATTGTGCTTTGGTGATTGCGCCAAAATTAAGCAAATTTAGACAACGCTACGAATACGCCCTAAAAAGCTAGTTTGTTAACCCCATTATAATTGAGAAACAAATCAACATGAGAATGCGTCGACAGCTCGGTAAAGACACTAAAGCCGCAGCCCTACATATATTAACTCGTAATGAAAAACTGGCTCACGAGATCAAACAAAAAGCTGACAAAGGTGAAGACTTTGGTAATTTAGCCCGTCGTTACTCTAATTGCCCCACCGCGAAAAAAGGTGGTCACCTTGGCGAGTTTAGTCGGGGCGTAATGGTTAAGCCGTTTGAAAAAGCGGTTTTTGAAGCTGAGTTACTCAAACCCGTAGGCCCTATTAAAACCAAATTTGGCTATCACATTATTAAAGTTTTATATCGTAGTTAAGGGTAGGTGAGTACAAATATGTATCAACTCTCACATTTTGACCGACAAGCATTTTTAACCGAATATTGGCAAAAGAAACCCGTATTGTTGAAAGGTTTGTTTACTGATTTTCAAGATCCCATTGAGCCTGACGAGTTAGCAGGGTTGGCAGCAGAGCAAGAAATCGAATCACGCGTTATCGCGCGGCAGATAACGGAAAAAAGCGAAAGCTGGCACGTTGAACATGGGCCATTTGAAGATTACAGCGAATTTGGTGAGCAGGGCTGGACCTTACTTGTTCAAGCTGTTGATCATTGGTGGCAAGAAGGCGCTGATTTAGTTGATGCGTTTCGCTTTATACCTAATTGGCGAATTGATGATTTAATGGTGAGTTTTTCCACGCCAAATGGTGGAGTAGGGCCACATTTAGATCAGTATGACGTGTTTATTATTCAGGGAATGGGCAAACGCCACTGGCGAGTGGGAGAGCGTCAGACTGTGCAAGACAAAATCCCTCACCCTGATCTATTGCAAGTGGAAGGATTTGAAGCTTGTATTGATCAAATACTCGAACCTGGTGATGTATTATATATTCCACCTGGGTGTCCACATGAAGGTTACGCCATCGAGAATGCGCTTAATTACTCGGTTGGTTTTCGCGCGCCCAATCAACAAGACTTTATTTCATCATTTGCCGATTTTGCATTAGCCGAAGAATGTTTTAAACAACGTTATGCTGATCCAAACTTGATTGCCGTTGATGAGAAAAACCGAGGTCAAGTGAGTTCAGCGGATAAAGCTGCGATCAAACAACTGATGCAAGCCTGTATTGAAGATGATGAAAAGTTCAATTTATGGTTAGGTGAGTACCTCAGTACGGCAAAACATGATTTGGATATTCATCAACCTGAACCGCATTATCAAATTGATGACATACAAAGTATGTTGGATATGGATGAACAATGGCGAAAACTAGGGGGATTAAGAACACTGGTAGTTGCCGATAGTTTATATGTCAATGGTGAAAAGCTCAATATTGATGGGGTTTCTCAGGATTTAATACAACTGATTACGGGTCAAAATCTATACTCATCCGACCAGTTAAAAAAGTTCCAAACCAAGCGAGAAAATCTCGATCTTTTAACTAGACTGGTCAATCAAGGTTTTTTATACACTTTGAATGACTAATGACGCGGATTGAACATTCTAGCTGGCAGCAAATAGCCAAAGTAATTAAAGACATTCGTAGTACGGTATTCGTTTACGAATGGCGGATACCCAGAGCGGTTGAATTTGATGAGGTAGACTCGGTATCGGACCACGTCGTACTGTACGATGACGAGTTACCCGTTGCCACCGGACGATTATGCCCTGACGGTTATTTAAGCCGAGTAGCGGTGATAGCTTCTCGCCGTAAAACCAACGCGGCGGATGAGGTATTTAAAGCGTTAGCGGAAATAGCTCAGCGTAAAAACTTTGATGTTTTGACTATTTGTGCCGATATTGCCCATGTTGAGAGCTGCCGCAAAGGTGGTTTTCAATGTAGCGGCCGTGTTTTTATGGAAGCGGGCGTACCCAGACAAAAACTATCTTGTCCGGTTAACCGTTTTCAACCCGTGAGTTGGGATTGGTTGCATTAGTGATTATTGAAACGATTTATTCAGCGTAACGAAATTGATAAGCCAGAGGTTGTTTCATATCTTCGCTGAAGGTCATTCAACGACTATTTGTGGAAAAATAGCTTTCAAAAAACAAATTTTTTGTAGAACATTTATGCTTGTGAGCCTGCAAACCTAACCCTGTAGGCGAGCATTTATGCTTACTGAGCCTGCAAACCTAACCCAAAAGAGCAAGACTAAAGTCTCGCCTACAAGCCTGAAAACCTAACCCTGTAGGCGAGCATTTATGCTTGCTGAGCCTGCAAACCTAACCCAAAAGAGCAAGACTAAAGTCTCGCCTACAAGCCTGAAAACCTAACCCTGTAGGCGAGCATTTATGCTTGCTGAGCCTGTAAACCTAACCCTAAAGAGCAAGACTAAAGTCTCGCCTACAAGCCTGCAAACCTAACCCTGTAGGCGAGCATTTATGCTTGCTGAGCCTGCAAACCTAACCCAAAAGAGCAAGACTAAAGTCTCGCCTACAAGCCTGCAAACCGAACCCTGTAGATGAGCATTTATGCTAGTGAGTATGCTAGCAAAACACCCAAAGCAAGACTACCAAAAGTAGGGGCTTGGAAGCCAAATCTCGTCTTGCAACAACTTTTATATGTTGTCACTGATAGATGGCTAGTTGCTCGCGGTTTCAGACACTGAATAGTTCCTTTTAACTTGATCTAGTCTTCCCGCTCAGACATTGAAGTGCAAAATCTGAGCGAGCGGGGGCGGTGTAGGTTACTTATCAGCTAAACGGATAGATTGCTTATCTAACAAGATCTGGCGGTTTTTGTATAAACTGCCGATCGCCATTTTAAATTCACGTTTGCTGCAACCAAATACTTTTTTAATCAACTCTGGCGAACTCTTATCTGAAATAGCCATATAGCCCTTGTTATCCTTGAGAATGGCTAAAATCTTTTCAGCTAGTGGACCTAATGACTCAAAGCCGTGTTTATTAAAGCTTAAGTCAACTCGGCCATCTTCACGAACGCGTTTAACATAGGCCTTTAGTTTTTGGCCAAGACGTAGATTTTTGTCTTTTGCATCAGAGTAAAAGATCATACCCCAGCAGAAGTTATTCACGACACATTTGTAACCTAAATCCGTTTTTTCACCGACCAATAAATCAACTTCTTGGTTGGCTTTTAAACTTGCACCAGAGTCTGTCAGGTATTTATTGACTTTGGCGGTGGCGGTAATGCGTTGGTCAACCTTGTCTAGGTACAAGTACACAAGATAGCGTTGGCCTGGCTCCATGCGTTTTTTTTGCTCGCTATAAGGCACCATTAAGTCTTTGGCTAAACCCCAATTCAAAAAGGCGCCTATTTTGTTTACATCAACACACTCTAAATAGGCACACTCTTTGAGCTTAGCGAGAGGCTTTTGTGTTGTCGCCACTACACGGTCTTCTGAATCTAGGTAAAGAAAAACTTCAATTTCATCGTCAATTTGCAGATCTTTCGGTACATAGCGATTGGGAAGCAATATGTCGCCTTCATCTCCACCATCCAAAAAGAATCCAAATTCGACTTGGCGAATTGCTTTTAGCGTATTAAAAACACCTATCTTTGCCATGAAAAACCTACCTAGTTTGTTAAGAGGCGCTATTGTACCTAATTGGCAAAAAAAGGCTTGTTTAAATTAACCGCTAGCGTCGACTCGCTTGTAGATCCCTAAACCAATACCCACTGTCTTTTATTGTACGTTTTTGGTTAGCGTAATCGACATGAACAATACCAAAACGTTTTTTATAGCCCTCGTGCCATTCAAAGTTATCTAAAAATGACCAAGCAAAATAACCCGCACAGTTGCTTCCTTGATCAATCGCTTTAGAGAGTGATTGCATATATCTTTGATAAAAATCCACTCGTTTGGTGTCGTGAACTCGACCACGACTGAGCACGTCATTAAATGCCGCGCCATTCTCAGTAATATATACTTTGGGGTTGTTGTACTCGTCCTTTAGTAACATCAAAATTTCATATAATGAATCTGGGTATATCTCCCAGCCCATGGCGGTGTATTGCTTGCCGTTTTCTTCATATTCTTGTTCGGGGGCATGTACGGTATAACTCGGCATGAAATTGTGGCCTAAAAACCAAGGTGAGTAAGAGACAATATCGCGTGAATAGTTATTTACGCCAATAAAGTCGATAGGGGCATGAATATCGGCTAACTCTTGTGGGCTATAGTTAGGCATAAACATCCAAGCACGGTCTAAATGTTCTTGTGGGTAATACCCTTTAAGAATGGGATCAAGCAGCATACGCCGCATGGTTAAATCGGCAAAGTGAACGGCATCTTTATCGGTTTGCGCTGACGATAAGGGATAGATTGGGCGTAAATCTAAGGTAACCCCGACTTGAGATGTGGGATGCGCGGCTTTTAATAAGCGGGCAGATAAGCCATGCGAGCGCATTTGGTTATGCATAGCTTGATAATGCGCCCAAATGTTATAGCGGCCTGGGGCATGAATGCCAAGAAATTGCCCCGCTACACAATTGACAAAAATTTCGTTAAATGTGATCCAATTAGGGATAAGCTCGCCCAGTTCGCGTTGTACGACCTCAACGTATTCTAAAAACCAATTTACGCATTCAGGATTAGCCCAGCCAGTTTGCTCTTGTAATGCTTGAGGTAAATCCCAATGGTATAAGGTAACAAATGGCGTGATGTTGTGTTGGTGCAGTTGCTCAAGTAAGCGCTTATAAAAGTCTAACCCGCGCTGGTTAATCTGGCCTGTGCCATTAGGTAATATTCTAGGCCAACTTATACTAAATCGATAAGCATCAAAACCAAGGTATTTTAGCAAGGCAACGTCGTCATCGACTAAGTGGTAATGGTTGCAGGCGATATCTGCCGTTTCAGCACTTTTTATTTTACCCGCCGTATGAACAAATCTATCCCAAATGGATTCGCCTTTGCCTTCATCTTGCCAAGCGCCTTCTATTTGGTAGGCTGAGGTTGCAGTGCCAACAATAAAGTCATTAGGTAAATGTGGAAATTTAGCTTTTGATTGGGAATAGAGTTTGCCAGTATGCACGGTAGGTATTCACCTTTTTTGCTACTTTTTCTGTTAAGACTATGATTTATATCTAGTTGCGGTAAAGTTTGTATGAATCTTTGATTGCAGTTTAGTGACGTCTTATAAATTTAAAAAAAGGGGAGTGAATGCATTCTAAAAAGCTTGACGCGGCATTGACGGCAATTTTGTTTCAGCAGTATGGTGAATACCAAGAGTTAAATCTAATTAAGCAACTGCAGCAAGCACCTTATTTTATGTTTACCGATTTGGAGTTTAATGACAGCTTGCAGTTATTTCAGGTGCACTTTGCTATTTACAACACACTTTATCGCTTAGCGGATATTTGGTATGCAGATAAACGTTGTCAACTTTTGATTGAACTTAATCGAATTCATATTCAGCCTTTTGCTAGGCAACCCGTAGCAAACGAGCAAAAAAATGCTGGGCCGCTGGCGCAGCAAGACCCACTGCGTAGTTACTACTTAGATTGGCAAAATTTTTGTCAAACCAACCGGCAAGATGTCGAAGCCATGTTAACGACATTCTGGCAAAAATTTTCAGCCTACCTTATCGAACCAACTGAACTACATGCGGCTTATCAGACGTTGAATTGCTCAAATGGCTGTGATGTGGTTGTAGCTCGTGAACAATACAAACGTTTATCCCTGAAATATCATCCGGATAAAGGCGGTGACAATCAAAAATTTCAGCAAATTAATTGGGCTTGGGGGCTAATTAAGCAGGCCAAACATAAATAGCGTTTTGTGTAGCTGTTACAATTTTTAAACACTTGTTTGAAATTTGCTGTGGATCAAATAAAAAATATGCGAGAATCAACTAAAAGGGTACGACAAAATAGTTGTTCCTTATGTTGAAGCTGACACGCTTTGAACTAAAATTCTAATAACACCAACAAGTTATGATTGATAAGCAAAAATAAAATTATTGTTGGACTCTTCAAGCATTAAATAACATAGGCGAGAAACACAGTGGAAAAAACTTGGCTAAATAGTTATCCGCAAGGTATTCCTGCAACAATCGACCCTGAGCATTACAATTCTTTGCTCGATATTATTGAGCAATCAAGCGAGGAATACGGAGATAGGTTGGCATTTACCAATATGGGTAAAGGTCTTTCTTTTAACGAGATTGAAGAGTTAAGTAAACAGTTTGCCAGTTATCTGCAAAACCATTTGGGTTTAGGTGTTGGCGATAAAGTCGCACTTATGATGCCTAATTGTTTGCAATATCCTATCGCCTTATTTGGTACTTTGCGCGCTGGTTGTTGCGTTGTTAATGTTAATCCGTTGTATACAGCCCGAGAGTTAAAACATCAAATGAACGACTCTGGGGCAACGACGATTGTTATTATTGAAAACTTTGCCCATACCCTAGAAAAAGTGATTGCAGAAACGCCGGTTAAGAATATCGTATTAACTGGTTTGGGCGATATGCTGGGGTTACTAAAAGGAACTTTAGTTAACGCGGTTGTTAAGCACATAAAAAAAATGGTGCCAGCATACAAGCTAAGTCGGCCAGAGCCCTTTAAACGCGCTTTAGCGATCGGTTCTAGTCTTAATTATCAACGGCCTAACGTACAAGGTAGTGATTTAGCATTTTTACAATACACTGGCGGCACAACAGGGGTTGCCAAAGGCGCCATGTTAACCCATCGCAATATGGTGGCTAATTTAGAACAAGTGTCTGCGTGGCTTAAGCCGGGTATCGAGTTCGGCAAGGAAACCATAGTAACCGCCTTACCGCTGTATCATATATTTGCTTTAACTGCGAATGCATTGGCATTTTATAAGTTCGGCGGCACTAACTTATTGATCACTAACCCACGCGATATGCCAAACTTTGTTAAAGAGCTGGCTAAAAATGAAGCCACTGTCATGACAGGGGTGAATACCTTGTTTAACGGTTTACTTAATACTCCAGGTTTTGCCGATTTGGACTTTAGTCGATTCAAATTTTCGTTAGGCGGGGGCATGGCAGTGCAAAGAGCGGTTGCGGATCGCTGGCAATCGGTAACGGGTTCTCCCTTACTTGAAGCCTATGGTTTAACTGAATGTTGTCCTGCGGTCACTATTAATCCAGCACAAGCAGATGGCGAATACAATGGCAGTATAGGTTTACCTATTCCTTCAACCGACTGTCGTATTGTCGGTGAAGATGGCAGCGAGGTTGCGGTAGGTGAATCGGGTGAATTGCAAGTTCGCGGCCCGCAAGTCATGGCCGGTTATTATAATCGCCCTGAAGCCACCCAAGAAGTGATGGACGGCGAATGGTTTGCAACTGGCGACATGGCGGCAGTAGACGAGCAGGGTTACTTTAGGATTGTTGATCGTAAAAAAGACATGATCCTAGTGTCTGGTTTTAATGTTTATCCTAATGAAATTGAGTCAGTTATCGCTATGATGGAGCAAGTGCTCGAAGTGGCTGCAATAGGTGAACCTAACGATAAATGCGGTGAAATTGTTAAGGTTTATATAGTTAAAAAAGATAACAGCCTCACGAAAGAAGCCGTTATCGCCCACTGCCGAGAAAACTTAACGGCTTATAAAGTGCCTAAATCGGTCGAGTTTAGAACTGAATTGCCTAAAACCAATGTCGGTAAAATACTGCGTCGTGAACTTCGTGAAGAAAACAACAAGGCGTTGGCGTCTGCTTAGCGCCATTCATCTACACTCGCCCCCCAAGCCTTGTAGGCGAGCATTTATGCTTGCAAACTGATACTAACAGCCACGGTTTTGTTTACCGTGGTCTGTTCCAGACCTCCACAGCATTTCTTACATCCATGTAAGTGGGGCTTCATTCTTCAGCCCAACCAGAAATCGTTAACTTAATGGCATTAGTATTTATGCTTGCGGAGACAGCAGCAAACTGAATTTAAATTCATTATGTTATTTTGAGGGGTAAACTTTAATTAACAGATTTATTAGCGCTTTTGCTGAACTGAACTAGTTTTAGAAGTGCGAGGAAAAAAAATTATAAAGCAGGGTATTCATAGCTAAATTAAACCTATGGAGAACCAAACTGTGAAACAATCAATTCAAACTTTGCTGTTAATGTTACAGCTAGTCATCACAATGCCTATCTCAGCACAGTTGTTCATCGACTCTGATGCTGGAGGTAGCTTTATTGCTGACAGAGATTACCCTGTTATTGACTCGTCATCAGCGAGTGATTTATACAGCTTACAGCACCATCAGGGCAGTTTTGTATTACCGGTAACATATAATGTCGATCAACAACAAAAAAATACCGAAAAATTGGAATCTAAATTCCAGTTGAGTATTAAAACAGCCTTGTTGGATAATCCTTTTGAATTTAATGGCAACGCAGAAAATAATCGTGTTTATTTTGCCTATACACAAACCCATTTTTGGCAAAGTTACAATGACTCTGCATCAACGCCTGTTCGAGAAACTCATTATCAACCCGAAGTGATCTGGCGTTTTAGTCCGTCTAACTTTTCATTGTTGGGAATACCTATTAGTCACTTAGAGCTGGGTTTAAACCATAAGTCTACGGGCGAACAACCTCCGTATTCACGCAATTGGAATCGTTTTATTGTTAATTTAATTTCGCATCGTGCTGGCTGGCAATACAATTTTAAAACTTGGTATAGTCAGCCACAAAAGCACAAAACTATTAGTTACGATGATAACTATGGGCGGGCTGAATTTGGTATAAAGCATTTTGCAGCCAATAGAACCATTGGCCTGCAAGCATCTAATGCATTAACCGGCGATTATAAAGGATTGCTGACCATTGAATATTCACAGAAATTATTCAATCAAATAGCACTCTATGTTGAATATAAAAGTGGTTATGGTGAATCTATGGTTGATTATGCTACTAAGGTCAATCAGATCGGCATTGGCTTTAGTGTTGTGGATTGGCTTTAACCAAAAATAGCTACACATTGCCTTGATAGCGCGATTAATTCACCATTGGTCGCACATATCTTGGCTTCTGTGTGAGCGTAACCTTCATCCGCTTGCAGGGTTTCTACTTGATAGTTTAACCAATCTAACGGTAAGTCAGTTAAGTCGCTGTGAGTGAATTCAATATTCCAAGTCATGGTACTTGCGGGGATGGGGCCTTTAAACATTTGTAAAACAGCAGGTGGCCAAGCGTCAATTAACGCCAAAACATGACAAGTTGTGATCTGTTCAGGTTTTTGTTTAAAGCGCATCCACCCTTTGTAATGGCTCTGGCTACCACCTAAAAAAGGCAAACCGCCTTCATCTATTGCTAAATCGACATGGCGCAAAAACTTTGGTGTAACCATGGGTATTTGCGGAATAAACTTGCCTTTTTCTGGCGGTGCTTTTTTCAAATCTAACTCAGATTTCATCGTCAGCTTAGAGGCTTTAGTTTTGCCAAACGTCGCAATACAGGACACACAGACTCTGTCACCTTGTATTATTTCACAACGCATTGAGGTTGTATTTTTTCCTTGTGCTAGCAGAGTGTCTACTATGCTAAAGCTTTGCTCTGCGAGTAATGGCGCGGTGAAATGAATATTTATTGTTCTTAGTTGTCGTGTTTCGTCTTTAATTTTCTGAAACATGGCTTTTAATAATAAGCTAGCACTTAAACCGCCAAATACTGTTCTGCCTTGTGTCCAATTATTGGGCACGATAATGGTCGATGGGTCATTTACCACTTGTTCAAATAGCGTATCTATGTGCATAGCGTTAATGTTTTTTAAAATTAAAAATAAAGTCTAACTGGTCAAACCAGATAAGTACATATCTAAATAGTTGGCGATAAGAAAGCCGCAAACTGTAATTATTTTAACTTTAATTTTACTAAGCTCGGTTAGGTTTATAACTTGTTTGTATTTGTTGTCTATTGTGTACTACTTGACGGAATGTCAATAAAAATGGGACGTAGGGTTAATTTTAGTCGCTTTGTTTTATGACAAATAAGCGTGAGATATTGGCTATAACTTAAAACTGTTACTTTTATGTAACAAATCGCGGAGGCGACGTTCTACCTATACAAATTCAATACTAAGTGGAAAAGTCGTGTTGTAATTGTAATCTTTGTGACGCGTAACTGTAACTTATTTGTCATCTGTCTCCTGTAATTTTTGCGCCGTCTAAAAATCAATAATTATTTATGTCCGCTTGGGAGACAACAATGGAAATTAAAAACTTATTCAAAGTTTCTGCACTTGCTGCAGCAATGACACTAGTTGGTTGTGGTGGTGATATCAATATTACCCCTACTGTAAATAACAATGGCAACGGTGATGTTGCTACTGGCGATAAAGATAGTACAACTAATCCTTGTGCTTCATATGGTTCTAAACAAGGTACTTTTGACGGTTTAGACTGTTTATATAACGCAAGCTTTGCAAGTAAGAATATTTCTATTACAGAAAACTTAACATTTGAAGAATTAGCTGGCGGTGGTGTTCACTCTTTCGCTGGTGCTTTACTTTTTGGTGCTGATGGTAACACAACTCAAGGTTTCACTATCCCAACAGACGGTCCAACAATGACTGTTAAGCCAGGTGCTACATTAGCATTCCAAAGTGGTGAAGCGATTATTCGTATTGCACGTGGTGCAAAAATCGAAGCTATTGGTACATTTGATAAGCCAATCACTTTTACTTCTGCTAACGCTTTCCCTCGTTTAGACGTAGTTGGTGATGGTCCGCAGTTTGCTGACTGGGGTGGTATTATCATTAATGGTAATGGTGTGACAGACCAATGTACAGACCAAGAGCGTGACCACGTTCCTCATACATGTAATGCTGAATCAGAAGCTGTTACAAGTTACTACGGCGGTACAGATAACACAGATTCAAGCGGTAACATTAAGTACGCTAAAATCTGGTATGCAGGTTCAGGCCCTAAAACTGGCGGTGCAGGTGACGATTTGAACTCACTAACTTTGAATGCAGTTGGTTCAGGTTCATTATTTGATTTCATCCACATTCACCAAGGTTACGATGATGGTATCGAGTTCTTCGGTGGTGCGGCTAACATTAAACATATCGCAGTAACTGACACGCAAGATGACGCTATCGATGTTGATGCTGGTTGGCAAGGTAATGGCCAGTTCATCTTTGTTAAGCACGGTACTGTAAAAACAGTTAAAGAAACCGTAATTCTTCAAGAAGCTGATAAAAGTGCCAAAGGTGAAGACACTAATGGTGACGGCAAAATTGATGATAAAGATGACAAAGTTCCATTGACTTTAGCCAAAGGTACACCTTTATTCATGGGTAACAATGGTTTTGAAACTGACGGTATTAAAGGTAGTACATCAGCTCAAGCTCCTCGTTCTAACCCAACGTTTGCTAACGTAACTGTTATTACTACAGATGGTAAATCTGTTCGTGACGTATCTTCTTCACAAGCATATAAGTTTGACGATTACATCCGCTCTCAATACTACAATGTATTAATGGTTAAAGCTGACGGTACTAATGGTACTGACTGTATCGAATTTAAAGGCGACGGTGCTAAGCCTCACTCAACTGATGTTGACGCTGATGCAGCTGCTTTAGGTGCGCCAGAAGCTGATAAGCTTAACTTCACTACTTCTGTTATGGCTTGTGTAAATGAATTCAAATCTTCAGATGCATTACCAGGTGGCGAAGCTAAAACTGATTGGTTTAGCAATGGTGGTTCAAACGAATCTGTAGGCGGTAACGCTGACGTATTGGCAAACGCATTTGCAACTAAGACTGCATCAACTGACATTACTATTACAGCAACTGACCCAAGCACAATTAATACTTTCTTCGAAGCTGCTACATACATTGGTGCGGTTTCAGATCAAGACACTTCTTCTGAATGGTACAAGTGGGTTGAAATGGCTGTTAACGCAGCAGAGCAAGACTAACTTGCCGTTTGATTTGAATGAATAGGCGCCCTTGTTGCGCCTATTTTTTTGTCGAAGAAAGGTTTTATTATGAAAAATCAACACAAATTTAACAAAATCGCGTTGGCGGTTGGCTTTAGTTTGTTAGGTAGTGTTCCAGCGGTAATGGCTGCAGATGAAGATGCAATGATGGAAGAAGTTGTTGCAACAGGCAGTCGATTACAAGGTTCGGCTGCTGCCGTTATTGAAGAGCGTAAAAGCCAAGCATTTGTTGCTGACATTTTAGGTGCAGAGCAGTTATCTCGTACTGGTGATAGCGACGCGGCTTCTGCATTACGTCGTGTGACGGGTTTAACTTTGGTTGACGGGAAGTTTATTTATGTACGTGGTTTAGGTGAGCGTTATTCTAGTGCTCGATTAAACGGTGCGCATATTCCAAGCCCTGACTTAACCCGAAACGTTATTCCGCTTGATATTATTCCTTCTAGTATTATTGAAAGTTTATCAGTACAAAAAGCGTTTTCTCCAAGTATGCCAGCGGCTTTTGGTGGCGGTAGTATCGACATCAGAACTAAAACAGTACCAAGTGAGT
This sequence comes from Saccharobesus litoralis, assembly GCF_003063625.1. Lineage (NCBI taxonomy): Bacteria > Pseudomonadati > Pseudomonadota > Gammaproteobacteria > Alteromonadales > Alteromonadaceae > Saccharobesus > Saccharobesus litoralis. The sequence goes on along the minus strand of NZ_CP026604.1, from coordinate 4,431,813 downwards.
TTACTGCTGGATTAGAAATTGGAACTTCAATTGATTCTAGTGCAGACGAAGGTTACACCTATGATAGACCATCAGGTGGTGTTCCAGCAGAACTAGCTGAAGCTATTGTAAAATACAAAGGTGATTTTAGCTTGCGAAGCTTAATCCAAGGTAATAATTTACAAGCTAAAGGCGGCGTGTCTAAATCAGATCAAGCTATTGCATTGAATAACGAGCTATTAACGTCAATGCCTAGAAATTATGATATGGAACAAGAGTCGTTAGATCCGGCTTTAAAAGGTAAATTCCATATTGGTAATAGCTTCGAAGAAGACTTTTTTGGCGGTAATATAGGTGTTCTTGCATCGGTTTCTTATGATCGAGTCTGGGATGCGAGTAAACAGCGCACAGGTGTTATCGCAGCTGATGTTGATGCTGACTGTAGTGAGAGTCTAAGCACATCGGAAGATGCAACCAACTCTTGTTTCAATACAGTTAAAGATTCAACAGTAACAACTCAAACTGAGCGCTATAACGGCGTATTGAATTTGGGTTATGAAGTTGACAGCCATAAGATCTCTTGGGCTAATTTGTACCTAGCGGATAATGAAGACGAAACAGACGTTGTTATTGCGCAAAGTCCAGCTGGTAGTAACGTGTTTACTATTGCTAATGAAGATCGAGCGCGCCGTATTCACGAATTTAACTACGAAAAACGAACGCTAAAAATTAATCAATTAATTGGTCAGCATACGTTTTTGGATTTAAATGGCTTAGGTTTGGATTGGCAATACACGCGTTCTAAAGCTGAAACAGAAATCCCAACCAATGCAAAATTTGAATTCGAAGAAAATTATACTGATGGGGTGTATAAAAATACCGGTATCACGGGTGATGATAACCGTGCGACCTTTAATTACACTGATATGCAGGATAATGTTGACTCATATGGTTTCAACTTAACTTACCCAATGTATATTGGTGAATTTGAAGTTGAGTTCAAAGCTGGTACGGATGCTACGGATCGCGGTCGTATTTATACGACTTCAAGTTTTGTTATTAATAACGATACCAATATCCCATTACAGTTAAACGCTAACGAAGCCGATGTATTAAATGTTGCGAGTTATTTAACTGAAGATTTTGTAAATGGTAATGAGATATTAGTCGACTTTAACGAACCGACCTCTCCTGATGCGGATGACTATCTTGCGGCACAAAAAATTGTTGCAAGTTATGGTTCATTTGATGTTCTTTATAAAGGAGCATGGCGTATTAGTGGTGGTTTACGTTATGAACAGTTCCGTCAAACTTCGATTGGTACGTCGAGCTTAATTTTTACTGCTGATGATTTAGAAACATTTTATTCAGATCAAAAAATTCAAGACGGTAGCATCAATAGTGATGACCTATATCCAGCATTGTCATTTACTTACATTGGTGGCAACGACTATCAAGTGCGTTTAGGTTATGGTGAAACGGTTGTTCGCCCTGACTTACGTGAAGTTGTTCCTGTCTCTTACTATGACCCGTTAACTGATATTCGTACTTTTGGTCGTGTTGGATTACAAAGCAGTAATTTGAAAAACTTCGATTTAAGGTATGAGAACTATTCAGACAATGGTGATAATTTCACTATAGCTGCGTTCTATAAAGATATCCAAGCGCCTATTGAAACGGTTTTACGTGTTGGTGATGAAGATTATTCAGCGACATTTGTCAATGGCGAAGACGCTCAAGTATACGGCGTTGAAGTAGAATGGCTAAATGACTTAAGTGGACTGATTAGTGGTACTTTCTTCTCAGGTAATGTGACTTTAAGTGAATCTGAAGTTACGATTAACCCTGCATTCGCTGGAAACTTAACGAATCCGACTAAGCAAATGAGTGGTCACTCTGAATACGTAGCTAATATGCAATTGGGGTATGATTCAGATGATGGTAACCATACTGCGTCGTTGGTTTATAACGTGTTCGGTGAGCGTATTCTTGCGTCGGGTGTAGGTGGCCGTGAAGATGCGTTTGAACAACCATTCCATTCTTTAGACATGGTTTATAGTTATTACCCTGACTTTTCAACAACGGTTAAAGTAAAAGTTAAAAACTTACTTGATTCAGATGTTGAAGTTACACAATCAGATGTCGTTGTACGTCGTAAAGAAGTGGGTATTGGTTTCGGTGTCGACTTTAAATACGAGTTCTAATTGATATAGGCATCAGATTTATCAAAAGCCCCAGTGTTGCAAAATACTGGGGCTTTTTTGTATCTAAAATAGTTTAGGTTCTATAACGGATTATTTGAGTTTTACTGTCTATTTTAGATGTTACATTTCATTTAGGTTTCACTTTTATTAAGAAAAAATGACATTGTTTCAGTGTCATAAAACGGTCACAAGACTGCAATATCCTGCGCCTCGATTAAAGATTCTACTTAACCGAGGAAGCTGCAATGAAGCTTGCAAACCCTTTAAAAATAAGTCTTTTGAGCGCCTGTCTAATGGCCAGTGGCGTTCATGCAGATTCAACATTAGACCCTGTCGTAAAAGCAAGTAGTGAAATAAATAAGTCGGCTAAAAAGTCGCAACAGCGTATCGATTCTATTAGTGATGACACGGTCAGTCGTTTACAGCAGTTCCAAACAGTCAATAAGGAAATTGATGGCCTTAAGGTGTACAACGGTCAGCTTCAGGAACAGATTGATAATCAACTACAAGAAATGCGTGACCTAAACGCATCTATCGACCAAGTTAGCGTAGTTGAGCGTCAAATTATGCCACTGATGTTGCGCATGATTGACGGTTTAGAGCAGTTTGTAAAATTGGATGTGCCATTTTTACCAGAAGAGCGTAGCAAACGTATTGCTGATTTACGCAAAATGATGACTGCAGCGGATGTTAGCAGTTCTGAAAAGTTCCGTCGTGTATTAGAAGCTTATCAAGTTGAAGTGGATTACGGCCGTACTATTGAAGCTTATACCGGTTTATTAAACGTTGAAGGTCAGGAACGCGATGTCGACTTTTTACGTGTTGGACGTTTATCACTGATTTATCAAACACGTGATGGCAAGTTCAGCGGTACGTGGGACAACGAAAAGCAAGAATATGTTGCTTTGTCTGCTGAAAACCGTATTCAAATTACTAAAGGTATTCGAATTGCGCGTAAGCAATTAGCACCTGATCTACTTAACCTACCAATTGCTTCTGCCAAGTAGTGGAGAATATTCAATGTTAAAAAGTATTGCTAAATCTCTAGTTATTGCGAGTGCTTTTGCAGCTTCTCTACAAGTTAATGCAGAGCCAGTTAACCTAGACGAATTATTGAAAACCTTGGAACAAGGTAAAATGTTCCAATCTCAAGAAAACCAGCGTCGTGAAGCGGAATTTAAAGCGCAACGTGATCAACAGGTTCGTTTACTTAATGAAGCGCGTAATGAGCGTGACAACCAAATTAAGTTAAGTGAAAAGCTTGAAACACAATTTGAAGAAAACGAGTTTAAAACAGCTGATCTTCAAGAAGCGCTTGATAAGCGTATGGGGTCTTTAAAAGAGTTGTTTGGTGTATTGCAGCAAGTGGCTGGCGATGCAAAAAATAAATTCTCTACTTCACTAATTTCTGCCCAGTATGCAGGTCGTGATGTGGTAATGGACGAGCTAGCTCAAAAAATGGGTAAAAGCTCTAAGTTAGCTTCAATTGAAGAAATAGAGCAAGTTTGGTTTGCATTACAACGTGAAATGACCGAGTCAGGTAAAGTCGCTACGTTTAACGCCCCAGTTGTTTTACAAAGCGGTGACAAAGTTGAAAAAGAAGTTGTGCGTGTTGGTGCATTTAACTTAGTAGCGGATGGTAAGTACTTAGAATATGTGACTGAAACTGGCACGCTTGCTGAGTTATCGCGTCAACCTTCTGAGCGCTTTTTAGCAGGCGCAGCCAACATTCAAACCGGTAATGGTGAATTAGTACAATTTGCATTAGACCCAACAGGTGGCTCTATTTTAGGTCTTCTGGTTCAAGCGCCAGACTTAAAAGAGCGTGTTGAGCAGGGTGGTACTGTTGGTTATATCATTCTAGCTGTTGGTTTAGTCGGTTTATTAATTGCGTTGATTCGCTTTGTTGGCCTAGCTGTTGTCGGTGCAAAAATGCATAGCCAGCTTAAATCAGATGTTGCTAAAGACAACAACCCATTGGGTCGTGTGATGAAAGTGAAAGACGACAACCCTGATGCTGATGTAGAAGCGCTAGAGTTGAAATTAAGTGAAGCGATTTTACGTGAAGTGCCTAAGCTGTCTCGCTTCTTAACCTTTATCAAGATTATTTCAGTGGTTGCACCGTTAATGGGGCTACTAGGAACAGTGACCGGTATGATCAATACGTTCCAAGCCATTACGTTATTTGGTACTGGTGATCCTAAGTTGATGGCTGGCGGTATTTCGCAAGCGCTTGTTACTACTGTACTTGGCTTAGTTGTCGCCATTCCTACGGTACTGATTTATACGGTACTTAATACGCGTAGCAAAAACCTAATCTACATTTTGCAAGAGCAAAGTGCTGGCATTATCGCAGAGCGCTCAGAAAAAGGAGCATAGTCAATGCTAGCCTTTTGGGAAATGTTCGAAGCAGTTCGAGGGTTTATGGAAACAGGCGGTCAGGTATTAACCCTGATTGCCGGCCTAATCTTCATTATGTGGATTGTGATATTAGAGCGGATTGGCTTTGCCTTTAATGGTTATAAGCGTGTTGAAAAACAAATTGTATCGGCCTGGAATAAGCGAGATGACCATTCTTCATGGGAAGCTCACCAAATACGTGAAGCACAAGTTTCACGAGCGTCAATCAAGTTAAATCAGCACATTGCGTTTTTAGGTGCTTTGGTTGCTTTATGCCCATTGTTGGGATTGTTAGGAACCGTGACCGGCATGATTGAAGTGTTTGATGTGATGGCGATATCGGGTTCGGGAAGTGCTCGTTCTATGGCTTCGGGTGTTTCTAAAGCCACTATACCGACTATGGCCGGTATGGTAGGGGCGTTGTCAGGGATTTTTGCCCTCACTTGGTTGCAAAGAAATGCCAAGCGCCAAGTTGAATTGCTTGAAGATCACTTAGAAGTACACAGATAAATCGCCGAGCGAGTTTCGCGCCAGTTTAGATTTTATTAGCAAGGCTAATAAGTCCAATTTAGAGAGATATAAAATGCGTAAGTTAGCAACCAGCGTTATGCAAGACGAAGAAGAAGCAACAATTGATATGACTCCCATGTTGGATGTTGTCTTTATCATGCTTATTTTCTTCATTGTTACTGCTTCATTTGTTAAAGAAGCCGGTATTGATGTCAACCGTCCAGATGCTCCAACCGCGGTTAAAAAAGATCGTGCCAACATTTTGATTGCAATTAATGACAAAGGTGAAGTTTGGATTGATAAACGTCGTGTCGACGTGCGTGCAGTACAAGCCAATGTTGAGCGCCTAAAAGCGGAAAACCCACAAGGTTCCGTGGTTATTCAAGCAGACAAAAAAGCCAATGTTGATACCTTGGTTAAAGTGATGGATGCCTCGCGTGCAGCAGGCGCATATGACGTATCAATAGCAGCGGATAAATAACGTCATGAACAGCGTAATCAGATATTTATTAGCGATAGCTTTTGCAGCCGGCGTGACATTTGTCATTGTTTGGGGAATGCAATCTTTAATCGCTAGTGGTGAAGGTGCGTTTAGTGAGCCGCCTAAGGGCAGTGTTCTTGATTTTGTGCGAGTCAAAAAAGAGACTCAGGTTGAAAAGAAAAAAATCAAGCCTAAAAAGCCACCTAAACCACAGGAGCCGCCACCACCGATGGAGCAACCACAAATGGAAGCACCTAATCCTAACGCCGATGCAGTCGCGACTAATTTTAGTGCTGATGTGGCAGCGGATGTTGGTTTAGAAGGTGGCTTGTCATTAGATTCGGGAGATGGTGAATATTTACCTATTGTTAAAGTTGCGCCGGTTTACCCAAGGCGTGCTCAGCAACGTGGTATTGAAGGTTATGTCATTGTTGAATTTACAGTGAGTAAGCTAGGTACGGTTTCCGATCCGTTTGTTGTAGAAGCCGAGCCGCAAAATATATTTAACCAAGCTGCAATCAATGCAGCCCTTAAATTTAAGTACAAGCCAAGAGTGGTTAATGGTGAGCCTGTAGAAGTAGCCGGTGTTCAAAACCGCATTACTTTTGAAATGGCTCGATAGACAATTAGCGGCCTTTAATTAAGCCGCTAATTATTTTTTGTAACCAATCAAACCAATGTGGGTTTGATTAATGTATAAATTGGGAAATGACTATATGCGTAAGATATTAGTAGGCCTTGTCGCGGTATTGCCTCTGTTAGTCAATACATCGTTCACTCAATCAGTTGCTGCTGAAGCTGTTAAAGAAGCTAAAAAATCTAAACGTGTGCCTGCTTTACGAGCTAAGGTATATAGCCAATTGGCTAGAGCACAAAAGTTAGCTGATGAAGGTAAGCCTACTGAAGCTATCGAAGCATTAGATAATGTTAGTCGCAAAAAAGCATCAATGAATAGTTACGAAATAGCTATGATGAACAACTTTTATGCGTTTATTTATTACAACCAAGAAAATTTCAAAAAAGCTATCGATCACTTTAAACATGTAGTGGCAGAAGAAGCGATCCCTGATTCATTGCGCTTAAGTACCTTGTACAGCCTAGCGCAATTAGCCATGATGGAAGAAGATTATGATTTGGCCATTGATTATCTTAATCAATGGATGGCCAATGCTGGCGATAAGGTTAACGCGAAATCTTACGTATTGTTGTCGCAAGCGTATTATCAAAAGAAAGACTACCAAAACGCATTAAAGCCGTTGGAAAAAGCCATCGCTATGTTTAAAGCAGAAGGTATGAATGTTGAAGAGTCTTGGTTAGTATTGCAGCGTGCGATTTACTTTGAATTAAAACAGCCTGAAAAAGTTGTTGAAGTGTTAGTTGAAATGGTCAAGCTGTTTGATAAGCCTGAGTATTGGATCCAGCTATCGAATATGTACGGTGAGCTTGAAGAAGAAGCTAAACAAATGGCGATTATGGAAGTGGCTTACCAACGTGGTTTTGTAACTAAACGCTCTGATATATTAACTCTTGCTCAGTTGTATGTGTTTAATGAAGTGCCATATAAAGGCGCAGAATTACTGCAAAAAGCCATGCAAGCAGGCACAGTGGAAGAAAATGCTAAGAACTTAAAGTTTGTTGCTCAAAGTTTAGTGATGGCACGCGAAGAGAAAAAAGCGATCCCTGTTTTAGCAAAAGCCGCTAGCATGTCTGATGATGGTAATTTGGATGTAGAACTCGCACAAACCTTAATGAACTTACAACGTTACAAAGAGGCTATTCCTGCGGTTGAAAAAGGTTTGGCTAAAGGTGGCTTATCAAGAGAAGGTATCGCTTACGTGGTTTTAGGCATGTCACACTTTAATTTAAAAAATTATAGTGAGTCACTTATCGCGTTTGAGCAAGCCAATAAGTATAACGAGAGTAAGAGCATGGCCAAGCAATGGGTTGGTTATGTGCGTCGCGAGTCTGAAAATCAAATGGCGTTGGCCCGTGCTGGCTTTTCTCAATAAGTTTAGTCACTTATTTTGATAAGCTGGCAATAGGCTGTACAGGGCTAAAAACCTCGTTTAAAGGCTTCTTCGGAAGCCTTTTTTGATACATTTTATAATAAGCTGAACATTAACTTCACACACGTTAAAGCTTGTTTTTATTAGCAATCTAAGTAGAAAAGCGTGCGAGATTAAAGACCCGTTCCACTGATGGGCTAAATTAGTTGGGCTGAATTTGTAGAGCTGAATTTATTTCGGCTAACACAAGGTTTGTCGATGTAAAATTAACCCTACAATTTAGCCAACGGTTATAAATTCAATCGTTCAAAAACTTTTGAGTTAATGTAGTCGTGTTTCCATAAAGAAATGATCAGTTGAATCTTTTGTAGGTCGAAGCTGCTGCTTCGTCAAAGGCTTTAAATACGACGCAAGCGTCGAACCTACAAAAATAGCTAGCATTGTTTCAACTAATCAAAATTAAATTGAAAAGGTACTCGATCCAAATTCTATAGAATAGTGTAAGCTTGTTTTATTAGCTTAATTACCCCGTAGAGGCAGGATATGAAGTTAGGCTGTTATTGTTTGATGACCCTTGTGCTAATTCACTTTTCGCTTTCAGCACAGCAGCCATTACCCGCTTTTCAACCAAGTGAACAATTGTTTAGTCGAGTCGATTTTCCAGAATCAGGCTTTTCACCCATATTGGATTTAGATACGCAAAAAAGGCAAGTTAGTCGCCAATCTAAACGTTGGATTAATAAAAAGGCGTTAGATGGTTCCATTCGGTTACGGGTATTGAGTCGCCATGATATGAATTTTTCAGACTATCAAATGAAAACCAAACAGTTTTTGAATTACACCTGTGCGACAAGTGATTATCAAATAATTCATAAATCAAACAATAAATTAACTCTGTTTACCCAGTGTCACATGGCTTATGGTCAGCAAATCAATACGTTACACCATATAATTACAGGGAATGACACAGTATTTGCTTTTGAGCGAATTTTTAACCAAAGTGTCATACCAGCAATTTACAGTAAATGGCTCGATTACGTACAAGCGCTGGAAGTCTGTTCTAAATCGAGCTCGTATTGTCAGCAGTTTGACCCTTTGTAGTTAATTTCTAGTCAAAGCGATCAGGTTTTAGGGGCAGGTTTCTGGTTCCAGACGAAACCTAAGTACCTACATCCATGTAGGCAAAGCCGTCAAGCTTCGAGTCCCCATGAGCATATGCTCTATTATGTGATTGGGGTGAGTAAGCGCAGACAATGAACCATAAGACCTGAGTGAGAAGACTATCTTTATTGTCGAATCGTTATTCTTGATTCAAGAAGGAGTTTGGTGTGCCTGTTATTCAAATTAAAAGTTTACCAATAGCGGAAGAAATGGATATCTCTGATACCTGTTTGAAGATCAGCGAGGCGTTTGCGTTAAAGAGTAAGTTAAAAATTGAGCACGTTAGTGTGACTTGGCAATATTTACCATTAGGTGCTTACGCCGATTCTGGGTTAAAAGCCCATTACCAACCTGACGACAGCCATCCCATTATTGTTAGCTTTTTGACTCCAGACTTTCATCAAACCACCGAAATCAGCAAAATGTTGATTTATCTTGCGCAAATTATTAGTCAACATACTGCTATCCGTTTAGAGAATATATTCATTCAGCATGCGGCCGTTAAATCTGGCCATGTGTTTGACAAAGGTAGGGTGGTTAACTGGTAGTTTGTTACCTGTTAACCGATTCTAACGTTAGCTTTTTGCTTGAATTAACTCAATAGCATAACCGTCAGGGTCTTTAACAAAGGCAATTTCAGTGGTACCGCCTTTTACTGGCCCTGCCTCTCGTGTGATTATTCCACCTTTCGCCTTGATCTCATCACAGGCTTGATAAACGTCATCGACTTCAATGGCAAAGTGACCAAAGGCATTACCCAAATCATACTCTGTCACCCCCCAATTATAGGTTAACTCGATAACAGTGTTGTCAGATTCATCACCATAGCCGATAAAAGCTAAGGTGTATTTGTAAGCTTGGTTTTCACTGGTTCGTAATAGTTTCATGCCGAAGATTTGCGTATAAAAGTCAATTGATCGCTGTAAATCGCCGACACGGATCATGGTGTGTAATAATCGCATGTTTGTCTCCATTATTGTTATTTAGTGATGGCGCTGAGATTATAGCTTTTTCTCAAAGCCTGTTACTAGCTCACGATTAAGGTACGGTTAACTCACGGGAGGTGGGGCTTGTTAGTTAACACCATGCATACGTATGTTGAAAGATTTAATGACTTGTCTTTAGTAAGCTTTTAAGCCCGTTTGAGAGACATACTGTCAAGCGAATACACTTTATTAAGGATAATGATTAAATGCTTAAAACCTACCGCGTGACATATCTGTTCGTTGCTTTAACTATGCTTAGTCTACATGCAAGAGCGCAGACCGTAATTCTAAAGCCAACAGGCAGCGCGTCTGGATCTTACTCTGTCGATTTAATTGGCTCTTTTAATCAGTGGGAAATGACACCAAATTCAAAAATGCAGTGGAATGACTCAACTAAAACCTATCACTATTCTATTCCCAAAAGTCCAAAGCCCACTTTATTTAATGTGTATAAACAAGGTGATTGGCAAAACCCTTTGGCTACCGAGTATGGAAAGCCATACACCTGCGGCTATTTCGCTGATACCGAAAATGACTCCAGTTTAACACTGGATTTTCATGGTTGGACTAAAGATAAAGCTATTACAGCGCCAGACACGCTAGTGGGTAAACTCATTACGTTAAACGACTTTCCGATGAAAAGCCTTGAGCGTTCAGGTGATATTTATATTTACTTACCTAACAGTTATTTGCATCAGCCTAATCGAGCTTACCCTGTTGTTTATATGCTAGATGGTCAAAATTTATTTACGGAAGCGTTATCTTATAGTTACGAGTGGCAAGTGGATGAAACACTAACCGCCACCAAGTTGGATATTATTGTGGTTGGTATCGCCAATGGTGCTGAGCGATGGAAAGAATACAACCCTTGGGATAGCGTGAACTATATGGGGAAAAGTATTCAAGGCACAGGTAATAAAACCATCCAATTCATTCAACAAGAACTTAAGCCTTACATTGATAAAAATTATAGAACACGTACCGAGGCTGAAAATACTGCGCTTATCGGTAGTTCTTTAGGCGGTTTAATGGCCTTATATGCGGGAATAGAGCATAGCGATACGTTTGGCAAAGTCGCTGCGTTTTCTCCTTCATTTTCGTTCACAACCTTTGATGCTCAGACCTCGCTAGATCCGGCAAAGAGTAATTTGATTAGTGCCGCCAAACAAACTAAGCCCAATAAAGATAAGAATAAAATATATTTTGATGTTGGCGAAGTCGAATATGGATCGTTTGATTTGTTAGACACCTTGTACGATTCATTTGTTACAGCCGGTTACTCACCAGCACAACTAAAAATGGTTAAAGATACCAAGGGTAGGCACTGCGAACTCGATTGGGCTCAGCGTTTACCTGTTGCATTAAATTGGTTGTTTAAACCATAGAAATGACTTAAACCGGAATGATTCAAACCGGATAGACTAAAAACCCTAGCCACTTTGGCTTGAAGTGGCTTGTTTTCTTGGGGTGGAGGAGGGGAGAAAAAGAACTGCGCGCAGGCGCTACAACTATAAACAAGGTTGGAAAAATTATCCGTAGGTCGTCTTGAGCGCAGCGAAACACGACACGCCCATGTTGCCGGTTTAAACCTATTAAATAAACATTACGCTGCTCGATAATTGAAAACCATTGTATAGCGTTGGTTATAACGCAAAATGACGCTTGAGCAAGATGCTCTTAATAATCTAAAAGCTAAAGTTAAGCACCGTAAATTGGAGAAAGAAATCCTAAAAAAAGCAACGATCTTCTTTGTCAAAGAAACAAAGTAAAAAATACAAAACTGTTTAATTGAGTTGTCATAAAATGATTGGACAGTTTAATACGTTAAAATGCCTTCGCTTATCCATGCTCCTGATTTATTAATTTTATTTAAGTTATCTAACCATTTTTTCTTTCGTTTAATATGCTTTTTAGAATTATGAATGGATAATAAATGTTTTCGAATTTCATCTGCTAACAAATTAGAACCTTCGAATTTTGACATAACGATATATACTTCTGAAGCTTTGGCAACGTATTGAACTTTCACCTCATTGTGTGAATACCCAAGTTTATTTAACGTTGAGTAAGTGCCGTATGATTCGAAAAGAAGTAAATTAATTCGACTTTTCACTAACATTTTAATGGCATTTTCGTAGTCTAGTATGTGAACTAACCCCTTAACTCCTTTGTCTTTTAGCCACTTTTCTCTGATATCGCCACGAATCACCCCAATGGAGTCAATATTGTGAACTTGCTTAAAGGTACTAATATCTAGCTGTGAATCAGACCTAGAGTAAAAAATCCAACGCTTATTTATTACGTGTAATAACCAATGATATTTATCTTCTCTTTCCGGTGTGCGGGAAATACTAAACATGACAATGTGAGGCAGAGTGTTCAGTGTTTTTAAAGCTCTAGCTTCTGGCAGAAGTTCTATTTCAGTATCAATTTCCAACCTTCTTCGCAGTTGTTGCACAATTTCAACTACATACCCATCGATTTGGTCATCTATATCTAGATAGTTTGCAGGTGGTTCGTTGACGGTAACAAACCTTAGTTGGTCAAATGAGATTTCTTGTGCGACGGATTCGTGAATATACAAAGAACACAGTAAAATAAAGCGCCACATGAATGATTAGAAATAAAACACGAATATCATTAAGATAGTCCCGAGTTTTGTAATGGTCAATTAAGTTAGGCTGGTATGCGTTGGCATTCGGAAAAAGCAATCGCAGTTTGGAATACATTAGGAGCGACTCTTAATAGCTTTTCTCCGACGTTTTTACCCAAAGCAAATTTAGTGCGGTTAGAGACGCGGAAAATGTGCGTATCGACCGCAATCGTCGGCCAGCTGAAAAAGGCAGTGTCGCAGTAGATGATCTGTTAAAAATAAAATGACATTGAAACTTTAACTGCGGCTTAATGCAATCCTGAATTAAGGCTATCTCTGTACTAAATAGGTATTTGGTAGTATAAAGTAGGAATATATCTGGGTTTTATGTATTTTTCGGAGGCATATTATGGCGATGGTTAAAAAAAGCATTACTGTCACTGATCAGCAAGAGCAATGGATGCAAGCACAATTAGCATCTGGTAATTACGCTAGTGATAGCGAACTACTGCGTGACTTGATTAGGAAAGAGCAACAAAGGAATGCTGAAGTAGAGGCAATACGTCTTAAATTAATCGAGGCTGAACAAAGTGGATTCAGCTCTAGAACACCAGCAGAAATCATTAGTGATGTAATAAAAAGAAAGCAATCTAATGGCGAAATATAGGTTAAGCGAAGCAGCAGATAAAGATTTCGACCAATTATTTGAATACGGTATTGATAACTTTGGTTTATCGAACGCGAGGTCTTATGTTGAAGGCTTGGCATATCAATTTCACAATATTGCTGCTAATCCACTGCATTATCAGGCAGTAGATGATATTTGTGCTGGTTACAGACGTAGTGTATTTGGCAAACATGCTATTTATTACACTATAGGCGATGATAGTATTCACATCATGCGGATTTTGAGAGCAGAAGATCCAACTACTTCGTTCAATTGACTTGTGGAATAACTCGTGACCTCGCGATTGGAACGTTTAGCACAAATAGATGCGCGGCTTAAGCAATTGCGCCAAGAAAGAGATTTGTTGATAAGTGAGCGCAATCAAATCTTAGCTCAACAAGAGGCAGAACTAGCTAAACACTTTAATCAACATGCATCGCCAGATGCGAAAGTTAATTTATTCCTCTCATATTTTAAAGGCCGACAGGATATTTACCCGTTTCGATGGGAATCACAAAATGGAAGAAGTGGCTATTCACCAGCGTGCTGGAACGAGTGGAAGCCTAAGCTATGTAACAAGCCAAAAATTAGCTGTACAGAGTGTTCAAATCAAAAATTCAAGCCATATGACACTCATGCCATTTTTGAACACCTTAAAGGTAATCAAACTATTGGTATTTATCCACTACTTGAAAATAACAAGACTTATATATTAGCGACTGACTTTGACAAAGAAGACTGGATGGAGTCGGTAGGCGCATTTTCTGAGGCCTGTGACCATTTTCAAATTCCTCATATTATTGAGCGGTCTCGTAGTGGTAATGGTGGGCATGTCTGGATCTTCTTTACTCAAGCCGTAGAAGCAGTAAAAGCTAGAAAACTTGGTAATGGATTGTTGGGTAAAGCAATGGAGATGTATCCCGCATTATCTTTTAGTTGCTTTGATAGATTATTTCCCAATCAAGATATTATGCCAGAAGGTGGTTTTGGCAATCTGATCGCTTTACCTTTACAGCACGCACCTAGAAAGCAAAGTAATAGTGTATTTATTGACCGTGCTGGAACTGAATATAAAGACCAATGGGCTAAGTTGGCATCAATAGGTAAGGTTAATCCAGCAGACCTTGAGGAATTAATCACTAAATTCACTGTTTTTGACGATACTAGCAATGACGAAATTGTTAGTTCGCCATGGAAGAAAATTAATCGAGTAAACGATGAACTCATAGCAAATTGTCCGTCTGAGCTTACTATTGTTATTGCCGATCAGATTTATATTCCAATTGATAAGCTCCCTGGCAAACTAACATCTCGCTTAAAGCAGCTAGCTGTATTTTCTAATCCTGAATTTTATAAACGACAAGCGCTAAGACTCGCTACTATAGGTATACCCAGATATATTTGCGCCGCCCATATTGAAGGTAAATTTTTGATGTTGCCACGAGGCTGTTTAGTCGACGCCGTTTCTACCTTAGAAAAGCAAAATATTACAGTCAATGAAGATGATAAACGTTATTCCGGTGACGAGCTTTGTAAAATTAGGTTTACTGGCAAGCTGAAAAGTCAGCAAAATAAAGCGGTAAATGCTTTATTAGATTCAACGGTAGGGATTTTAGAAGCCTCTACTGGTTTTGGTAAAACGGTTACCGCATTAGCTTTAATTGCTAAACGAAAAGTTAACACTTTGGTGTTGGTTCATAATCGTCAATTGGCTGAACAATGGTTAGAACGTATAAATGTCTTTCTGAAAAATGTAGAATCTGGTTCGTTATTAGGTGGTAAAGAGAAGCTTACCTACCAGTTGGACGTGGCCACTTATCAAAGTTTAGTAAGTCGAAATGGCTTAGATATCAAGCCATATATAGAAAAGTATGGGCAGATCATCGTAGATGAATGTCATCACCTTCCAGCATCAAATTATGAGAGCCTGATTAAATCGAGTCATGCTAAATTTATTCACGGTTTTACTGCAACACCTAAGAGGCAAGACGGCTTAGAAAAATTGATGATGTTTCAGTTAGGAGGCATTGTATTTAAGGGCGTTAAGTCTTCTGCCTCGTTTGAGCAGCACGTGACGGTTACTGAAACGAAAACCAGTTTTCCAGAAGACTGGTTACTTCCTGATACCAAGCCTCATATTTCACAGGTATACAAGCATTTAGTTCAATGTGCTGAACGTAACAAGCGCATTGTTGCGGACATAGCACATAATGTTGAGCAGGGAAGAGCTGTGATGGTATTAACTGAAAGAAAGGAACATATTGATACCTTATCAACCATGCTGACAGAAGAGGGCTTATCTGTTGTTGAATTACATGGCGGGATATCGACCAAGCAACGGCAAGAGCGTATAGCGATGCTGGACGCTAACAAAGATCTCACTAACAGCAAACAAGTTATTTTAGCGACAGGGAAGTATGTTGGCGAAGGTTTTGATATGCCTTATTTGGATACGTTGTTTATAACGTTACCTATTGCGTGGAAAGGGATCCTTGCGCAGTATGCTGGTCGTGTTCAACGAGAGTGGAGTAATAAAAGTTCTGTGCAAGTATTTGACTATCTGGATGACTTTCCGACGCTGAAACGCATGTTTACTAAGCGAGTGAAAGGCTATAAAGCTTTGGGCTATGAATTTACTCACCGAGACAACCCAACGGGCTAATTCTTTGAAATCGCACAAATCTTCAATAATACAAGCACCACATCTTGGTTTACGTGCTGTACACACATATCGGCCATGTAAGATAAACCAGACCATGTTGCCGGTTTAAACCTATTAAATCTCGGTCTTTTCTTTAAACTCACACAAGTCTTCAATAATACATGAGCCACATCTTGGTTTGCGGGCGACACAGGTGTAGCGGCCATGCAATATCAACCAATGGTGAACGTCGACTTTAAATTCAGCAGGTACGACTTTTAATAGTTTTTCTTCCACTAAATCGACGTTTTTGCCCATGGCAAATTTAGTGCGGTTAGAAACGCGGAAAATGTGCGTATCGACAGCAATCGTCGGCCAGCCAAAGTATAAGGATACTAGAAAAAGTATACTGTTCTAGTAACTAATTTTGCTGACTTAGTTGGTGTTTATCTTGTAGGGAGCTATGAATAGGAAATGGTTATGTCGCTTCTGAGCACAAAACGGACATTGACTGTTTTTCTAAATCGTAACGAGAGTTATCAAAGCAGATGTTCACCTATTTATTTACACTTTATACGCGAGATAAAAGGGGGCTGGCTCTAGAGCGGTCAGTTTTATGGGGGATTTTTAGATAGGAGTACATGTGTTAAAAGTGTCACCCGCACTTTACTTATTCTCCCTTAATACTTTTGTTTAGATTAGACAAAATCCCACAGTCTTTAATCTTTCGGTTCGATGTACAAGAGTTTGCCATTTGGATTAGGCTTTCTCTCAATGCATTGAGTTCAGAAATTTTGACCGTAATCTGTTGTAAATGCTCGTCAATAATGGCATTTACAGAATCACAACTTTGCTCTGGCTTTTCTTTACTTTCAAGTAGGAAATTAATTTCTTGAATCGACATATCGTGTGCGCGGCACTGTTTAATGAAAATTAATCGATCAACAGTTGTTTGATTATACAATCGATAGTTGCCTTCTGAACGCTCTGGTTTAGGTAGTAGCTTTTTACGTTCATAGAATCGTATTGTCTGAATACTACAACCCGTTAACTCTGCAATTTCGCCTATTTTCATATTAAGTTATATTTTTTATTGACCCTATACCAAGTATAGACTTTATAGTTTAAGTATTAAATACGTGCGAGGTGTGTTTTATGAGCGGTTGTGGTTGCGAAGTTGAATTAAAAGATGCACAACAAAAGTATGTGCTTTATTGGCTACTCGGCATCAATGCAATTATGTTCATCGTTGAGATAACTGTAGGTCTTTATGCCAATTCGACAGCGTTAATAGCAGATTCAATGGATATGCTTGCTGATGCAATTGTCTATGGCATTGCTCTTTATGCAGTAAGTAGAACATTAAAACATAAAGCCAATGCTGCTCTTATTAGTGGCTATTTTCAGCTGACGCTAGGTTTATTGATTATCTTTGACATAGCAAGAAGAATACTTGGAGAAGGTGAACCACACTCTTGGTTTATGATCGGCTTTGGTTTTATCGCATTAATAGCGAATGTCATTTGTTTAGTTTTAATAAGAAGGCATAACAATGGTGAAGTGCATATGCGTGCAAGCTGGATATTTTCAGCCAATGATGTGATCGCAAATATAGGTGTTATTGCTGCTGGTGTTCTAGTGATGTTACTTGATTCGCGTTGGCCTGATATTGTAATTGGTAGTGTCATTGCCATCTTAATTTTAAGAGGCGCTTATCTAATTATTACTGATGCGAAGAAGGAACTTAGCAATGTTGAATCGACAAGCGAAAGTAGTGGCTGTAGCGGAAGTAAATCAAAGTCATGTTCTTGATGGAGAGTGGTAATGAGTGTCAATTATTTGGAAAAAACACAAATATTAGATTTTGATGACCACAATATCCAATCATTGATAGCTGAGCGTAATTGGCAAGCCTTGGATGATTACAGCAAAATCGGTGAAGCTTACACATTTGTTAAAGACGAGATTCAATTCGGTTATAACCGTAGTGATGATATAGCCGCAAGTGAAGTTTTGGCTGATGGCTATGGGCAGTGTAATACCAAGGGAAACTTGTTGATGGCTCTATTACGGGCACTTGGTATTCAATGCCGATTTCATGGTTTTACGATTGATCAACAACTTCAAAAAGGCGCTATTCCAGCTTATGTGTTTTGGCTGGCACCTAAGTATATTATCCATAGTTGGGTTGAAGTATTCTTTAATGGTGAGTGGATTAATTTAGAAGGCTTTATTCTTGATGAAGCCTACTTAATTGCTATTCAATCCAAATTCAGTCAAACAAAAGAGAGTTTCTGTGGCTATGGTATTGCTGTTACCTGCTTAGCAAAGCCAGAGACTGAATGGACAGGAACAAATACTTATATCCAAAAAGAAGGCATACACGACGATTTTGGCATTTATGAATCACCAGATGAATTCTATTCTGAGCGAGGAACCAATCTAACTGGGATTAAACGTTGGGCGTACCAAAACTTTATCCGTCATATCATCAATTGGAACGTACAAAGGCTTAGAGGAAAAAATGTAAGCGCCGAGGCTCAACATGCATAGCCACTCTCACGGTCATAATCACTCTCATCATGATGAAGGCGCTTCAAAAAGGATTGGCTGGGCTTTTTTTCTAAACTTAATATTTACCATTGTTGAGTTTATAGGTGGATGGTTAACCAATAGTACAGCGATTATGGCAGATGCTATCCATGATTTAGGGGATAGTATTTCCATAGGCACGTCATGGGTTTTAAATAAGCTGAGTAACAAACCTGCCTCTAACCGATTTTCATACGGCTACAAGAGGTTTTCCCTACTTGGCGCCCTGATTAATGGTTTAGTGCTCACTGTTGGTTCCATATTTATATTAATCGAGGCCATACCAAGACTAGTCAACCCTGAAATGCCGCAAGTCGAGGGAATGCTTTTATTGGCAATTTTTGGCATGGTGGTAAATGGTTACGCTGCGCATAAGCTAAGTCACGGAAAAACACTCAATGAACGAGTGTTAAACTGGCACTTGCTTGAAGATGTATTAGGTTGGGTCGCTATATTTGTTGTTTCGATAATCCTAATGTTTGTTGACTGGCCGATACTTGATCCCATTTTGTCGATCTGTTTCACACTTTTTATATTGTTTAATGTACTTAGGGCATTGAAATCGACTCTTATGCTGTTTTTGCAAGCTACGCCAGATATTGAGCTTATTGAAAGCATAAAATCAAGAATGTTATCAAAAGACATTGTGGGTGAAGTGCATCACCTGCATATTTGGTCATTAGATGGTGAAAATAATGTTTTAACCGCTCATATTGTTTTAAATACAGAAATATCAAATGAAGAGCTGAAAGCGTACAAACTTGAATTATTGAATGAACTAGAAGAGTTTGATTTTGCTCATACTACAATTGAAATTGAGTTGCTAGATGAGCAATGTCGTGACGCCGGCCAATAGGTAATGGTAGCATTAGCCTAACTTAGCGATAATTATAACGAAATGAATATTAACCGATACCCTGCATACATCATGATCATGCTGATATTACTTCAGTCATTTTCTGCTGTGGCTAAACTTGCGGATATTCATATTTTTGATTCTGAACACATAAAAACCGAGCATATTCACGCTTTAGATGACCATCGTTATTCTGAACAATTGACACAAACAGCAGAGAATGACCAACACAACCATGCTGATTGCCACCATTGTGGTCACTGTAATGGTTCACATGTACAATTTGCCACACACATCTACATTAGTAAAAACTTGGATTTCAAAATAAATCATGTCTTTGATTACTTAAAGGTAGTCATTGAAGCCCCACTATCTAGATTACTCCGCCCTCCCAAAATTAGTCCTTTTATTTAATTGGCGCGATAGGCAATCAACCTTCGCTCGTTTCATAAAAAATAAACAGGACAAAGTATGAATTGGTCTTATTTTAAGGCTGCCGCGTTTACTTGGAAGAAAGTAAAACGGTTGCTTATGTTGTCATTTTTGGTGACAACCAATAACGTATTTGCAAATGACTTATCCGTTGAATTAGTTTCATTATCAGATGCAATACAACGCACATTTGTAAATAACCCACAATTAACGGCTTTTGAATATAAACAACAGCGCTTAGAAGGCGAGTTAGCTACCGCAGGATTAAAACCTGAATATAACGTTAATGTTGAATTGGAAAACTTTGCCGGTACTGGCGATGTATCTGGATTCAATCAAGCTGAATTAACCTTATCGATATCTTCAGTTGTAGAGTTAGGTGATAAGGTAGACAGCAGAAAATTTTATGTTAATACCCAAAAGCAAGCTGTTGCTGTTGCAAAAAGAATACAAACTCTCGATATTTTGGGTGAAGTAACAACCAGATATATCGACGTTTTGACCTTGCAGCAAGTCATGCTTGTTAATGAAAATGCTGAAAAGCTAGCACAAGAAACCTATCAAACTGTCTCGAAAAAAGCCCGTATTGGTTCAGTTCCAACATCAGAGCTTCGACGTGCTGAAGCTTCTCTCGCAACAGCTAAGTTAAAAACGCTAACCATATCAAAGCAGTTAGAGGCCAGTATTCGTAAGTTAGCTATAATGTGGGGAGAGCAATCACCGCAATTCTCTCGTGTTTCAGGCGATTTATTTACATTTCCCAACACAATATCGCTCGAATATATCATGGCTCAACTTTCTCAAAGCCCTCATATATTGGCTTATGCAGAGCAGTCGAGAATTCAGCAAGCTCAATTGCAATCAATCAGTACCCGAAACCAAGCTAATATAACGTGGAGCGCAGGTGTAAAAAGACTTGAAGGTAGCAATGACACCGCGTTAGTTGCAGGGTTTAGTGTCCCTCTATTTACGAGTGAGAGAAACAGAGGTAATTATCAATCTCAAAAAGCAAAACTTGATGAAGTTGAGCAGAAAAAGAAAGCAAGTGAACGAGCAATATACAGCCAATTAGCGACTTTGTATGCGGCTCAGGAAGAGGCCCGCCTAACGGTTGAAACCTTACAAACTAATATTATTCCTCCGCAAGAAAGCGCTTTATCATTAGTTCAAAAAGCCTATTCGGATGGGCGCTATAGTTATTTGGAATTAGTTTCAGTGCAAAAAGAGCTTATTGATATGCAATACGCACTTATTTTTGCGGCAAGTAAAGTACACAAGCAAAGTGCGGCTATTGAGGCGCTCTCAGGCATTCCTTTAATTTCTTCCGGTAATACAGTAAGCCAGCTTTCTAGCTTTAGCGAGAATTAATCATGAAAACGATCAAAACATTAAAATTACCAGTCAGCCTTTTTAAATTGATTCTTGTTGTTGTGATTGGTTTTACCACCATTACTACTTGGGCCAGTGAGCCCCATGAGCATGGGAAAAATAACAAACAGCACGAGGAACATGACCACGATCATAAAGACGGCCACGAGCATGAAGAACATCATAGTCACCAAGGTGGAGATGAAAAACATGGAGGCGACCACACGGATGAGTTTGTATCCATGTCTGCTGAAGTGGCGAAACAAAATGGTATAGAAACCACCATTGTTACCAAAGGAGTTATTCGTGATGAAGAAATTGTATACGGAAAAATCGTTGCCGACCCAGCCTCAGTTGCTCACGTTAACGCGAGGTTTCCTGGTGTTATTAAGGAAATAAAAGCCAATATCGGTGATGAAGTTAAAAAAGGTGAAACGTTGGTAGTGATTGAATCCAATGAGAGCTTAAATCAATATTCGATAAAAGCACCAATGTCTGGGCGTATAGTCGCTAGGCAAGCCAATATTGGCGAACTTACAAATGGTGAAAACTTGCTGACAATAGCCAACTTTGACGTGGTTTGGGCACAACTATCAGTATTTCCTACTCAGCTAAGTAAAGTTAACGCAAACCAGCAGGTGCTAATCCAAAGCACTGAATTTAATCAAAGTGCGCACATTAGCTATTTAACGCCATCTCTAAACAATAAGCCGTATTCCTTGGCATTGGTACGGTTGGACAACAAAACAAATCTTTGGCCAATTGGTGCCGCAATTAAAGGGGCGGTTACAACAAATCAACACTCTGCTCCAATTGTTGTACCAAAAGAAGCTATTCAAGAGTTTGAAGGCAATGATGTTGTTTTTATCAAAGAGGGCAATGAATTCCGCCCTAGCGCGGTCAAGACCGGCGCTTCAGACGCTATCAACATCGCTATCATTGACGGTTTGAATATCGGCGATAGTGTGGTTGTAAAGAACAGTTATCTGCTAGTTGCTGATCTAAAAAAATCGGAGGCTGGACATGATCACTAATCTCCGCGCTTTTTCTCCACTTCATAATGGCTTCAGTATTATCGAGGTGAAAATATGATCGCTTGGATACTAGAATTATCTATCCGTAGACGCGGAACTATGTTGCTAGTGGCGTTGTTTATCATCGCTTTAGGGATGTGGAATTATCAAAAGCTACCTATTGATGCCGTGCCAGATATTACCAATGTACAGGTACAAATAAACACGCAGGCTCAAGGTTATTCACCTTTAGAAACAGAGCAACGGATCACGTTTATCGTCGAAACGGGCTTGGCGGGTTTGCCTAAACTGGATTATACCCGTTCACTTTCTCGATATGGTCTGTCGCAAGTGACGGTTGTGTTCGAAGAAGGCACAGATCTGTATTTTGCCAGAAACTTAATCAATGAGCGGCTTAGCGCAATTAAGGAACAACTACCATTAGGCATTGAACCAGAAATGGGGCCAATTGCAACGGGCCTCGGTGAAATATACATGTACAGTATCACTGCTGAGAAAAGTGCCAAGCAGAATAATGGCTTACCTTATGATGCGATGGCGTTAAGGGAAATCCATGACTGGGTAGTAAAACCGCAACTTGCATTGGTTAAAGGGATCACAGAAATCAATGCAATAGGTGGCTATAAAAAGCAATATCACATTAATCCTGACCCGTTAAAGATGTTGCACTTTGGTATTACTAGTGAAGCGCTATCAAATGCCGTAATGCGAAATAATGTAAATCAAGGAGCTGGATTCATAGAAAGAAGCGGACAGCAAATCCTTGTTCGTTCACAAGGTCAATTGCAAACTATTCAAGACATCCAAAATGTCATTATTAAAAGCGATGACGGCACTCTTGTAAAAGTAAAAGATGTCGCCGAAGTTGCGATAGGAAAAGAGCTAAGAACAGGTGCAGCATCACAGGAAGGCAAAGAAAGTGTGATAGGCACAGCAATGATGCTGGTAGGCGAAAATTCACGCTCGGTAGCATTAGCTGTAGGTGAAAAGCTTAGGGAAATTCAAAATAGCTTACCTCAAGGAGTGTCTATAGTTCCCTTATATGACAGGACAACTCTGGTTGATAAAGCAATTAGCACCGTACAGAAAAACCTCATTGAAGGCGCATTGCTGGTTATCTTCGTATTGTTTCTATTACTCGGTAATATTCGAGCCGCTTTAATTACCGCTGCTGTCATTCCACTGGCAATGTTGGCAACAATCACAGGAATGGTTCAAAGCAAAGTCTCTGCGAATTTAATGAGTTTGGGAGCCTTGGATTTTGGGTTAATTGTCGATGGAGCGGTAATTATCGTTGAGAACTGCATTAGGCGCTTAGCAGAAAGCCAAAAACGAAATGGTGCAGTTATTTCCTTAAAAGAGCGGCTAGATATTGTATACGCTGCAAGCAATGAGGTAATACGACCTAGTGTTTTTGGCGTTTTGATTATAACAATTGTTTATGTACCCTTGTTTACCTTATCGGGTGTCGAGGGAAAAATGTTTCACCCGATGGCCGCGACTGTGATCATCGCTCTATTGTCTGCAATGGTATTTACCTTTACGCTCGTCCCCGCTGCGGTTGCCTTATTCTTGAAAGGCAAAATCAGTGAAAAAGAAAGTCCGATAATTGTCGGTGCTAAGTCAGTATATCGTCCGGTTTTAAAGTGGGCTTTAAAACTGCGTTGGTTAGTCGTTAGTGGTGCAGCTTTACTTGTGACATTTAGCATCTTTCTTGGTACTAAATTAGGCTCAGAGTTTGTTCCTCAACTTAATGAAGGAGACATTGCATTGCACGCGATGCGTATCCCAGGAACTGGTATTGAGCAAGCTGTAGAAATGCAGAAGATACTTGAACAAAAGATTATGGAATATGACGAAGTTGTTACGGTGTTCTCAAAAACAGGCACGGCAGAGGTGGCTACTGATGCAATGCCGCCAAATGTTACTGATACCTTTGTAATATTAAAACCTAGAGAGCAATGGCCAGAACCCAACTCTACAAAAGCGGACTTTGTTGAAAGGTTAGAAAAAGATTTAAGCTCAGTTCCTGGTAATAATTATGAGTTTACACAACCTATTCAGATGCGATTTAACGAATTAATTAGTGGGGTAAGGGCTGATTTAGGGATAAAACTTTACGGTGACGACCTATCCCAACTCGTCAAATCTGCAAAAGAAATTTTAACTGCACTCAATACCATCTCAGGTGTCGCAGATGCAAGGCTTGAACAAGTTGATGACGTGCCTATTTTTACTGTGAATCCCAAACCTGAAGCATTAGCTCTATATGGGTTAGATATAAGCGACTTACAATATTGGTTAAAAACAGTAGTGTCAGGTGAAGGCACAGGGCTAATATTCGAAGGTGATCGTCGATTTGAAATTGTAGTTAGATATCCAGAACTGTTGCGTACTAACCTTGATCAGCTAGGTAATTTACCAATCGCGACTGATAGTGGTGAGTTTGTACCAGTAAATGAAGTTGCAGAGCTAAATTATACGACAGTTCCTAGTCAAATCAGCCGAGAAAATGGTAAGCGACGGATCGTAGTCACAGCCAATGTTCGAAACCGAGATCTAGGCTCGTTTGTCATCGAGGCCCAACAAAAAATTAAGCAGAATGTTAGTTTACCCGCTGGTTATTGGCTTGAATACGGCGGAACATTTGAACAACTGGAGAGTGCAACCCGAAGGTTAACCATCGTAGTTCCTGCCACATTGTTTGTTATTTTGACACTGCTCGTTATAGCGTTTAGTTCAATAAAAGATGCGCTGATCATATTTAGTGGTGTGCCTTTAGCGCTTACAGGCGGCGTGTTAGCTTTGTGGTTAAGAGACATGCCTCTTTCAATTTCTGCTGCTGTTGGGTTCATCGCCCTTTCAGGTATCGCTGTATTAAATGGACTGGTAATGCTGTCTTTCATTAAACAGCGATTGATTGAAACCGGAGAATTAATCAATTCAATTATCGAAGGCGCAACGATAAGGCTCCGTCCTGTGTTAATGACGGCACTCGTTGCTAGTTTAGGATTCATTCCTATGGCGTTAAATGTGGGAACTGGTGCCGAAGTTCAGCGTCCACTGGCAACGGTAGTAATTGGAGGGATCATTTCCTCAACTTTACTTACCCTAGTTGTATTGCCTGTTCTTTATAGAATTGTTTATCGAAAATTCGGAACTTAATCTCTAGATAAAGGCTTCTCTTATGTAAATCCGAGAAGCCTTTTTAACAAAGTACACGTAGATTAGAGTTTTGTGTTTATCTTCACGCTGATGCTTTGAAAACCGATTAGAACAAAATCGATCTAGCAACTTCGCCTGAAAAAATAGAGCTTTTTTCTACATTATTCGGATTTGGTTGAATGTCCATTTTCAAAGCAGATGTTAAATTATTAATTAGTATTGAATGGCTCAAGATGGCCCATGTGCGACTGTAAGATTGCAGAGGCTATCTATTTATACAAGATCAAAGCCGCTAATCAGTTCACCACTATACTTATCTAGCCTAATTGTTCTGACAAGCCCATTATGAAATTTAAAAGTAAGATCGACATAGTTGTTTTGGTTGTTTCGTAGCAGCTTTTCCTTCGCTCGTTCAATGGCTGCTGCAACACCTTTTTTATTTATTGTTCGATCATTGCCGAGAATAATAAATTTGAATGTATCCTTAATTAATAACCTCAATTGTCTTCGTTCTTCATTGGATTGATATTCGAGGTTTTTTGTTTTTTCTTTCCATTGTTCTACAACACTTTGTGTCGCTGAAGAATCAAGTTTTTGTAGTTCTGTTTGGGTATTACTTATTAACTCAGACTTTACGTTTAGATCATTTTCGAGGCTATGTAACTTCTCAGCTAAACTCGCCGAGCGTGTTTTCATCGATGCTTCTATTAGGTAATCAATATTAGCTTTAATTTCATCTTGCTCTGCTTTTAACTGATCAATTTTTTCAATCAAAGGCTTTTGTACATCTGATTGATTTAGCACTTTTACCAAGTTGACGGTATCTGAACAATAAGTAACAACTGCTTTTTCGATTGCATCAAGTTGAAAAGTTTCTTTGCAATTACAGTTATTGTTTCTACTTGCTTCAACACAACCATATCTCTTGTGGCTTTTAGGAACTTTTTCTGCCTTTTTTTGCCGATAAGTTATGTGACTTTTAACTGACTTTCCACACCCTCCACACTTGAAAACGTCGATACCAGAAAGTATGCCAACAAATTTTTGGCGATGCTTAGTAGTTCCTCTTGACGAGGAATTGTTTACTAAATTATTAAACTCAGAAATTGTAATAAGAGAGGGGTAATAGCCTTTTAAGCAGAAGTCTTGCCCATCGACGTTGACGTTGTTTTCACCAATTAGAGTACGTCGTTTAACCTCCTTATAAACGTTTGCTCCAGTGTGGTGAACCGTTCCGGAACCAAATTCACTGTTTATTATTTCTGCTATTTTTAAACCTCCATGGCCTTCATTAAATAGCTGGATTTTCCGCAACATAATAGCTTTTTCTCTGGGCTCAAAAATAAATTCCTTTTTTACTTCACACCACTTTACCCATTTTGGGGCTTTACCACACTTAACTCTAAAGCCTCGCTTACCATCTTGCCAATCCTTACATTGTGCTAGAAGCTTAGACAGAACTCGTTTGGATTTAATATCACTTTCTTCATGTGCTCGGATCATTATCAAGATTATATAGATTAGATCCATCGGGTTATTAGCTATCGTTTCCCTGTCATACTCTTTGCCATCAATTGCCGTAATAACCGTAATACCAGCATTAATTATTTGAGTCACAATAGCTTGGCTTTCTACTGGTGCTGCTCTGGATATCCTATCCAGAGATTCAATTACCAGAACTGATTTTGGAGGAATATTTCCGTTTTTAACGGCATCAAGAAACAATCCTAAACCTCCTTTTGTCACATTGGTTTTGTGGTATGCGCTTAAACCAAGATCTTTAATAGTAAGATTTTCCTCCAGTTTCATACCTTTCTTCTTGGCTATCTCTGTGGCGTACTTTAGTTGCCGGTCTAATGATTGGCCTTTCTGTTGTTCAATGGTAGAGAACCTAATATAACTTATGAGAACAGGGCTATTTAGCTGTTCAAAGTTAGCATTTTGTCTAAGGGCTGAGGAATTTGTCGTGTCGACAATATGTGAGTTCTGAGTATTCATCGTGACTTCTAATTATTCTTGAGTCAAAAAGACATTAATAATTTAAAAACGAAAGGCAAGTCTTAAAACTTGCCATTTAGTAATGTTATGGTCGGAATGTTCCTTCTGATATTGGTCTAGCTTCACAGAATATTTGAGCTACAACTTCGTC